>JALYVY010000003.1 GCA_030852985.1 Gemmatimonadota bacterium | reverse complement strand
CCGGCGACTCCCTACCCGCCGGCGCACGTTCCGGGTCCACATCGTGCGGCGGCGCCGTCACACGCCCGCATGGGATGATCCCCGTAAATCCACAAACTGAACAGTATTGCCGCTAGGCCCCCGCTAGGCCGCTAGCCCTTCGCTCCGTGTAGTCCCGTTCGAGGTTGCCGCAGGTACTCCAAGAACAGCGCGATGGCGCTCGGTCAGATGCCGGTCCCGAGCCACTCCCGGACCTGCCGGCGCCGCTCGGCAAGAGCGGGCACCTCGTCGTGTACGGAAATCGCTCACCTCCGCCCGGCGCCCCCTCAATACCCCGGCGTGGTCGCCCGTTCCAACGAACGACACCGGCGCGTGTACTTCATCTTGAGCGATGGACTCCAGTCACGTCGTCACGACTGCACTCGAGCAGGTTCAAAGGACTACCGATGAAGAAAGAAGATCGATTGGCGGTGCGCGCCCTCCGGCGAACCAGCATGCTGTGTGCTGTGCTGTTCGCCGTGTGCGCTGCGGCTCCCAGGTTGAGCGCGCAGACGGACGTGATCCGCGGGAAGGTGACCAATTTCGAGGGGCTTCCACTTGCCCAGGTGCGAGTGACTGCCACCTCGATTCCCGACAACGTCACGCGCGAAGTGCGGACGAACGACAAGGGCGCCTTCCAGATTGCGTTTCCTGGCAACTCGGGCGACTACATCATGGGATACGCCCGCATCGGCTATCTCTTTCGGCAGTTCGAGGTGAAGCGCCTCGCCGATGAAGAGGTGCTGGTTGCCGACGCGCGGATGAACATCATCCAGCTTGATACCATCGTCACCAGCGAAACCGTTCAACAGCGCATCAACCGCAATCAAGTGACGCCGGATATCGGCGGCACGGAGAAGAGCGTCGCCGCTGACAATGTTCCGCCGGAGCTTCAGGGCGACCTCGCGGCGATGGCGGCCTCGCTCCCCGGCGTGCTGCTCGTTCCCGGCGTCGACGGTGCCGCCGACGGATTCTCCGTGCTCGGGCTCGGCGCCGACCAGAACACCGTGACGCTCAATGGAGTGCAATCCAGCGCGTCGAGCCTGCCGCGCGACGCAGCCATCTCGACGTCGGTCTCCACATCGCCCTACGATGTATCCCGCGGAGGATTCAGCGGCGCAAACCTGAATGTGCAATCGAGCAGCGGCTCCAACTTCCGCACGCGCGGTACGTCCGCCGTGGTGAATGCCCCTGCACTCGAGTGGAGCGACCGCGCGGCCGCCGCGCTGGGCAACGACTACACGAGCGTCTCGTGGGGCGGTGTCGCCTCCGGCCCCATCGAGATGAACAAATCCTTCTACAACCTCTCCTACCAACTCGGCCGGAATTCGCGGTTCAACCAGAACCTGCTCAATACCAACGCACTCGGGCTCGAGACGGCGGGCATTGCCATCGATTCGGTGGCGCGCTTCCTGGACATCCTGGCGCTGCGAGGCGTTCCCACCACGGGCGGCATTCAGCACAGCAACCGCGTGGCCGATAACGGCTCCGCCTTTGGCAGCCTCGACTACAATCCGCCCACGTCCACCGCCGGCAACGCGTTCAACCTGACGTTCAACGGCAACTGGTCGCGCCAGAGCCCCGTGACGGGCAGCGCGACTTCCCTCTCGTCGGCCAGCGGCGACCGCTTCAACTACGGCGGGGGCGTGCAGGGCCGGCACAGCGGCTACATCAACCTGCTCCTCAGCGAAACGACCATCGGCCTGAACGGTGCGCGCAACTATGGCGATCCGTACCTCCAGCTGCCCTCCGGTCGTGTGCGTGTGAATTCGATCTTCGAGGACGGCACCAGCGGGGTGCAATCGCTTGCCTTCGGCGGCAACCAGACCCTCCGCTCCAGCAGCCGCTCCGTCGGAGCAACGGCGCAGAACACCCTCTCGTGGTTCGACGACGGCAACAAGCATCGCATCAAGCTCAGCACCGAGGCCGTCTACAGCGGAAACGAGCAGGACCTGTCGTCGAACCTGTACGGCAGCTTCAACTTCAACTCGCTCGCGGACCTCGAGGCGGGGCTTCCTGCCTCGTTCGCGCACGCTCGCGGCACGCCAGCGCTCCACGGGACAATTCACCGGATCCGTGGCCCTCGGCGATTCCTACCGCCGCACGCAGGACCTGCAGATCCAGTACGGCGTCCGCGTCGACGCGAGCCACTACACTACGACGCCAGGCTTCAACTCACTGGTCCAGACGGAATTCGGACGGCAGAACGACAAGGTTCCCTCGCCGCTCGTCCTCAGCCCACGCATCGGGTTCTCCTGGACCACCGGATCCGCGAATGAAATCGCCGCATTCTTCGGCGCCGCGCGCACCCCGCGCGCGGTCGTGCGTGGCGGCATCGGCGTGTTCGCGAGCAACCTGAACGCGGGCGCTATCGGTTCAGCACTCGACAACACCGGGCTCGCGACCGGTACCCAGCAGATCGTGTGCACCGGGCCGGCCGTTCCGATACCTGACTGGACGATGTATACGACCAACCCTTCCGGCATTCCAACCGCATGCGCCGATGGAAGCGCAGGGTCGGTATTCTCGAACGCCGCGCCGACCGTCACGCTGTTCTCGCCGGACTTCAAGCCAGCGAAGTCGGTGCGCTCCAATCTCTCGTGGAACGGCACCGTACTCGACGCGCGCTATTGGGTGAGCAGCGAGGCCACCTATTCGCTGAACCTGAACCAGCAGCGCACGCTCGACCTCAACTTCGCGCCCACGACGCGCTTCTCACTCGACGACGGCCGCCCGGTGTATGTGTCGCCGACCAGCATCGTGCCAACGACGGGCAGCATTGCCTCGCGTGATGCGCGCATTTCGCAGTCGTTCAATCGCGTGAACGAGTTGCGCTCCGATCTCCAGGGACGCACCGCGCAGCTCATGTTCCGCCTCTCGCCGATCAGCCGCGTGCAGAACGAGTTTGGGTGGAGCCTGGCATATACCTTCTCCGACATTCGGGAGCAGTACTCCGGCTTCACCAGCACCGCGTCGAATCCGCTGCTCGTCGAGTGGGCGAAGTCGGCGCAGGGGCCACACCAGATCACGTACAACCTCCGCTACAGCTTGTTTGGTGCAGTGCACCTGAACTGGAACGGCAACTTCCGGTCGGGCGGCCGCTACACGCCGATGATTGCAGGCGACGTGAACGGCGATGGCGCGTCGAACGACCGCGCTTTCATCTATGACCCCGCGCAGCTCGCCGATCCGGCCGCCGCAACCACGCTCCGCTCGCTCATCGCGGGGTCGCCGTGTCTCTCGTCGCAGGTGGGACGCATCGCGGATCGCAATTCGTGCAAGGGGCCGTGGAGTTCCACGGCGTCGCTCCAGCTCACGCTGGATCGTGCCAAGTTCCACATGCCTCAACGCGCGAACCTGTCCTTCTCGCTCTCGAATCCCATCGGGGCGGCGGACCTGCTCGTGAACGGCACGAACAACATCAAGGGTTGGGGCATGCAGGTCTCGCCGGATCCCGCGTTGCTCTACGTGCGCGGCTTTGACGCGACCACCAATACGTACAAGTACGAAGTCAACCAGCGTTTTGGCGCGACCAGTCCGCAGCTCATGACGCTCCGCACGCCCGTGGTCCTCACGGTGTCGCTCCGGTATGATCTCGGCGCAACCCGCGAATGGCAGCGCCTGGAGCAGAGCCTCGACGTCGGCCGCAGCCAGCCCGGCTCCCGACAGAATCAGTTCGCGTTCCGTCAGCAGGCGTCCGCAGGCTTGCAGAATCCGATGGTGAACATCATGCGGCAGCAGGATACGCTCCAGCTGACGGCGTTCCAGGCCGATAGCATCGCATCAATGAATCGCGACTACCTGTATCGCACCGATTCGCTCTGGACACCGGTGGCGCAGTGGTTTGCGACGCTGCCCGAATCGTACGACGAACACGAGGTCTACAACCGCTACCTCACAGCGCGTCATGCGCAGGTTGACATGCTGATCGTCATTGGCCGTACCATCCAGGAGCTCCTCACGCCGGAGCAAAAGCGCAAGCTGCCCGCGCAGGTGCTCTCGGCGCTCGATCCGCTATACCTGACATCAATCCGCAACGGCACCGGACTGTACGTCGGCGGCGGTAATGGGAACGGTGGCGGTGGTGGCCGTGGCGGTGGCGGCGGAGATGGTGGTGGACGCGGCGGCGGCCGAGGTGGGTGATTGCAGCCGTTCAGCACCTGAAAGTCTGATCGCTGCGTTTCCGTCGTTGCGGTTGCAGTTGCAGTCTCGCCCACTGTTCCGCAGTCCGTTATTCCTGCATCAAGACCATGAGAACATCTCTTCGCATCGCATCTACCATCGCGTTCGTGGCCCTGCCATCGCGCGTACAGGCCCAGACGCCGGCGCCGGCTGCACCCGCTGCGCGCCCGCAGCCCGCGGTGCCCACGCTGAGCGTCGGGCCCGTTATTCGCCGCATCTCCACAGCGTCGGCGGTCTCCACCGAACAGCTCGGCTCCATCACCAGCGTACTTCAACTGGCCGACGGGCGCGTGCTGCTCAACGATGGCACACGTCGGCGCCTGCTGATGCTGGACACCAATCTCAAGGTGCTGCGCGTCGTGCTCGACTCGCTCAGCGAAACGCGCAATTACTACGGCACGCGCGCGGGTGGGTTGATGCGCTATCGCGGCGACACCACCCTGTTCATTGATGCATCGGCATTCGCGATGGTGCTACTGGACCAGAACGGAAAGATCGCGCGGGTGCGCTCGCTTCCACGGGTGCAGGACGCCAATGCGCTGGCCGGCTTCAGCGGTTATCCCGGCGTGGATGCTCAGGGACGGCTCGTCTATCGGATCAACGCACAGACCGCCCCACCGAAAATTGCACCACCGGATGGCACCCCCTGGTTTCCGCAGCCACCGGATTCTGCCTTCATCGTCGGCATCACCCTTGACGCCCGCAAGCTCGACACGCTCGGCGTCATCCGTATTCCGAAGGAAGAAAACAGCATTCGCGTCCTGCCCACCGGGGGATTCAACTTTACTCAAGTCACCAACCCCCTTCCCGCGACCGACGAATGGGCTGTGCTGCCAGACGGGGTGATCGCGTTCGTCCGCGCGCGCGACTACCGGGTGGAGTATCGGGGCGCCGACGGCAAGGTTACGTCGTCCGCAAAGCTCCCGTACCCGTGGACGCGCCTCAACGATTCCACCAAGCAGCTTCTCGTCGATTCCGTCCGCAACGTGCAGACGCGCCGAGCCATGGGCGGCTATCTCCAGCAACTCATCCGCTGGGTGAACCAGTACGGCAAGGCGTACCCGGACTCGCTTCAAATTCCGGCAAACTTCACGTTGCCGCAGGGGCTTCAGCGGGGCTGGAAGCTGCCCCCGGGGCTCGCGTTCCCCACGAACTATATCTTTGCCTGTTCCGCCGGTGAAGAACCCACGATGATCGAGGGAGCCGCACCGCCGGTCGACTCTACCGCCCTCGCTGACGCCCGAGCTGGGCGTGGCGGTCGCGGTGGGTTTGACCCTAACGGTGGTGGCGGTCGCGGCAACGGCGGTGGATTTCCCGGCGGCCGAGGGGGTCGCGGCGGCAATGGCGGAAATCCCGATGCCTCCGACGCCGGCCCGCCTGGGGCACTGATGGGCCGCCCCTCCTGCATTCCCACGCCCGTCGTCGTTGCGGGCGGTAACGCCCCACCGATGCCGCAGTTGCGCACGGCGGGCGTGATGGATCCGCAGGATCTCCCGGACTACAAGCCGCCGTTTGCCGAGCGGAGCGTTCGCGCCGATGGTGACGGGAATCTCTGGGTACACATCAACACGCCCACGCCGCTCCCCGGTGGTCCGATCTTCGACGTCATCAACCGGAAGGGCGAGCTCGTGGACCGCATCCAGATTCCACAGGGCTTCAATCTTGTGGGATTCGGCGAAGGGCGCATCGTCTACCTGTCCACACGTGATGCGAGCGGCGTACACCTCGCCCGAGTGCGCCTGCGCTGACGGGCTAAGACAGGAAGAGCGTACCAGGTACGGCGTATCTGGTACCATGACTGACATAACGGCCACGAGGAACGGTGTACGTTATCGACTTTAACAGCGTAACAGGCGCGGCACGGGGTGCTTGGAATGGAATAACGTTGCCGTAGCTCGTTACCCGTCCACGTACCTGACACATGTACCAGATACGCCTTCGAACGCTGATTAGCCGCTTACGGGTTGATGGGGAATGGCGCGTTCCGGATGATCTGGCCCGGCGTTTTCCAGCCCCCGCGCGGCTCACGCTGAGTTGACGGACGCGGCGCCTCGGGACGACCCTGTGCAGCCGGTACGGGCTCAGGTGCGCGTTGCGCCTGCGGCACCTCGGCAGGCGCGACATCCACGGCGTCCTGAGCGGCCTGTGCCGGAGCAGGGGTGTTGCGCTTGACGCTCCGCACAGGCGCACGCGAGCCTCGCGCTGCACTCGGCGCGCGCGACACCGTCGGCGACTTCGGTGCAGGCGTCGCACTCTTGGTCCGCTCACCCGCCGACACGATGTCGAGCCGAGGGGTGGCGGCTCCGGCGAGCTGAACGTCACCCCCGCCAACCGAGGCCAGATCCTTCTGAAGATCGTCGGATAACACGGGCTGATCCGCCGAGCGCGAGCATGCGGCGATCGTAACGAGCGCCAGCGAGCTGATCGAAAGACGAAGTGTATTTCGCATGGAGGAGATACCCCGCGGTTCAGAAAGGATGTTCACGCTCTACCGGACTGGACCATAGACTCGCTGTTCTCCCGGTTACCAAATCATACACCCAATCCCCGAATCTGTTGCCAAAAGTGGCGAAAATATGGAGCGATTATCTCGGATTAAACGCGGCCGATGGAAACAACTTACGGCTAACTGTTGGAGTGCCACACCGTTCCGCTCTTCGCGATGGTTTCCATGCTTCGGCGGCTGACCACCGAGGTCTTCAGTTCAGCGACGATGTCGCGTGCCGCATCGGCGTAATCGTCGTGATGCTTGATCAACAGCCACTGTGGCCGCCCCGGCCGCCTCATGCGCACGAGCACCCATGAGCCCTCGAGCCGCTTGCCGTGCAGCGTGAACTTCAGGTCGCCGCGGCGGTAGCCCTCGCGCAGCGATTCCACCCCGCCGCCGTCTTCTGCCTCGTACGTCCCACGATCCCACAGCATGACGGTGCCGCCGCCGTACTCACCCTGGGGAATCGTTCCCTCGAACGCGTTGTACGAGATCGGATGATCCTCAACCTCCATCGCGAGCCGCTTCACCGCCGGATCCAGGCTCGGACCCTTCGGCACTGCCCACGACTTCATCACGCCGTCGAGCTCGAGACGGAAGTCGTAATGAAGGTGACTCGCGGCGTGTTTCTGGATGACGAAATGCAGCGCCTTGCCCTTCGTCCGCGGAACCTTCCCCGCCGGCTCGTCCGTCACCGAGAAATCGCGCTTCTCATTGTACGCGGCGAGCGGTTTCGTCGCGGCGCCCGCCAACTCATCGCGAAACGAGACTCGCTTCTTTTTCAACGCCTTGTTGGGAGCGGATCTAGCCGCGACCTTGGCCTTGCCCGCGGCTTTCCGGGGCGCAGTCTTCTCACTTGCCGTCAGCTTTGCCGCTGGCTTCCGCGGCCCGCCCTTCCGGGCTGCTGACTTCGGACTCGATTTCTTCGCGCTCATGGCGGTTTAAAATGCGAAGAGTGTGCCCTCGTTGTCGTCGCCGTTCCGATGGCTTTTCAGTAGTCCACCGGCCTCAGATAGCTCTCCCCGATCGTCGATGTGCTCAGCATCGCTACGGTCGGCAATCGCCGCTTCCAGTGTGTGCTCGAGAGTCGCTTGCGCACCAGCGCAACTTCGGCCGAGGCAAAGCCGCGTTCCACCAGTTCCGACTCGCTGTATCCGTTCAGCATCCAGTTCAACAGCGCATCGGCCTTCGCGTAGCTGATGCCGAAGTCGCTCTCATCCGTCTGTCCAACAACGAGGTCCGCCGTCGGCGCCTTCCCGACGATTATTTCCGGCACGCCGAGGTGCCGAGCCAGCGCCCAGACCTGCGTCTTGAAGAGATCACCGAGTGGGTTGATCGGCGGGGAATCGTCCGCATGCCAGGTGAAGTAGCCGAACAGCCGCTCCGTCTTGTTGCCGGTGCCGAGTGGAATCGCGCGATGCTTCGCCGAGAGGTCGAAAAGCGCAATCATGCGCATGCGGGCCATGACGTTGCCTCGGCGGGCACCGTCCGCGTCGGCTTCGGTTGCCAGGTAGCCGTCGACCGCTGCGCTGATGTCGAGTGTTCGTGATTCGATCCCGAGGGCATCGATCACGAGTTGCGCGTGCTCGAGGCTGTCGGCACTCGAGCTGCGATAGGGAAGACGTACGCCGATAACGCGCTCCGGTCCGAACGCGCGCGCGGCCAGGTACGCCGTCACCGCCGAGTCGACGCCACCCGATACGCCCACCACCGCGCGCTCGAAGCCGCGCCGCGCCATCTCGTCGCGCAGGAAGCGAATGAGCCAGGCTTCGGTGAGCGCGCCGTCGATCTCGAGCGTCGGGGGACCGCCAGCGTAGTCCTCGCGAATCACTGGCACAGGCTGCATCACCTTCTTCGCGGCGGAGTACGTCTGGCCAGGTCCGCTTGCTGCCTGAGTGGACGTCCCCGAGATCTCCGATAGTCCATCATAGCTGAGCAGGTATGGCGTGCCAGCGTCCACCTTCAGCATCGCGTCACGCAGGTGCGGGATCATCGTTTCGAGATCGGCGATGAGCGGCATGTCCGCGCGCGCGCGCGTGACGTCGTCGAGATCAATGCGGGAGACGACGAGCGCCTCGTCCCACATCGGCCCCCGCGTGCGCACTTCGCCCTTCGGCCCGGCGAGCATCGCCCCGCCTGGAAACACCTTCCCGCCTTCACTGCCGACGAGGTGAATCAGCGCGACATACAACCCGTGCTCATCGGCCATGTCGCGCGCGAGACGTTCCCAGCGCGACGCGCTCGCGGGTCCGGGTACGTCATCCGCCTTTGGCCAGGCGCCGCGCGCCGGCGGGGCTGTGGGCACGATGATGAGTTGCGCGCCATCGAGTGCCGCAATGGTGCCGGTCATCGAATGCCAGACGTCCTCGCAGACGAGAATGGCCGCGCGTCCCCACGCCGTGTCGAAGGCACGAATCTCCCGGCCGCGCTCCACGAACCGCTCTTCGTCGAACAAGCCATAGGTGGGCAGGAACACCTTGCGATGCACATGCCGAACGAGCGGAATCGTCTGCCCGAGCGACACATAGAGCGCGCTGTTGTACAGCTTGTTGTGCCAGACCTCGTAGAACCCCACGCACACGTCAATGGCAGGGCCCCCGCCATATGCACGGTGGAGGTCGCCCGCGAGTCTGCCCGCCGTCACCGCATGCTCGCGCACACCGCCTTCGAGAAAATACCCGCTCAGGGCAGTCTCCGGAAAGCACACGAGATCGGGGCGCGGGTCGAGCGCAGCGGCCTGCGTGAGAATCTCCGCGATGCGCGCGAGGTTCCCCGCGTAATCTCCCTTGCGTGGCTGGAACTGCGCGAGCGCCAGCGTGACGAATGTGCTCATGGAGTGGATAATCGCGACCGGCATGGGTCGCGGCAACGGCTGGCACTCGGCCGTCGTGTTTATCTTGCGCTCATGCGCTCCACACCAACATCGGCCAGCAGCCAGGTCGCCTTCATTCTTGCCCTGATAATCTTCTGCGCGCTAGCGCCGCCAAGCGCCGCCGCTCAGAGTCGCCCGCCGCTAGCGGCCACGGGGCAGGTGTGGCAGATCGTGCGGCCGCCGCAGTCGTCGCTCGTGTATGCGCGCGACGGTGCGTACATCGGCGAGATCGGCGCAGAGTCTCGCACGAGTGTCTCTATCCGCACGTTGCCAAAGTATGTCGGGCAGGCATTCGTGGCGGTCGAAGACCAGCGCTTTTATCAGCACGACGGCGTGGACCTCATCGGCGTGGCGGGTGCGATCAAGGGCAAGCTGCTCGAGAAAATTACCGGCGGCCACCGGGGCGGAGCGAGCACCATCACGCAACAGCTCGTGGGCAATATGCACCCGGACCTCATCGACCGGCGCGACATGAGCCCCATGCGCAAGTATCACGAGCAGCAGGCGGCGCGTGAGATGGAGCGCCACTACTCGAAGGAACAGATTCTCGAAGCGTATATCAACCAGATCAACTTCGGGCACGGCTGGTACGGCGTCGAATCGGCGGCGCGCCACTACTTCGGCAAGCCGGCGGCGAAGCTCTCGCTCGCTGAAGCCGCAACGCTTGCGGCCCTGCCGAAGACACCCGTTGGCTATGATCCGGGTCGCTTTCCCGACAAGGCAAAGCAGCGCCGCGACCTCATCCTCGGACTCATGGCGGACCAGTCGCTGGTCTCGGCCGCGGATGCGGAGCGTGCGCGAGCTGAGCCTGTCGTCACCGCGGCGTATGTCGGAGCCGCAGCACCGTCGGCGTACCTCGTCGACGCCGCCCGCCAGGTGGCCGAGCGAGCGGGAATCAACGTAATGTCGGGTGGCTTCCGGATCTTCACCACCGAGGATCCCGCGCTGCAACGCGCCGCGGCGCAGGCGCTCGTGGAAGGCACCGCAACCGTCGAGGCGCGGAAGGATTTTCATCATCCCACGTGGGCGTCGGCCAAGGGCGTCGGCGACCTGCTCGAAGGCGCCGTGGTCGCGATGGAGCCATCCACCGGCGACGTGCGGGCGCTGGTGGGCGGACGCAACTATGCCATGGCTCCCTTCAACCGCGCCACGCGCGCCCTTCGCCAACCAGGTAGCTCGTTCAAGCCGTTCGTGTACGCGAAGGCGCTCGAGGACAGCATGAGCGCGGCGACGATCGTGCCGGACACTGCGCTCTCCATTGTCATGCCGGACGGCCACATCTACAGTCCCGAGAACTCCGACAACAAGTTCCTCGGCCCCATCACGCTGCGCGAGGCGCTCATCCACTCGCGCAATCCGGTGGCCGTGCAGCTTGCGCTGCGCATCGGACTCGATTCGATGGTCGAGATGGCGCGTCGCGTAGGCATCACGACGCCTATCGCGCCCGTGCCCGCGAGCGCACTCGGCGCCTCGGTCGTGCGCCCACTCGACTACATCGCTGCCTACACCGTGTGGGATAACCTCGGCAGCACCGTCGAGCCGCGCATCGTCACGCGCATCGAGGATGCAACGGGCCGCGTGGTGTACCAGAAGGGTCCGTCGGTGCCGCAGCCGGTAATGGATCCTCGCGTTGCATTCATCATCCGTGACATGATGCGTGATGGCGCCGAGCGCGGCACGGGCGCGCCGGCGAGGAAGCTCGTTCCGTCCTCCGTGGTCATCGCGGGGAAGACTGGCACCACCAACGACAACGTCGACGTCTGGTTCATGGGCATGACGCCCGACCTGGTAGCGGGCGTGTGGCTTGGCTTCGACCGTCCAAGGACCATCACGCCGGGCGGGGCGGGAGGAACCTTGGCCGCGCCGATATGGGGTGCGATGATGGCAAAGTACTATGCGGGGCGCGCTGCACCGATCGCATGGGTGCCACCGGTGGGCATGGTGAGCGCAGCGTTGGACCGCGTCACTGGTCTGCTGGCGGATAGCCTCACCCCACCCGAGCGTCGCTATACGGAGTACTTCGTTCCTGGAACTGAACCGGAGCCGCTGAGGAGCGTTCCCTGGAAAACAGCAATATTTGGCGCAATCATTCCGTAAGGGCGACAGGAGCGTAAAACATTGGCCCGACCGGAGCACCATCTGGTCAAGCAGGATCGAGCTCGCACGTTGTATTCGAAAGGCGGCAGCGCGCCTTCGCCGAAGCGGGGGCCAAATCTTCGGGAGCAAGCTCAGTTGGGGCCGCCGACGTGCCGCGCCAATGAATCGGCCTTCGCGCGCCTCACCGAATCGGCGCGCAGCCGCAGCCGCTCCTGGATTGCCTGACCGGCCGAAGCGGCCGAACGATCGCGTCGCGCCAACGCCCTCGACTGACTGCCATCGAGGAAGGGCAAGGGGATGCTCGCGGTGATCAATCCTCCGGAATTATCCGGTGGGACAAGCAGGATTCGCCCCGTAAGGCGCATCTTGAGCATCGCCTCCTTCGCCCGGGCATCGATCTCGCTCCGGGTGGGGATTCGTTCAGCGGCGAGCTGGGGAATCTGCGGACCCAACGCACTGAGCATCGAATCGCGCTCGGCTCCGGTGACCTCTTCACCGTGCAGGAACGGATTTCGCGAACGCGGAGCCGAATACCTCGGTGTTGAAGGCAGACGGGAGGGAAGCAGCCGTGTCGACATCGAAGGTGCCATCGGCGCGGATGTCATCGGCGTCTCAATGATGACAGCCAGGGGCGCGGTCATCTGTGGAGTCGTTTGAGCGGTCGCGCTGGTCAACCCCGTGTCGCGCGGCGCAGCGCCGGTCTCCAGTGCACGCGCGGAGCGCTGCGAAGCGCGCGCCGACGACGGCGCTCGCTGGTGCTCGGGCGCCAGCGCAATGTGCGGCGAAGGCAATGTCACCAGCATGACCTCATCGCGCGCCGGATTGAGATTGGTCTGAGCGGTCGGGCAGTCCGGCCGCCACGGGAGCGAGATGCCTGCCATCGCTGCCCAAGTCAGCGCGACAGCAACAGCGACCGACTCCCAGGTGGCGTCGCTGCGCGCTCGCGGAGCGTCATGACGCCCGGCCTTCAGCGAGATCATGGGACGTTTGACCCTCGCCGGGTTACGACGGTTTCCGCCACCAGGCGGCGATCGGCATTACGCTGGCGCGTGCAATGGCGCACATCAAACATCCGGGCGACTGACGGGCAATGCCAGAGAGCGGACAGGTAATCCAGCGGGCGACCTCTGGGTGACGCAGGGCGTACTTCGTATACGAGTACTGAGGTACCTCAGTACTCAGTCTTGGGAGTGACTGCCATTCGCGTGCAGGAGAAAGACAATGCCCCGTCCGGTAAACCGGACGGGGCATTGCAGTTTTTCGAGGGGACTAGTTCAGCTCGTCAGTGACGACCAGCCAGTCCGACTCGCCGTTTAGCGGCCGAGCTTGACGACGTTCTCCGCAGCCGGGCCCTTTGCGCCCTGAACCACGTCGAACTCAACAGCCTCACCCTCAGCGAGGGACTTGAAGCCATGACCCTGAATGGCGGAGTGATGCACGAAGCAATCCTTCTCGCCGTTCGCGGGGGTGATAAAGCCAAAGCCCTTCGTGTCGTTGAACCACTTCACGGTGCCGGTCGTACGCATAGCTGAACTCCTCAATGATGTTTGCCGACGACCCGAACATTCGAGCACGCCTGCATGTTGAACGTGAACGGCACCCTCACGCGGGGGCTCGCCCTACAGATACGGAACTGTACCGCATAAGCAGCGACGCGGGCGAAAAAAAAGGAACCCGCGGTGAGCAGGCCCCAAATTCGTCGGAACTGGTCCCCCGAACCGAAGCACGGGGTGCGTCGCTGAGACCAACAGTAACACATCCCCTTCGGGAACGCAATACCGCGTCTCAGCCGAACGCAGCCGTTAGCTAAACCCCCGCCTCCGCCGCTTCCATCTCTTCCATCATGGTCGGCTTCGCCGGGGGCGCCGCGCCATTCGGCACTGGCTCAAGGGCGATCGCAAACGCCTCGTCGAGCGTGCTGACCGGATGGAACGTGAGCTGGTTGCGCACCTCCTCCGGGATGTCCTCCATATCCGCCTCGTTGTCCTTCGGCAGGATGATGGTCGTAATCCCCGCACGGTGTGCGCCCAGCACCTTCTCCTTCAGACCACCGATCGGCAACACGCGCCCACGCAGCGTGGACTCGCCGGTCATCGCCACTTCACGTCGCACCGCACGCCCGGACATCGCACTCACCAAGGCTGTGGAAATCGCCACACCGGCGCTCGGCCCATCCTTCGGAATTGCGCCGGCCGGCACGTGCACGTGGACTTCGATGGATCCCAACCGGTCCTCTGGAATCTTCAGCGCCGATGCATGCGTCGCCGCATAGGTGAGCGCGGCCCGCGCACTCTCCTTCATCACATCGCCCAGCTGTCCCGTAAGAATCAGCGACACATTTCCCCATCCGCTCACCTGAAGCTTCTGGTCGTCGCTGTCGCTCATGCGCGGCGCACCATGCAGCCGGCGGATCGCGGCCTCCACGAACATGATGTCCCCGCCCATCGGCGTGTAGTACATCCCGGCCGCTACGCCGATCTCATTCTCCTCGTTCGCGTGCTCGGGGTGAACCCGCGGCCGTCCGAGCAGCTCGCGAACATCCTCGACCGTGATGATGAAGTCGTCCGTTTCGCCCGAGGAAATCTTGCGGGCCACCTTGCGGGCAACCGCGCCGATCTGTCGCTCGAGATTTCGCACGCCGCTCTCGCGCGTGTACTTGCTGACGATGCTCATCACCGCATCGTCGTTGAACACCACGTTCTTGCTCTTGAGCCCCGAGTCCTCCAGCTGCCGGGGAATCAGGTACTTCTTCGCGATCTCGGCCTTCTCGCGCTCGGTGTAGCCCGCAAACTCCACGGCTTCCATGCGGTCGAAGAGCGGGCCGGGAATATTCTGGACGAAATTCGCGGTCGCAATGAACAGCACTTCGCTCAGGTCGAACGGAATACCGAGGTAGTGATCGGTAAAGCTGTCATTCTGCGCCGGATCGAGGACCTCGAGCAACGCACTGGCGGGATCCCCCTGAAAGCCCTGGCCAAGCTTGTCCACCTCGTCGAGCAGGAACACGGGATTGCGCGTCTTGGCCTGCTTCAACCCCTGAATGATGCGACCGGGCATCGCGCCCACATACGTGCGGCGATGCCCGCGGATATCCGCCTCGTCCCGCACGCCGCCGAGCGACACGCGTACGTACTCACGCCCGAGCGACCGTGCGATCGATTTCGCAATGGATGTCTTTCCCACGCCCGGTGGCCCAGAGAACAGCAGGATCGGACCCTTGGCCATGGCGCGCGCCTTCGCCTCCTTCTTGTCGGTCACCGCCCGGTGCTCGCCCGTGGCGCCTATGACTGGCGTCGCGTTCTCCTTGTCCACCTGGAAGCTCTCGATCGGCACTTCTCCCGCCTGCTCGACCTCGTTCGCCAACTCCTGGGCGCGCAACTGTCGAACGGCAAGGAACTCGAGAACACGGTCCTTCACGTCGGGAAGCCCGAAGTGATCGTCATCGAGCACCTGCTGCGCTCGAGTGAGGTCGAGATTGTCGTCCGACCGCGTGTTCCATGGAAGCTCCGCGATCCATTCCAGATACGTGCGAATGACCTGCGCTTCCATCGACTCCCTGCCCGCTCGCTCGAGACGTCCGAGCTCGCGCTCCACCTCCGTCCGTGCAACCGGCGGAAGCTCGAGCTTCTCGAGCTTGTCGCGTAGCTCGCTGATCTCCTTGCTCTGGTCATCGTCGCCGAGCTCCTTCTGGATCGCCTTCATCTGCTCACGGAGGTACATCTCGCGCTGCCGCTCACCGAGCTCCTCCTGCACCTGCGACTTGATCTCGTCCTGCATCTCGATCATGCCGATCTGACGCTGGACGTGTACCAGGACACGCCGGAGCCGGTCTTCCACGGACAGATTCTCGAGCAGGCCCTGTCGCTCGGCGACGGGCAGCTCGATGTATCCTGCGACGAGATCAGCGAAACGACCCGCGTCCGTCACGGCATCCAGGACCTGATGCACCACCTCTTCCGGCAGCCCGCGCCGCTCGCCCAGCTCTGCGGCGCGCTCGCGAATTTCCTTGTACAGTGCGACGAACGCAGCGTCGTTCTCGTCCAGCGGCTTCTGCTCCTCGAGCGGCGTGACGACCGCGCTGAGGTAGTTGTCGGCCGGATTGTTGACGTATTGCAGCGCAGTGGCGCGCTGCTCACCCTGGAGGAGCAGTTGCACGCCGCCGAGGCCGCGCTGGATCTGTCCGATGCGCGCAATGACGCCCATCGAGTAGAGAATGTCCGGCGTCGGCTCGTCGGTGTTGTCGCGTTGCGCCACGGCGAACACCAGCCGGTCACCCTTGAGCGCCGATTCGATCGCGCGTAGGGTTCCGGGTCGACCAGCGGCAATCGGCGCCGTGAGTCCGGGGAAGATGACCGTGCCCCGAAGCGGGAGTACGGGAAGCGTCTGACGCTGACCCATGTCCATTCCTTGGAAAAGTATGTAGCTCGGACCACGCACTACGCATCATGGGTCCCTGAAGCCAAGCAGAAGAGAAAGGGCACACTTCATTCCACGAGTGCTGCGACAGCTCGGCAGGCTTTGACACTTATCACAGCCAACGTGACGTAGGGACCCTGCCGCCGTGGCGGTTGTCCTTTCCAGCATCGTTACGCTGTGCTACAATGTCCCCTTCCAGCCTGATCCTGACTACCCGTCGTCGCTTGCCCGACCCGCTCGCCACTGCCGCGGATGACGAGCTGCGCGCTCATGTCGAGCGCGCGCTGACCGCCTCCTACGAGCTCGACTGCGAGATCGGACGGGGAGGCATGGGCATAGTCTATCGCGCCAAGGATCGTGGCCTCAAGCGCCTCGTCGCGATCAAGTTGCTGCCGCCCGAGCTGGCCTTTCGCAGCGAGATCAAGTCACGATTTCTCCGCGAGGCCGAGACGGCCGCGCAGCTTTCGCATCCGAACATCGTTCCGATCTACACCGTCCACGAGCAGAACGGACTGGTGTTCTTCGTCATGGCGTACATCAGCGGCGATAATCTCGCGAAGCGACTGCACGAGCGCGGCGTCCTCACGATCGACGAAACGCGCAAGATCCTCCGGGAGGTCGGCGACGCACTCGCCTACGCGCACGAGCGCGGCGTCGTACATCGGGACATCAAGCCGGACAACATCCTCCTCGATGCGGTCACCGGACGTCCAATGGTCACGGACTTCGGCATCGCGCGCGCGATGGACTCCAGTGGCGACAGTCGCCTAACCGCGACGGGCATGGCGATCGGTACGCCCGCCTACATGTCGCCGGAACAGGCGGCGGGCGATCGCGAGATCGATGGACGCAGTGATCTCTATTCGCTCGGAGTGCTCGGGTACCAGATGCTCACAGGCGAGCCGCCGTTCAGCGCGGGCAGCACGCCCGCAATGCTGGTGAAGCACATTTCCGAAGTGCCCATTCCCGTGCAGCAGCGCCGCAGCGACGTGCCGACGGACATGGCACGCACGGTCAT
Organism: Gemmatimonadota bacterium; assembly: GCA_030852985.1. GTDB lineage: Bacteria > Gemmatimonadota > Gemmatimonadetes > Gemmatimonadales > Gemmatimonadaceae > AG11. The sequence goes on along the minus strand of JALYVY010000003.1, from coordinate 48,398 downwards.
GATGCTGCTCGAGAAAGACCCGAAGAACCGCTTCCCCTCGGCGTCGGCACTCGTCGCCGCGCTCGACGCGCGCGAAGCGCCGCCGTCTCGCGCTCCCGATGCACCGCAACTGCCTCGCGCCACGCAGCGTCCGGGCGAATACTCGTCGTCGAACGATGCCGCCTCGTATGGCTCGGCATCCTACGCGCCGCCGGCGTACGCTCCGCCTGTCTATGCACCACCCGGTTTTCTGCAGCCCGGGCGCACCGCCGCGCAGCAGACATACCAGCCGAGCGTCGATGACCTGCGCCGGTGGGATGCGCCGCCGGTCATCGCGTTCCGGCGCAAGATCGCGCCGTACCTGTTCGTCAACGGCGTCATCGTCCTCATCGCCGTTGTCGGGAAGCACGACGTCTTCTCGGTCACGGTGTTGTGGAGCATCTACATCGCCTTCAAGTACGCGAAGCTCTGGAGCGAGGGATACGACTGGAAGGATGTCTTCCGGCAGCCGCGCGATCGTGAATTTATGGAGGTGATCGAGGAGGGCGTGGAATGGGTGCGCGCCGTGTTCGACTCGTCCGCGCGTGCGCGCCTTCGCGCCAACCGCGAACAACGCAAGCTCGCCGCCCGGATGTCGCCGCCCATGATCGGTCCCGGAGGGGCGGGCCCGGCCTACGCCGGCACCATATCCGATGCGGCGCTCGCGGATCGTGTGCGAACGGCGTTTGCGGATCGTGACGAGATCTTCCGTCGGCTCACGTCACTGGGCGGCTCGCTCCCCACGAACCAGCGCGAGGAAGTCGCCGCGTCGGCGGTGGCGCTGGCGGACAAGGTCCAGTCGCTGGCCATGGCGCTCGAGGAATCGTCGCGCATGGACCTCGTGTCCGCGCGCGCGGTGCTCGAGAATGAGATCAGCACGCTGGAGAACGCGGCCAACCCGCTGGAACGTGGGAGCGAGGACCGTGTTCGGCGGTTGGCGTATCTCAAGCGTCAGCGCCGTGGTCTCGTCGACGCCGATCAACGCAAGCAGGGCCTCTCCGGCAAGCTGGAGACCTGCGCGCTCGCCCTGCAGAGCATGCGCTTCGACCTCATGCGACTTGGCGCGAGCCCGCAGATGCACCAGCACATCACCGGACTCGCGAACAAGGCGTTGCGCCTCGCCGAGAACGTCGATGAGGCACTCTTCGTGGCCGATGAGATGGGGCGCCTCGGGCGACCCACACCAGATACCAGGCGCTCCTCGGAGCGAGGGTGAACGATCATCTGCTCGATCGCCTGATGGTTGCGGTCGGGACGCAGTATCTCGTTGACGCGGAGATTGGGCGGGGCGGGATGGCGGTGGTCTACCGCGCCACCGACCTGCGCCTGAACCGGCGCGTGGCGATCAAGGTCCTGCCGCCCGAGCTCGCGTTCAACGCCGACGTGCGCGAGCGCTTCCTGCGCGAAGCGCAAACCGCGGCACAACTGTCACACCCTGGCATCGTGCCCATCTACACGGTCGACGAGCGCGAAGGGATCGTCTACTTCGTCATGGCGCTCGTTGATGGAGAGAGTCTGGCCGAACGCCTCACGCGTGAGCCCCGCCTGCCGATCAGTGAGGCACGGCGGCTGCTCAGCGCGGTCGCCGATGCGCTGGCCTACGCGCACGAGCAAGGCGTCGTACATCGCGACGTGAAGCCCGACAACATCATGATCGAGCGCACGTCGGGGAGGCCCCTCGTCACGGATTTCGGGATCGCTCGCGCGGCGCAGGGCGACACGCGACTCACCGTCACCGGTGTCGCCATCGGCACGCCGACGTACATGTCGCCGGAACAGGCCCTCGGTGAGCGCGAGCTCGATGGACGCAGCGACATCTACTCGCTCGGTGTGATCGGCTACCAACTGCTCGCGGGCGAGACGCCGTTCAAGGCGTCGAACACTCCCGCAATGCTCGTGAAGCACGTGTCCGAAACACCGCGGCCGCTCGCCATGCTCCGCCCCGATGCACCGGCGGGCCTCGCGCACGCCATCGCCCGCGCGCTGGCGAAGAAGCCCGAGGAGCGGTGGCCGAACGCGGGTGCGTTCCGGGATGCGATTCTCGACACGAGCAATGTCGTCCCCCAGCAGAACCCGTGGACGGCGGGTAATGCGCGCGGAGCCGAGACAGCGCCGCAGTATCGTGAAGCGCCGCCGCGCCTGCCAATCAATGATCGACTCTATGTCGAGCCGATGCGTGCCCCCGCGCCACCGCAGCAGTGGAGCCCGCAGGTGCCGGCGATGCCACCCATGCCGGCCGCGCCGGTGTGGGGCAGCAAGTCCGATTGGCGCGAGTGGAAGCGAGCCAGGAAGCGCTGGGAGCAGCAGCAGCGCACGCGCAACCGCGCGCTCGGCCAGGCGGATGACGAGCACGAGTATGAAGGCCTTACAGTCGACGAGCAGCTCAACCGCTTCCGCCGGAACGCCATCGCGAGCCTCGGTACGGTAGCTACCCTCGGCACGGTGAACGTGCTGACGTCGCCACACTTCATGTGGTTCCTGTTTCCGAGTGCTTTCTTCGCTCTCCGCATCCTCTCGCGCGCAGGGCGGCTGTGGGCGGATGGTGTGCCAGTTCGAAAATTTTTCACGCGAGGAAATGCCGGATCGGAGCCGAAGGCTCAGCGAGAGATTCCGCGAATGACACAGGCAGAGGCCGCGCAGCGCATCGCATCGCTCGAGGTGCTCGATGGCCCGTATGGCGACTCCGTGCGTCGCGCGGCGAGCGACCACCTCGCCGTTCGCGACACATTGGCGCGGTTGCCGGACGCTGAGCGAAGCATGATTCCGGATGTGGCACCAACGGTTGACGCGCTCGCGGAACGTGTCGGCGCACTGGCGACCACGTTGCATCGACTCGACGCGGACATCGCTGGATCTTCGATGCGGTCCCTCGACCTGCGGCTGGCTGCGCTCAAGGCCGAAACGAAGGGCTCGCCGACAACCGAACAGGAGCGCCGCATTGCGCTGCTCGAGCGGCAGCGCTCGTCGATCGGCGAGCTCGCGGAACGGCGATCCGTACTCTCGTCGCAACTCGAGAGTGCCGGCCTCGCACTGCAGAACCTCCGCCTGGATCTCCTGAAGCTCCGTTCGTCGGGACTCGAGAGCGCCATGACGGACGTCGCGAGTGCAACGCAGGAAGCACGTGCGCTCTCGCGGGAGATCGGCAACGCCGTGGACGCGGTGCGCGAGGTCCGGAGGCTGTGATGCGTGCCCTGCTGCTGCTCGCCGCGGTCGTAGGGGTCGCGGCTCCTGTTCAGTCGCAGTCACACAGCGTTGCGCTAGCGCCGAGTGCGCCGATGCCTCGGCCGGACGTGGTGCGTGGGCTGTACGTGAACCGGTGGGCCGTTCTCGATGGACGCATTTGGAACCTGATCGAGGTCGCGAAGGCGACGGAAGTGAACGCGCTCGTCATCGACGTAAAGGATGATCGCGGCTACGTCCTCTATCGCTCAGCCGTGCCCCTCGCGCGTCGTATCGCTGCCGACACGACGAATCCCGTACCGATGGCAAAAGTGCGGGCGGTGCTCGATACGATGCGGGCGAACGGCATTTACCCCATCGCGCGCATCGTGGTCGCCAAGGATCCACTGCTGGCGTCGGCGTTGCGGGAGTGGGCGGTGCAGCGGCGCAGCGACAGCTCGGCGTGGCTCGACGGCGATGGTAATCCCTGGCTCGATCCGCATCAGCGCGGCGTGTGGACCTATGCGGCCGATCTCGCGACGGAAGCCGTCAGACTCGGCTTCAGCGAAGTGCAGTTCGACTACGTGCGCTTTCCCGACGACCCGCGCCTGCTCCGCGAGGCGCGTTTTCCACTCGCGAAGGGACGCGGCCGCGATCGGGTGATTCACGAGCAGCTCGCCTACCTGCACCAGCGCATGGCTGCATTGCACGTGCCGATGGCGATCGACGTGTTCGGACTCACCACGTCGGATACCACGGACATGGGCATCGGCCAGCGCTGGGAGCAGTTCGGCGAGGAAACGGACGTCGTGCTTCCCATGACGTATCCGTCGCACTACTCCGCCGGCATGTATGGCCTGCCCAGTCCCAACGCGGCGCCCTACGAGACCATTGACCGGGCACTGCGCGATGCGAAGGTGCGAAACGCCAGGCTGTCGCGACCGCCCACGATCGTGCCCTGGTATCAGGACTTCACGCTCGGGAATCCGCCGTATGGTGTGGAACAGATCCGCGCGCAGATGCAGGCAGGATACGACAATGGCGTGCGGAGTTGGATGCTGTGGAACGCGTCGAGCAAGTACACGGTCGAAGCGCTGAGGCCGGCGATCCTGTCATCCGATGAAGAAATGCGCGCGGGCCGCAAGCCCTGACCGTTGTTACAAGGACGAGGTGGTGAGCAGTCGCGCGAGAATCTCCGCGACATCGCGCGGCTCTTCCTCTGGGGTGAAATGCCGAGCGCCTGACAGGACATCGATGGTCGAGCCGGGGATGGCGTGCGCGAGTCGCTTGCCGAGCGACAGCGGAAGAAAAGGATCGTGCGAACCCCAGATCACCGCGGTGGGGACAGAAATCTCATGGAGGTGCTCTGCCAGCTCACGCGTTTCACTCTTGTCGAGCGCGGCGACGTGGTGCAGCAGGACCGAGCGCCCCTCGTCGCTGTGAAACGGACGCTGGTAGCGGTTGATTGAATGGGTGGCGTGCACCGTGTCGTAGTAGCCGCGCTCGAGATCCGCCCGGACGATCGGAAGCAGCCAGTCGGTTGGGATGTGTCGGATAAGTGGGAGAAGAAACCGTGCGATGCGGACGTCGCGCGACGGCCACGCGTTGAACGCGACGCTATCGATCAGTGCCAGCCGGGAAACGCGCGACGGCCAGTGCACGGCGAGCGACTGCGCAATTCCGCCGCCGAGGTCATGCCCCACGATGCACGCGCGATCAACGCCGAGGATGTCGAGGAGGCCAACGATGCGTTCAGCGTGCGCGTGCAGCGTGAGCGAGCGACCGCCGGGCGGATCGCTTCGACCGAAGCCGAGCAGGTCGGCGACGATGAGGCGATGACCGGCAGGCATCTGCGCGACGACGTCGCTCCAGAGGTGCCCCGAGGTTGGAAAGCCGTGCAGAAAGACGACCGGCTCTCCGGCGCCTCGGGTGCCCGCAGCGTAGTAATAGAGCCGTGCACCGCCGACGTCGACGAACTCACCGCGCACGGGTGCGGCGGTGCGGGGAAGTTCGCGCGAGGATCATGCGGCCAAGATGCGACCGTGGACCTCGCGCGGACAAGCTCGGCGGCAGAGATGGAAACGCAACCGGGTGGCAGCGTGCGCGCAGCCACCCTGTGTGCACGTCGTGCTGAGGCCTTAGATCGCGGGTGCGGGGCGCGGGGTGGCCATACGCTTCGCCTGCGCTTCGAGATTCGCGTCGAAGATGACCTGCTGTTCCTTCGACAGGATCGCGCGAATCTCCGGGTTCATCTTGCCGGAGAGCTCGGCGCGCTTCTTCATGGCGCCTTCGCGATCCGTCTGCATCATGTCGCGAATGGCCAGCTGCTCGGGCGCGTACTTGGCGGTGATCTCCGCGACCTTGGCCTTCTGGTCGGGGGAGAGCGTGCTGTCGATGCCCATCATCAGCATGTTACCGCGTCGTCCACCACCGCCACCTCCACCGCCCTGCGCCTGCGCGCTGAGCGCGGTGGCGATGACGAGCGCGAATCCGAGCGCCGCAATGCGAAGTGCTTTCATGGTACAGACTCCCTGAGTGGAATGATTGACGTGCACAGTTTTCTAAGTCGTTGTACTTCGGCTACTTACACTTTCCCTACTAGCGGACGCCAACTAGACTGCTATGCTTACCCGCCATTACTCTCCGCGTTCCTCCGTGCGCAGCGATGCGACTTAGCCTGACCGATAGTTCCGCGAGCCGCCCGTGACCCTGCCGTCGCCATCCAGTACCACGCCTGTTGCACCTCCGGCCGCTTCCGCGACCAGCCTTCCCACGCCGCCAGTCCCGGCCGCACCCATACCACCGTCGAGCCCTGTTCGTTTTCCGCTCGATTGGCTGCTTGCGCATGCCGCAGCGCCCATTCGGTACCGCGCCATGACGGAGGTGGCGCGGATTTCCGCAGGGGATGCGGAGAAGGTGGCTGCACTACCCTTTACGCACAAACCGGCTTTGCTGTTGGCTGTGCAGCAGGCGCCGGACGGTACCTGGGGTGGCGGGATGCTGTCTGTGCCGAAGGCGAAGGGCGCTGCCTTCGACGGCGTCGGGACGATACCCGCCGTGCGACGCCTCATCGAGTACGGGTGGAACAAGGACACGCCGCCCCTCCTGCACGCGCGGCGCATCCTCTTCCGATTGCTCGCGGAAGACGATGATCCGTCATTTCTTTTCGAGCTGCAGCAGAAGGGGATGGACGAAGACGCGGTGAAGCGTGGTCGAGCCCTGCTGCGTGAAGCAGCGGCGGCCACGCTGGCGCAGGCGGGATACGAGGGTGACCCGCGGCTGCGTGGCGCGGCGCGGCGCATCCTGAACCGCATGGCGGACTACCTGCGGTCACCCCTCGCGCAGAAGCCGTTCATCCGGCAGGGGAATCAGCACATGCTTGCGGCGGAAGCGTGTCCGCCGTCGATCTTCGCGGTGACGATGCTCGCGTACATGCCGCTCTTTCGCGCGGAGCATCACCGCGAGATGGACGCCTTGTATCAGCACCTCACGCAGCCGCAGCCGCGGCAGGAAGCGGTACAGCTCTGCGGAAAGCAGGTGATCCCGGTTCCGCACCTGGTACTCGGCGACTATCTGCCGCATCGCAATGCGGTCGACGCGGACGTGCCGTTCGCGCTGTATTGGCTGGAGCTGATGGCGCGTCTGGGTTACCTGAAGCGCAACGAGAACTGGTCGCGTCTCTTCGAGCGCTTTCTCGAGGATCGCGATCGCACCGGGGTGTGGCATCCGCACAAGGGCATGTCGGTAGCGACGAGCGATCACGCGTACGTCTGGCCGGCCTACCCGCTCGAAGCGGAGCTGACGGCCGACGATCGCTGGACGGACATCACGTTCCGACTGGGCCTGATCGCACGACTCTCGGGCCGCACGATCGAAATCGTCTGACGCAGGCGACGGGCGGAACGCGTCCAACGCTGCGAGGGCGCCTCGACCCGGCGGAGATGTTTCCGGCGGGGCGATCGGAGCTTCGCGTGCGAACGGTGTCGCTCGCGAGTGGGCTGTCGCTGCGAGTCGTGGAGGCGGGCGACGAGAATGCCGCGCCGGTTCTCCTGCTGCACGGCTGGGGTGCGTCCGTCTACATGTGGCGCGAGTGGTTCGCGCCACTTGCTGCCGCCGGCCGCAAGGTCATCGCGGTGGATCTTCCGGGTCACGGACTCTCCGGCAAGCCCGATGATGCAGCGCGGTATCGCTTGTCCGGAATGCTTGCCGTGGTTCGCGAGGTCATGGACCTCGCGGGGCTTCGAGACACCGACATCATTGCGCAGTCAATGGGTGGCACCATCGCGGTCGAGCTTGCGCGGCTCGCGCCGGAGCGCGTAAAGCGGCTGGTGCTGGTGAACCCGGCGTGCTTCGGGCGTGTGCGAATCCAGCGCCTCGCGCGCATCGCCAGCCCTCCGGTGGTCGATCGTGTCCTGCCTCGGCTGGTGCCGCGCTGGCTCATCGCACGGACGCATCGCATGGTGTATGGAGATCCATCGCGGGTGACTCCGCGGGACGAGGACGAGTACTGGGCGCCGACGCAGTTCCCGGAGTTTGCCCGTGCGATGCGGCAGCTCGTGCACGAGTTTTCATGGTCGCGCCTGTCGACGCGCGAGATGGCCAAGCAGCTCCGCGCCATCGATGATCGCATGCTCGTCGTACTGGGTACGAAGGATTCGCTCGTACGCGATGCGGCGCCTTACGTCGCCGCGCTACGCGGAGAGGGGTGTCGATTTCGCGTGGAGATGATCGCGGGGGGAGGGCATGCGGTAAACGAGGAGCGGCCAGAGGAGGTGGTGCCGCTGGCACTGGAGTTCCTGCGCTCGTCGGGTGATGTGTAATGCGTGGTGAAGTTCAGCGAGTGCATTTGCCAACCTCCTGCACGACTGAGTATCCGGGAGCGCGGTAGCTCGGTACTTCGGTACGAGTACCACTGCGGGCAAAAAGTGCCGTAGCCGGTGGCGGCGCTATCCACAAGCATCAGGTGCGATTACCTTTCGCCCGACAACGTACGCGATTGCCCCGCGATCGCTCCTTATCAACCGCATCGGTTGATCGCGGCCGAGCCGCGCGAGTCCGATGCATGCGCCGGTCCCGGAATTCCCGGGATCGCGGCCCCGGCGCGACGCATCAGGATGCATGCTCAAGAAACAGAAGACGGAACCGACCCCGCCGCCGGCCGATGTGCCCAGCGTCGAGCACACGCTCAGCTTCGCTGAGCTGAACCTCCATCCAACCATTCTCGAGGCGATTCGCGACGCGGGCTACACCGTCCCCACGCCGATCCAGCGTGAGGCCATCCCGATTGCGATGAATGGGCGGGACATCATGGGGCTGGCGCAGACGGGAACGGGCAAGACCGCCGCGTTCACGCTGCCGATCATCGAGCGGCTCATTGATGGCCCGCGGCGCACGCGCGCGTTGATCCTGACGCCGACGCGCGAGCTCTGCGTCCAGGTGGAGGAAAGTTTCCGGAAGTATGCGCGGCACGGCGAGATCTCCGTCGTGGCCGTGTATGGTGGCGTGCCCGTCGATCCGCAGGAGAAGCACCTGCGCGCCGGCGTCGATGTCGTGGTGGCAACGCCTGGCCGGTTGATCGACCACCTCGATCGGCAGAACGTGGTGTTCGACGACCTCGAGGTATTGGTACTCGACGAAGCGGACCGCATGCTCGACATGGGTTTCGCGCCGCAGATCAACCGCATCGTCGACCAGATCCCGGTGTATCGCCAAACCCTCTTGTTCAGCGCTACGATGCCGCCCGAGGTCGAAGCGCTGGCGCGCAAGTACCTGCGCAAGCCAATCGTGGTACAGGTGGGCGTGCGCTCCGCGGCGGCCAACACCGTGACGCACGCGGTGTACCCGGTGCCGCGCGAGAAGAAGAATGCCCTCCTCGTCGAGTTGCTCACGGGGAGCGTACATGACTCCGTGCTGATCTTCTCACGTACGAAACATGGCGCCGATCGCATCGTGCGCGATCTGGAGGCGGCAGGTGTAACGGCGACCGCGATGCATGCGGACAAGTCGCAATCGCAGCGGACGAAGGCACTCCAGGACTTCAAGGACGGGAAGATCTCCGTCCTTGTGGCCACGGACATCGCCCAGCGCGGTCTGGACATTTCTGGCATCACGCACGTGATCAACTACGACGTGCCGCAGCAGGCGGAAGACTACGTGCACCGCATCGGACGAACGGGTCGTGCGGCAAAGGAGGGCGATGCCTACACGTTCATGTCGCCCGACGAGATCGGGATGGTGCGCACCATCGAGCGCATGATCGGCAAGCCGATTCCCCGCATCTCGGTGCCGGGGTACGATTTCGGAACGGTCGCAGGGGACTAGGCTGAGCACGCCGGCGCTGGACCACGATCCCGCAGCCGGGGAAACTTCCGTTGAGCCCGCGAACGCGGCAGCGTGGCGACTCTGGGTGCGCACCGAGAACATCGGGCTCATGCTCACGCTGGGGTACCTCTTCCTCACCGCGCTTGGCATGTTCCACCGCGCCCTGGTGTTCCTGATGTTCCGGATCAACGTGTTCGACTACGCGGAGCCGAGTGATTTTCTGCTCGCCGCGCTACGTGATCCGCTGATCGTCCTGGTGTGCGTGGCGCCTATCCCGCTGCTCAGCATCTACTACCGTCTCGCGCGAGGCCTCCAGACGCGAACGAAGTCGAAGTGGTTGAGGGGGAGTGAAAAGCATCAGGCGCTCACCGCGAAGTACCGGCGACCGATTTTTGCGTTCACGGCGGGGCTGTGGGCACTTGCCGCCTCCCTGCACTACGCGAGCAGCGTTGCGACTGACCTGCGCGCGGGAGATGGAAGGAAGGTGCAGGTGGAGCTCATCGCTGGCGCAGCACAGGCGCCGATTGACACCACACCCCAACTTTTGCTGGGAACAACCCAGAAGTTCGTTTTTCTCTATGATGCGCCAAGCCAGGTGACGTCAGTGATCCCGATCGGCAACATCGCGCGCATTCGTGTCGATCGGCGGAAGTCTCCGGCACCCAGGATAGTCGCGCCGCCGCGTCAGTAGCGCGTTCGTCCAAGGCGGGAAACGACCAGCGTATCCGCCGCTCGGCCACGCCGCGCCACGAGCGTGAGGTTCGCGGCACCATAGCCAAGGCCGCGGATGTCGAAAGTAATGGAGTCGCGCGTCGTGGACAGTACGACGCCATGGGTGCTGGCAACGGGAGCGAATGCAACGCGACCGTCGCGCGAGAGCAACTCGAGTGAGCCGGCGATCGTGTCCACGCGCATGCTGACACGGGTGTGCAGCGCGATCGCCTCGTCTCGGGCGCGAGAGACCACAGCGCTGGCATCGCGGACGGCATCGCGCGTGGCGAGGCGGTCAAGCAGCATCTGCACCTGCCGGATACCGATGAGCGCGGCGAGCGTCATGATGGCCATGACGAGCACCAGCTCGACGAGGGTGTGTCCTGGACGGTACCGTGTGAATGCTGGCATGCGTCACCATACCGCCGGCGACTCGCTACCACGGTACCAAGGCAACGCGCGCCGCATCACTTTCGCGCACGGCGTTGTGCGCTGGTTCGCCACCCCTCACGTGCGCATCTTGAGGGACGAGATGCTCGACTCACCCGCACATTCCACATTATGACGATCAGTGGCCGCAGTCTCACGCTCGTTCCATTGGCGCTCGTCGGCGCGATGTCTTGCCGAAACCCTGCCGCCGACGCGACGTTGGCCGAGCAGATGCACCAAGTGGCCGATGAGCTCAACGGGGCGCGTCAGGAAGCGGCCACGATGCACGACCAGATCGACTCGCTGCGCGCCGTGGTCGCGAAGCAAGACACGCTGCTTCGCCAACTGGCTGGCATGGCCAATGTGCCCGTACCGCCGCGCTGATGGACCGGACGTCGGACAGTCGGTCACGCCGGCCGCTTCGCAGCGGCTCGTCTGACAGCGGGTCGACGGCAGTCTGACAGCGGCATACTACACGACTGGGTCGCTCGGCTCGTATGCCTCTCGTGTGAACGCGCTGGTGGCAAGAGCGGCGCAGCAACCCGGATGTGTATCCATAAAAGCTGTCAGAGCAGCGAGTTGACGCGCTGTCAAACGAGGAAGGGGCCGGCTTGGCCGGCCCCTTCCGGGTCAGAGTGTCGGACTGTCAGACTCGCTTCATCGCGCGTGCGACACGGCGCTGGCAAGGGACGCGTACGTCTCCTCGCTGAGTGCGTTGAACTTCATATCGCGCCACGCGACCTTGCCGTCCTTGCCGATCACGAACACCGTGCGATTCGCCATCTGCCGGCCAGGCATGCGCGAACCGTAGAGCTCAGCGGTGGATAGCGTCGGATCCGACACGAGGCCGAAGGGGAACTTCATGTCCGAGGCCCAGGACACGTGGCTGTTGATGCTGTCCGCCGAGATCGGCAGGACGACCACATTGTTTCCGAAAAACTTCGCATTCTCGTCGCGAAACTTCGTCATCTCTGCGGTGCAGCCACTGGTGCGATCTTTCGGGTAGAAGGCGAGCACGACGACCTTCCCGCGCAGGTCGCTGAGCTTCACGGGCGACGGTTTCGCTCCCGAGGCGTCGGCCCAGGCTGCGGTAAAGTCGGGCGCCATCTGGCCGACTTCCGGGGTGGACGTGCCGGCGGGAGCAGCTTGCGCCGAGGCGAGCGCGGGCGCCGCGATAGCGGCAAGGAGATATAGGCGGGAGAGTCGCATTTGCGTCATTGACCGTTGAGGAGTGTGTCTGGAGGTTAGCAGCGACGCGCCTTCCATGCCACAGCCAGTGTCTGGGAGCGCGCTGAACGAACTATATTTCTTCGCGATCACGCCAGCGCGGCGGTGCGCCGTCACCTGGGCCGACGCGTCCTTCGACGCGCCGGCCCATCGCGTGTCCTTCCTTACTACACCCGATCCCGGCACCTGAACTCGATGCGTATCGCCATTTCGACAGGAGGCGGCGACGCCCCTGGTCTCAATGCAGTCATCCGAGCCGCGGTCCTCACCGCGATCAACCGGGGCTGGGACGTCGTCGGCATCAAGCGCGGCTATGCCGGCCTGCTCGGAGAAGATGAAGTCGTTCCACTCACGAAGCAGTCGGTGCGCGGAATCGCGCACCTTGGCGGGACCATCCTGCGATCCACCAATAGGGGCAACCCGTTCTGCTATCCGCGGAAGCAGCCGGATGGCAGCTACCTCCCCGAGGACCGGTCGGACGAGCTGCTGAGCAACGCGAAGCAGATGGGCATCGACGCGGTGATCTCCATTGGCGGCGACGGCTCGCTCGGCATCGCGCTGCAGCTCTGCCAGAAGGGAATGAAGATCATCGGCGTACCGAAGACGATCGACAACGACGTGAGCGGCACGATCACCACTTTCGGATTCGATACCGCCGTGAACACGGCGATCGAGGCAATCGACAAGCTGCACACGACCGCGGAGAGTCATGACCGCGTGCTGGTGATGGAGGTGATGGGTCGCGACGCCGGCTTCATCGCGCTGCATTCGGGGGTCGCCGGAACGGCGGACGTCATCCTCATTCCGGAGATTCCGTACGACATCAACAAGGTCTGCGAGAAGATCATGGAGCGGGATGCGGCCGGACGTCACTTCTCGATCGTCGTCGTCGCGGAGGGTGCGTTCCCGGTGGGCGGCGAAGTGCACGTGATGGGCGATTCCCTGCCGGGCGAAGCCCGGCGTGTGGGCGGCATGGCGGACCGAATCGCGCGCGAGATTCAGGCGACCACGGGCAAGGAAACGCGATCGCTCGTGCTTGGGCACCTGCAGCGCGGCGGGATGCCGACGGGCTATGACCGCCTCCTGGCGACGCGGTTCGGCGGGGCGGCGGTACGGGCGGTGGCGGACGAGAAATGGGGTCATATGGTCGCGCTGCAGACACCTCACATCGTGACGGTTCCCATCGAGCAGTGCCTGCAGGAGGTCAAGCGGGTCGACGTGACGCACGACCTGGTGCAGACGGCGCGCGCATCGGGGATCAGCTTCGGCGATTAGGGGTACTGAGGGAGAGTCGGACAGTCTGACAGTCTGACCGTTGGGGAGATCAATAGCAGCTCGGACGTGTCTACGCTGGGGCACAGGTCGGTCCAGCACGCGGGACACAAGTGCTCTTTTCCGGCGGCCCATGCTGATCAGAATGTTGCTGGATAACGAGTTAGCGTGCGTGCCGATTGTGGCACCGGCCCTGCCTTATCGTACGATGCCGCGTGACATGCGCGCTTCGTTGGAGACGCATAGATGAAATTTCGCACCGCATTGCTCACAATCGCCTGTACGGCTGGATTCGCGGGGATCGCCGGGGGCCAACAGCCGCGGCAGCAGGCGGACTCCGTGCCGAAGGCGTATCGCCCGCCGCCGGGCATGTGTCGCATCTGGCTCGACAAGGTGCCGCCCAGGCAGCAACCCGCGCCCACGGACTGCAAGACGGCCGTCCACGACAAGCCCGCGAACGGCAGGGTTATCTTTGGTGATGACTACGTGGAAAAGGGCAAGAAACCGGAAGACGCCGAGCTTCCGTTCATCAAGAAGTTCGGCGAGGACCGGAAGAAGCCCTGACCGGCTGCGCGCACGAATCTCGCTTCGCCGGCAGCCATGCGCGAAGTAAGAGACCAGTACCTTCCGCCTGACCGCGAGGCATTCGTCGGCGCGGAGCCGTCCACTGGCCGCATCATCGTCATTGCGCCAACGCGGGCGGCCTGCGAGACCATCGAGCTCGCGGTCGGTCTCCATATCGAGACATACCTCGAAAAGAATTTCGGCCCACGCGTGCGCCAGCTGGCGCGCGCGCGTCAGGGATTCGGGATCGTCGCCGGCACCGGGTCCGGGAAGACGCTCGCCATCCGACCGATCGCGGAAGAGCTACTCGGTACCACGGACCTTCGCGTCGGCGTGATCAACCGCGAGCGTGAAGCGACACCGGATACGCCGAGCTGGAACGTCATCATCGTCACCACCGGCATTGCGCGCCGCTGGTTCCAGGACGGCGACATTTTGTCGAGCGACACGCTGATTGTCGACGAGATCCACCAGACGTCCGCGGAGCTCGAGCTGTGCCTCGCGCTCGGCAAGCGCGTTGGCTGCAGGTTTATCTGGCTGTCCGCGACCGTCGACCCGACGTTCTACCGCAAGTATCTCGAAAGCGCCGACGTCCTCGAGGTGTACGCGTTCGATCCGGAGAAGGCGGCGAAGGTGGAAGTCGTCAGGAAAGATGTCGGTGAATTTCTCGACGACAAGTTCCTGCAGCGTGTCTACAAGGAGAAGCGCGGCGTCGCGATCTTCGTCCCCACGCGGAAGGGTGTGGAGCAGGCGGCGGAGAACGTGCGCATGCGTGCTCCCCGGATCAACACGGCGCACTACCACGGCGGTGAGCCGATTCGCGTGCTTCGCCCGTTTCTCGAGGGCGAAGAGAAGAAGCCGTACTTCCTGGCCATGACGGCAGCGGGGCAGAGCGCGCTCAACGTGCAGGGGCTCGACACGGTCGTGATCGACGATACGCGATTCACGTCGATCGTGGAACGCGGCAAGAACGTGCTGACCAAGCTGCACCTGGGCGCCAATGAAATTCTTCAGATGGCGGGGCGAGTGCATGGTCGCGTGGCCGGAGGGCGCGTGTTCATCCTGAGCGATCGCGACATCGACTTCGCGTCGCTGAAGCCGACCGCACCCGAGTTCCAGCTTGCCGGCGATTCAGAGCGCGTCGCCATCACCTGCGCGGACATTGGCGTCGCGGCGGACGACCTGGAGCTGCCGGTGCCGCTCGACCGGGTCGCCTACAAGCGCGCGACGCAGTTTCTCGAGGGACGCGGGATCATCGAGAAGGGGCGGCTCACGAGGTATGGTCGCGCGGTGGAAGCGATGCCGGTCGAGCGCGAATGGGCCGAGCTGCTCGTGAACGCCGATGATGTGCTGGTGCCGTACCTCTCCGTGATGAGCGGCGTGGAATCGCTGCACCGCATGACACGCGAGGAGCGCGATCTCGAGGGATTGATACTGCCGGGGAGCGACCATCTCACCGCATACAACCTCTACGCGGAAGCGTATCGTGTCGCGGGATATGTCGGGGAGGTGTACGGACTCGCGCGTCACCTCTTCGAGGAAGAGGCCATGACGGAGTGGGCTGAGCGGCGCGGCGTGCTCATGAAGTCGATCGAGGATGCAGCGCTGGGCATGGCGAGCGTGTATCGCGGGCTGAGCATGCCGTTGCCCACGGAGATGCCGATGGCGCACGAGGGCACGCGCCGGATGTTCGCTGAATTGCTCGCCGAGTACATGCCGTTCGACCTGGTGATCGACGAGCAGACGGCGTGGGGCGAGGACGCGCGCGTCAGCAAGTCGAGTGTGTGCGGCAGCTGGGGTGCGATCGCGGGCGAGTTGCGCTATTTCGCCGACAAGTTCGGCAACCCGCGCGCTGGCATCGAGGGAACGCAGATTCCGATGGATGTCCTCCGGAAGTATGCGACGGGCGATGAAGCGACGATGGTGTACGATGGCGAGCGGCGGAAGGCACCGCTGGTGCTCCGTAGGAAGTTGGAGTATTTCGGATTCGAACTGGAGCGCGAAGTCGAGGCGGTCGAGGAATTTCCGGCCGGTCGTGAAGACGAAGCGCGCAAGGTGCTCGCCGACGCGCTCGCGCGCGGTGAGGCGCGCCACTTCGCGGTGAAGGACAATCTCGGGATCATCGATGCGGTGCGCGCGGCGTGGCGGAAGTCAGGCGGCACGCTGCCCCGGCTGAACCAGCCGGAGCTGGCTGCGTTGTACGAGCGACGTCTCGCGACGGTGAACTCGCTCACGGAGTTCAAGGGGACGGACCTCGATCTCGCGGCCGACCTGGAAGCATGGAGTCCGCGCTCGGCACGCGCGACGTACGATGCGCTGCCGTCGCGGGTGAGCGTGCGCGATCGCGACGTGGAGATCGACTACGACGTCGAAGAGGTGAACGGATCGAACGTGGGTGTTGCTCGGCTCCAGTTGCCGGAGAAGATCGCGCGCACGCTTACGGAGAGCGAAGTGCCGATTCTGGATCGGCCGGTGCGGTTCGTGGTGTACCGCGGTCAGCGCGGGCAGGTTCGTGCGCGGACGCTCGAGGAGCTTCAAACGCTGCTCGATGCGCCGTGGACCGATGACGAAGTGGCGCGTTTCAACCGCAAGCGTGATGAACAGCGCGAGGCGGCGAGCCAACAGCGACGCGAGCGCTTGGCGCACGGGCCCAAGCGACAATTGCGCGATGGACGGCCGAGCGCGCAGCGTGCGGGGAAGCGCGAGCGTGAGGATAGGAGTGCAGGCGGTGGCAGTGGGGGCAGCGATCGCCCGCCCAAACGCGGCGGGCGTGGCGGGCCGCGTCGCGAAGGGCCAGGCGGTGCGCGTTCAGGCGGTACGCCTGGCGGTGGACGTCCGGGCGGAGGCCGGCCCGGTGGCAAGCCGGGCGGCGGGCGATCACGCTGATGAAGAGTCACAGCTGACCGCGAAGGATACCTGAATGTTCAGTTGCCCCAACTGTGCGCAGGTGCTCGGCGAATATCCCGATGCGGGTGTGGTCGTCATTCCGTGCGCGCGATGCTCGTTCAAGTATGAGGTTTCGGGTGGACGGGTCATTGACCTGACCTCGTGGAAGGTCGAGGTTCGCCCTGCGACGTTGCAAACGCGCGCCATGCATGCGCGTTGCTTCGAACTTGCGCTGACCATCTCCGCGCGCGAATCGCTGCGCTTTACCTTTGCCACCGAGCGCGACGACGACTGGATCCGGATGCGTCCGGGGGCCATGGCGGTGGTCGTCTACAGCATGCGAGGCGAGAAACGCGAAGAGCTGCTGTTCGTGGTGGACCGAACGTCCGGCGAGCGATACGTCCTGGCAAAACCGGGTCACGGTTCCCGGGAGCGTGCCGTTGTCTACGGCTCGCTCGCGGGGATGGTGGCCGCCGTGGTCGGTGCGATGACGTTTCCGCTCATCGCCGCTCTTGGGATTGGCGCAATGGTGGGAGCCGGAACCTTCAAAGGACTCGGCTACGTGCTGAAGCCGAACCACGCCCTCCCTGCCGATGAGCGCGAGGCCCTTGTATCACGGCAGGCGCTCCTCGGGCAGAAGCGCGAGCTTCAGCGCTCGCGTGATGCGGTCATGATCGAAATCGATGGTCGTCGTGCGCTGAGCCGGCAGCTCGGCAGCCTGCGTGCCCGGATGGTGACGCTGAACGTCGACGCCTACGCTGATCGCATCGCGGCAATCGACCGCGCACTGACGACGCTGGACGCGCAGCTCGATGTCGACATGCGCCTCGCAACGGAATACGAGCGTACGATCCAGGTGCTCGACATCGAGTACGAATCGGGCATCGCGGCGGAAGCACTCCCGGACGACAGCGCGAGTATTCTGGATGCCCGGCTGCTCGAGCTGCATGGCGTCGAAGAACTGCGCGCGGAGACAACGCGTCGACTGGCCGCGAATGCGGAGGTCGAGCGGCTCCTGCGCACTCCTACTCGCTGAACGGGCAAGCCTCGGCGCCTACGACGAGGCCCCTGCACCCGGCTCGATCTCGTACTCCTCTTCCCTCGTGATCAGGAATCCGCGCGCGAGATAGTTCGGCAGGGCGTGCGGGGAATCCAGTGTACAGGTGTGTAGCGTCAGTTTGGTGGCACCGAGCGCGAACGCTTCCTCGACGGCACGTGTGAGCAACCATCCGCCGAGTCCGCGACCGAAGAACCGGGCGACGAGCCCGAAGTACACGATCTCCACACGACCATCGTCATGACGCTGTAGCTCGAAGTATCCCGCCATCTCTCGGGCAACGCGCAGCATCCACAGCTGTACGTTTGGCGAGGCAAAGTGGTCGTCGAGCTCCCCATCGCTGAGGGCGAACCGATCACGCCAGAGAAAGGCATCACCGACGGCGGCGTACAGGGCGCGGTATTCCTGCGCCGACAACCGCTCCCGCGCGAGGGTCAGGTCGCCCGCCGGCATGAACGAGGCTCGCAACCCGGAAACGCTCCTTATTTCCAGGTGCGTTCGAATGGCGGTCGTCGTACGGCCGTGGTCGACGGACACTCGGCTACCGGTGCAGCTTCATGCGGTGCCGCGCCGCCTTTGCACGATTGCCGCAGGTGGCCATGTCGCACCAGCGCCGACGGCCATTCTTCGTTTCGTCCTGGAACACGCGGCCGCACCGCGGATCGGCGCAGCGTCGCACGCGAACAAGCTCGCCGAGGATGAGTGCGTCGGCGGCGCTCTCGACCACCGGTATCAACAGACCGGCGAATGCATCGCCGACGGGTACGAACGTTCGGAGGAAGGAGCCGTCGGTGGCCAGCTCGAGTCGCCGAGTTCCCGCGCTCCGGCCAAGCACCCGATTGATCTCCGCGAGCGCGTCGGCCCGCACGTCGTGCGAGCCAACGCCGCGCTCGGCCAGCG
This sequence comes from Gemmatimonadota bacterium, assembly GCA_030852985.1. Classification (GTDB taxonomy): domain Bacteria; phylum Gemmatimonadota; class Gemmatimonadetes; order Gemmatimonadales; family Gemmatimonadaceae; genus AG11. The sequence continues at coordinate 29,854 of JALYVY010000003.1, read as the reverse complement.
TGCGCAGCACTGAGCGAACACGGCGCGCATCGCCCAGCACGGCGAGGGCGCCAGCGGGCTGTTGCTGCGCGCGACGCAGCATGCCTGCCGCACGCTCGATATCCAGCAGGTGGGCACCTTCGAGCCATCGCACGAAGCGGTCGAAATCGCGAAGTCCATCACTCCCGCGTGCTGCGCTCTCGGAGTTTACGAAGTCGAGCCACAGGCGCTCCGCCACGAAGGCGAAGGTGTGTCGATCTCGTTCGTCGACATGCGAAGCAGAAGATGTGAGCTCGAGTGGCGGTGCCATTGGCCTACGATATCCCTCGGCCCGGGGAGCGGCAACCATATCGAAGTGCGATTGCGCGGAGTAGCTTGCACGCCCGCCCAACCCAGCACATCCCGAATGCCGTCGATACCTGAAGACGTTGCGTCCGTTGCAGTCGGCTCACTCAATCCGGTAAAGGTCGGCGCAACGCGCGCTGTGCTCGAGCGTCTGGTGACGCACCTACGGATCGAGGGCACCCGCGTCGCGAGCGGTGTGCCGGATCAGCCCTGGGGCGATGAGCAGACAATCGCTGGCGCGAGAGCCCGCGCCGAAGCGGCGCGACGAGCACTCGATGCTGATTGGGGAGTCGGTATCGAAGGCGGTGTGGTCGCGGGAGCGGATGGCAGTGTTCGAACCTGCGCGTGGGCGGTGATCGTGAATCGTGCCGGCGACGCCGGTGTTGGTGGATCGCTGTCGCTCGAGCTTCCAACGCGCGTGGCCGAACTCGTTCGCGGCGGGATGGAACTGGGACACGCAATGGACAGCGTCACGGGAAAGCACAACGTAAAGCAAGGCCTCGGCGCGGTCGGGATTCTTACAGGCGGCCTGGTGACGCGACAAGCCGCATATGAAACGCTGGTCGCGTATGCACTCGTGCCCCTGCTCGTCTAGCTGGATTAGCGGAGAGGAGGAACAGCCAGCGAACTATTCGAGAACCGCCTGACGCGCCAAAGACGGAAGCCCGGGCATGCGCGCGTGTCGCTTCTGGAGGCGCTGCAGCCCGTCGTACGCCGCATACTTGTACGCATCCGCGAACGACGGGAAATTGAACGCCGCCTGGATGAAGTAGTCGAGCGAGCCACCGAAGGCGATCACGGTCATGCCGATGTGAATAAGCTCGCACGCCGTCTCGCCCACGATCGTGACGCCGAGGATGCGCTGATCCTCGCGATGGAAGATGAGCTTCACGAAGCCATCCGTGTCCCCCAGGATCTGTCCGCGCGGATTGATGCGATAGCTCGAGCGGCCAATCTCATAGGGCACGCCCTGCGCATCGAGCACCTCCTCGCTGTCGCCGACGGTGGCGATCTCCGGGATGGTCCAGACGCCGTAGGGGAGCACGCTGGACACTGCCGTCTTGTACTTCAGGTCGAACGCATGACACACGGCGACGCGCGCCTGTTCCATCGACGCCGATGCCAGCGCGGGGAAACCCACCACGTCGCCCGCGGCATAGATATTCGGGACGGACGTCGCGTAGTGGCTGTCGACCTGAATGAATCCGCGCTCGTTGCAATGCACGCCGACCTCATCGAGGCCGAGCGACGCCGAGTTGCCGACCCGTCCCGTACAGACCAGCACGCAGTCCGAGCTCAACACCATGTCATCGGAGAGCGTCACGTGCGCGCGATCGTGCTCGATCGTGACGTCGCGCACCTCGGCGTTGGGATGAATGCTGATGCCGAGTCGCGCAGTCATGGACTGGCGCAGCGCGTCGCTGACGTCGTGACCGAGGTGCGCGAGCAATCGCGCGCGCGCATTCACGAGCGTAACGCGCACGCCGAGTGCGGCGAAAATGCACGCGTACTCGCAACCGATGACACCGCCGCCCACGACGATCATCGACGGCGGAATCTTCTGCAAGGAGAGCAGGGTATCGCTGTCGACAATGATGTCGCCGTCGATGGCGTAGCCGTCGGGCGGCATGGGGGACGAGCCCGTCGCGACAAGGATCGTGTCGGCGGTGACGACACGCGGCTCGATGCCGTAGCGGGTGACCTCGATCGTGTGTGCATCGAGCAGCCGCGCCGCGCCCTGGATGGTGGCTATTCCGTGCTTCTCGATGTTCTCGGCGATGAGTGCCCACTCCGACTTGATGACCGCCCGTTCACGATGCATGAAATCGCCGATCGTGATGTTCTCCTTGACGCTCAGGTCGACGCCGTAGAGTCCACGCTGGCGAAGGCCGGAGAAGTAGAGTGCGGTTTCGCGAAGTGTCTTGCTGGGAATGGTGCCGGTGTTCACCGCCGCGCCGCCCGGCTTCGGCGCTCGCTCGATGAGGCAGACACGTTTCCCGAAATACGCGGCCTGTGCCGCGCCTTTCTCGCCAGCTGGGCCGGCGCCTATGACGACAAGATCGAAATGTTCTGGTGAGCTCACGTCGGCGGGACAGAAGGATGGGGATTCGCGAGCAGCGCGTCTTCGCGATACACGATCCACCCGGTGGCCTCCTCGGCGACCAACTCCACTTCGGTGCCGAGCGGCAAGGTCAAATTAGGATTGTCGTGCCCCGCTGGAAAGTCCATGATGACGGGAACACCGAGATCGGAAACGAGATCCAGCACGAAATCCTCGAACTCGTCCTCCTCGGATCGGTCGAGGGAGAGATGTCCGAAGACGATACCGCGGACCTTGGCGAGCAGGCCGGAGGCGCGGAGCTGCACCAGCCGCTCATCGACAAAGGACATGGGGTCGCGCACCTCCTCGAGAAAGAGGATCGCGTCGGTGGTGTCGATCTCGTAGGGCGTGCCGATGGTCTGCTGCACGAGGGCCGTGTTGCCGCCGACGAGCCGTCCGGTGGCGCGTCCCGGTCGCACGGTGCGCGCGGTGTCACGGCCGATGCGCGCGCTCGGCCGCGGGGTGGTGAGCGTTGTGAGCAGCGAGGCAGTGGTCACGTCGCGTGCGCTGGGAATGAGGTCGTCCACCGTGGGCCCGTGGAATGCGCGCAGGCCGGCAAGTCGCATGAGCCACTGGTGGAGCACCGTGACATCAGAGTACCCGACGAACGACTTGGGGTGGTCGCGAAAGAGAGTCGGGTCGAGATATGGCAGCATGCGCACGGCGCCGTAGCCCCCGGTGCCGCTGATGAGCGCCTTCACGCGCGGGTCCGTCCACATGGCGGTGAAGTTGGCGGCACGGCGTTCGTCTTCGGCGCGCTGGTATCTCCGAGTGGTGGAGAGCTCGGGGTCGAGCAGCACGGTGTAGCCGGCGCGCTCGAGTGCGCGTACGCCGCGGGCGAGCCAGCGCGGGCGCGGCGAATACGACGAGGCGACGACGCCGATGGTATCGCCCTTCTGCAGCGGTTGGGGCCGCAGCAGGGCGGGGAGGTCAGCCATGCGTTGCGGGCACGCCGTTGACTGGTGTGTCGGCGTCGTCGTCCGCTTCTGGCGTCGACGGTTTGCTCCGTGGGAATGCATCGGTACGCGTCGCGGCGAGGAGCGCCTCGACCTCGAGCTGCGCCGCGATGGACTCGCCGATGCGGTCGCCGATCTCGCGCGCGGCCTCCAGGGTGGCGGTGACTGACTCGATCGGCGCGCGACCCAACTGGAGTCGCAGGAGGTCGAGCCGGATGCTTTCGAGTGCGGCGACCGTCGCTGAGAGCCGCTCCGCCGACAGCTCACGCGCGCGGCGCACGTCTTCCTCGAGCGACGCGCGGCTGGCGTCGTCCAGTGCGTCGCCGCCGCGGTCGAATGCCGCCAGCTGGTCGTCGAGGGCGTTGATGCTTTCGCGCAGCCGCGACGCATCGCCCTCCAGGCGGCGGACTGTTTCGGGGAGCGCGGACAGCTCGCGTCGCGAGGCCTTGGGCAAGGCGAGATAGAGATGATCCGTCGCGCGGCCAAGAGCGATCTCCGTGAGCACGGGCATGCCGAGCATGGGTCGCTCCGCCTTCTTGAGACCGATGCCGGCCAGTTTCGCCAGGCGTGCCCCCCACTTGCCCTTCCAGAAGGTGACGCTGGCTGACGCGATGCGACTGGAAAGGCGATGCCTGATGAATTCGCCGGTGAGGGGTACGGCAGAAATCGCGAGGCCCATTCCACCAATGAACAGGAACGCCATCGTGTAGTCCTGCATCAGCTCAAATGCGTGGAAGTTCGTTGACGCCGTCAGCGTCAGGCGCACGAACTGCCACTCCATGATGGCTCCAATGCCGGTAGCCCCGATGGACGCGCCGAGCAACACGCGCAGGAAGCTCCGCACCCGCGGAGACCCGAGTCCCCTCTCGTACTCGATTTCCTCGGCCCGGACTAGCTGGTGCTCGCGAAGTGCGGCCGAGAGATCGTCGACATGGTAGCCCTCGCGCAGGATGCGACGCAGCCGCATAAAAGCAGGCACGAAACTCATCCCTCCGAGCGGTACGAACGGGATCAGGAACGTGGCAGGCAGGTACGTCGCGAAAACGAGTGTGATTCCCGTCGTCGTGCCGATGCCGAGCATCGCGAGTCGCGCCGGCAGTTCGCGCTCCCCCTGGTGGATCCACGACCGCAACGGCGCCGGAATCTCCTTCGCGTGCTCGAACGCGAGATCGATCGCCTCGGCAAAACTTTCCGCACTGTTGTACCGACGCGCCGGATCCTTGTGCAGGCAGCGCTCGACCGCAGCGGCAAGCCGCGGAGGGACCGAAGCCGCGATACTCGTGATCGACGGCGCGACGGCGTTGAGGTGCTGCGCCACGACCTCCGCGCTCGTTTCGCCGTCGAAGGGCAGGCGTCCCGTCAGCGCGTAGTAGCCCGCGACGCCGAGTGAATAGAGGTCACTCCGCGCGTCGACCGGCTCGCCTGCCGCGTGCTCGGGACTGAGGTAGTGGGCGTTGCCCATGATGCGACCGTCGTCATCGAGCGCCGCGGTCTCCATAGCGCTCGCGATGCCAAAGTCGGTGACAATTGCACGCTCACTCCCGCGCTCGAGCAGGATATTCTCGGCCGACACGTCGCGGTGCACGATGCGGGCGCTGTGGGCGTATGCGAGGGCCCACGCGACTTCGCGGAGTACGCGCGCCGCCTGACCAGGCAAGAGCGGACCGCGCGTGCGAATGCGTTCGCCGAGTGTGGTTCCCTCGACGTACGCCATGACGATGTAGACGAAGCCATCGCGCTCACCGGCTGCGTAGACGGGCACGATGTTGGGATGATTGAGGCCGCCCACCGTGCGCGATTCGCGCAGGAACGCCTCGCGAAGGTCCGCGCGTTGCGCCAACGAGCGAGGCAGCACCTTGATGGCCACCGGTCGCGCAAGGCGCACTTCGCGAGCGAGATACACGACGCCCATCCCCCCGCGACCGAGCTCACGATCGAGCGAATACTCCCCCGCGAGCGCCGCCTGGAGCGCGATGAAGTCCGCGTCGGGTTGGCTCACAGGCGGGTCGCAGGATGTTGTGACATGGCCGCTAAGGTAGGGCTAGCCGATGCAGGAGCGCCAGCATGCGTTTTCCGGGTTCTCTCCATGCGCTAGATTTGGGGTATGTCCCCGCCAGCATCCGACGAACCCGCCACCTATTTCCGCAAGGGATTCGGCCTGAAGGCCGACGTCCAGGGCGAACTGTCGGGCGACTATAACGGCCGGCTCGTGGACACGCTGCGCGAACGGGACTACACTCTCGTGGTCGGCGACCTGACGATTCGCCTCGCGAAGGAATTCGGGTTCTGCTACGGGGTGGAGCGGGCGGTGGAGTACGCCTACCAGACCCGCCGGAAATTTCCCGATCGACGGCTGCTGCTGGTCGGTGAGATCATCCACAATCCGCACGTGAACGCAAAGCTCCGCGGCATGGGGATCGAGATCCTCGAGGCCGGCGAGAACGGGGAAGTGGACTTCAGCGTGATCAAGCCGGAGGACGTCGTCATCCTGCCGGCGTTCGGTGTGACGATCGCAGCGTTCGAAGCGTTGCGCAGCATCGGCTGCGTGATGGTGGACACCACGTGCGGTTCCGTGCTGAACGTGTGGAAGCGTGTCGACGCGTACGCGCGCGATGGCTACACGGCGCTCATCCACGGCAAGTATCACCACGAGGAAACGCGCGCAACGGCATCGCAGGTGATGAAGTATCCCGGAGGGCGCTACATCATCGTGCGGCAGATGGACGAGGCGCGCATCGTCTGTGATTACATCGAGGGACGTGGCACGCGCGAGGAATTCCTCGCGCATTTCGCAGCCGCTGTCTCGCCCGGCTTCGATCCCGACGTCGACCTGCAGCGCATCGGCGTGGCGAACCAGACGACGATGCTGGCGAAGGAATCACTGGCGATCGGGGAGGAGATCGGGCTGGCGATCGCCCGCGCCCGCGGCGCCGATGCACGCGCAACGAGCTTCCGCACCTTCGACACCATCTGCAGCGCGACGCAGGAGCGGCAGGACGCGGTGCTCGCCCTGCTGGAAGAACCGCTCGATGCAATGGTCGTGATTGGCGGCTTCAACTCCAGCAACACGATCTCTCTCGCGATGCTCTGCGCCGAGCGGGTGCCGTCGTACCATATCGAGGATGCAAGCGGGATCGACCCGGAAAGCGGCGTGATTCACTTCCGTCGACCTGAAGTGAAGCACGTGGAGGAGTTCCGGTCCGATTGGCTGCCGTCGGGCGGTCCGGTACGCATCGGGGTGACCGCAGGTGCAAGCACGCCGAACAACAAGATCGGCGAGACGGTGGCGCGCATCCTGGCGACGCGTGGGCTGGTGCTGGAACCGGCCTGAATCGATCGTGCTCCCGTATTTCACGCAGTACGTCGCCCTCGGCGACTCGATGTCGATCGATCTCTATCCCGCGCTGGATGCGGGTGAGACCGATGTGGCTGTGGCTCTCGAACGTGACCCGACGGTCGGTGCTGTCGCGCCACTCGGCGCGGCGTCGCTCTTCTACCAGAACGACGACGCGCGGTGGCCCGAGGAGCAGGGCGATGACCTCGTCTCGCGCTACGTGGGGATCGCCGCGCAGAACCTTGCCACGGACAATGCGACCATCGGCGACGTGTTCGGCGAACAGCTCGCGCAATTGCAGCAGAGCGATGACGCCACGCTGGTCACGCTGACGGTTGGTGGCAACGATCTCCTGAGCGCCTTCTCCAACCGGCCGCGCGCGTCGCTGCTCGAGCGTATCGCGAAGGATGTCGCGGAAGCCTATGAGTTTCTCGTCGAGGCCATCCAGCGTGCGCGCCCCAATGCGCTCATCGTGATGACGACCATCTACGATCCCTCCGATCGGTCGGGGCGGATACCGGGCGTGCTCGAGGATGCGGGTGTGCTGCCCCTGTCCGTGCTCGAGGGGATGAACGCCAGCATCGCTCGCATCGCGGAAGGGGTGGCCGGTACTGCGGTGGCGGACGTCTACGAGCACTTCATTGGGCATGGTGCCACGGCCGAGCCAGAGGATCGCTGGTACTGGCGCCGGTCGCTGGTGGAACCGAATGCGGTGGGCGCCCATGAGATTCGCCGCGTGTGGCGCGAGGCACTTGACCTGGCCGACGCGGACCTGAGCGAGTGATCGCTGGCCTGCTGCTCTCGGCCGGACGCAGCACGCGCTTTGGCGCCGACAAGCTCTGCGCCAAGTTGAACGGGAAGGCGGTGGTCCGGTTGAGCGTGCGGGTGCTGGCGCCGCTGGATGTCGTCTATGTCGTGATTCCGCCAAGCGCCGATCTGGTGACGCAGGCACTCTCGCGGCTCGACGTGCGCTTCGTCGTCAATCTCTGGCGGGACGAGGGCATTGCCAGCTCCATTCGCGCCGGCGTGGCGGCACTGCCAGATGAGGCCGAGGCGGTCGTAATCGCGCTCGGCGACCAGCCGCTTGCGTCGTCCGCGGTGACGAAAGCGCTTTGCAGCAGGTGGATCATGGGCGACGTATCCGCGGTGGCAGCAGAATACCGCGACGGCAGCGGACACCCGGTGTTGTTCGGGCGAGAGTGCTTCACGGACCTCGCACGTCTCGAGGGCGATGTGGGGGGCCGCTCCATCCTGCGTGCACTTGGCGAGCGTGCGGCGTATATATCGATTGATTCGGATGCACCGCTGGACATCGACACCCCTGAGGCGCTCGCCGATCTTGAGCGTTCGCTACTGGTTCAGTAGGGTCCAATCGTACACGAACTCATTCAGGAGACTCACATGCTTCGCCGCTCGCTCACCGCACTCTCGCTCACACTGGTCGCCGCCGGCCCGCTCGCCGCCCAGGCGAAGATGGGCAAGATGGACATGGACAAGAAGGTCGAGGGCGGCGCGCTGCCCACTGGCTGGATGGGGCGCACCGACAACAAATCGTCGAAGATCGGCGACGCAAAGTTCGTGACCATGGGCAAGGGATATCACGTGACATCGGGGCCGGCCGCGATCTACTGGACGGGCAAGGACATGGCGAGTGGCCCATTCACCGCATCGGTGACGATGACCCAGACGAAGGCGCCGTCTCATCCCGAGGCTTATGGCATCTTCTTCGGCGGCAAGAAGCTCGAAGGGGCGGATCAGACGTACTTCTACTTCCTCGTTCGTGGGGACGGGAAGTTCCTGCTGAACCATCGCGCCGGCGCAGTCGTCCACAAGATTGTCGACTGGACGGAGAACTCAGCGGTGAAGAAGGCGGATGCGAAGGGGGCGGCGACCAACACCCTCATGGTTGACGCGAGCAAGGCGGATTCGGTGCGGCTCAAGGTGAATGGGGTCCAGGTCGCGGCTCTCCCAGCATCGGCGGGCAACCCCGACGGAGTGGTCGGCCTGCGGGTCAACCACAACCTCGATGTGCACGTCGGCGACTTCGACTTATCCAGGAAGAAATAATTGCAGTCGGCAGGCGCCCGGACCTGACGGCGTCCGGGCGCTTTTGTATCGCATCCTGCCTTGCCCCGATCGCGCGGTGGCAAATGTATACAAGTTTGTAGCCAAATAAACGCCCGTCGTCCATGACCCTCTCCATGCATCTGCACATTCTCGCCGCGCTTTCCGTCGCCGTGACGCCCATGCGGACTGCTCCGGCTGGGGCGCCGCCCGCCCGTTCCACCTACAACGGTCGCGCCAACCAGGTGAAGGTGCATCCGCCGCGCCTCGACGAAGCCGCCATGGTGATGGACGGACGACTCGACGAGGCACAGTGGGCCCAAGCCGCGTTGCTCACGGGATTCAGTCAGTTCTCCCCGAACGACGGCGCTGCCGCGGACGACTCCACCGAAGTCCTCGTGTGGTACTCCGCCACGGCGATTCACTTTGGCATCCGCGCCTTCGAGACCCACGGCGCGCCGCGCGCCACGCTGGCGGACCGTGACAAGATCTCGTCCGACGACAACGTCCAGATCCTCCTCGGCACCTTCAACGACGGACGTCAGGCCACCGTCTTCGCCGTCAATCCGCTCGGTGTGCAGGCGGACGGCACCATCCTGGAAGCGGGCCAGGCTCGCAGTGGCGGTTTCGGCAGCGCGGCCCTTGCGCGCGATCCCACCGACGTGAGCCCCGACTTTGTCTTCTCGTCCAGCGGGCATGTCACGAGTGACGGTTATGTCGTCGAGGTGCGCATTCCGTTCAAGAGCCTGCGCTACCAGGCAGCGGCGGAGCAGGTCTGGGGGCTCAACGTCGTGCGCTTCGTCCAGCATTCGGGGCATGAGGACAGCTGGACGCCGGCGCGGCGATCGGGGCTGTCGTTCCTGGCGCAATCCGGCACGCTGGAAGGGCTCACGGATCTTCGTCGCGGCCTGGTGGTCGACGTCAATCCGGAGATCACACAGCGCAGCGTGGGTCGCGGCGCATTCGTCACCGACGCGGATCGCTACGATGTGCGGCGGCCGGCGCTTGGCGGTAATGCACGATGGGGCGTCACGAACAACCTCAGCCTCAACGGCACGATCAATCCGGACTTCTCGCAGATCGAGTCCGACGCGGGTCAGTTCACCTTCGACCCGCGCTCGGCGCTCTTCTTCGCCGAGAAGCGACCGTTCTTCCTGGATGGGATCGAGCAGTTCGCGACGCCGCACAATCTTGTCTACACGCGGCGCATCATCCAGCCGGTGGGCGCCGCGAAGCTCACAGGCAGGATGTCGGGCACCAGCATCGCGCTCTTGAGCGCGGTGGATGCCACGGCGGGGTCACTGAGCCGCGCGGACCACCCTGTGTTCAACGTCGCGAGGGCACAGCGCGATTTCGGGAAGTCGTCGAAGGTGGGCGTGACGTACACCGACCGGATCGACGCCGGCAACTACAACCGCGTGGGCAACATCGACGCGCTGTACCTGTTCGGCGGGGTATACAGCGTGCAGTCGCAGTATGCGCAGAGCTATACGAAGCAGGCGACCAGTGTGCTCAATGCGCCGCTCTGGCACCTTGGGCTGAACCGCAACGGCAAGAAGTTCGGCCTCACGTACTACGTGGATGGCATCCACGAGAATTTCCGCGCGCTGAGCGGATTCATCTCGCGGCCCGGCATCGTGACGTCGATGTTCGACCAGCGATTCACCTACTTTGGCAGGCCGGGTGCCGCTGTCGAGTCCTTCACGTTCGATCCCAGCTACTCTGCTAACTGGCGCTACCAGAGCTTCGTGCACCAAGGCGATGCCATCGAGAAGAAACTGCACTTCACGATGAATGCGATCCTGCGCGGCGGCTGGAACGTGGGGACCGGCTACTTCGTGGAGACGTTCGGCTTCGATCCGGCGCTCTACGCGAACTATCGCGTGCAGGGAGTGAACGGGGAGTCGCTGCCGTTCGTCGGCATGCCTCGCATCGGCAACAGCGAGCCCTACTTCTCCGTGGGCACGCCGGCGGGGCGCCGCATCTCGGCGAACGCGTTCTACCTCTACGGCCGCGACGAGAATTTCTTCGAGTGGGCGCCGTCGAACATCGTGATCGCGACGTATGGGCTGACGGCGCGCCCCACCGACAAGCTGCGCCTGAATGCGACGTACAATCTCCAGAGCTACAACCGGCGTTCTGAAGGGAGCATCGTGGGCAACAATCGCATTCCCCGGGTGAAGATGGAGTACCAGCTCGCGCGGCCGCTCTTCATTCGGCTGGTGGGCGAGTTCGACTCCTTCTATCGGGATGCGCTGCGCGATGAGGCCACAACGGGCCGGCCGATCATCGCGCCGGATGCGTGCAACAACAACGTGGTCGGTGTGACGCGGGCCTGCCAGAAAACTTCTTTCCGCGGCGACTTCCTGTTCTCGTACCAGCCGAACCCGGGTACGGTGGTATTCCTCGGCTACGGCAGCGGCTTTGCGGACACGCGTCCTTCGTCGCAGCCGTTCGAGTTCCCGTCGAGCTTCGGGTTCAAGGGATACAACCGGACGGATGACGCCTTGTTCCTGAAAGCGTCGTACCTGTTTCGGCTTTAGAAGGGCGTACCTGGTACGGCGTACCTGGTACCATGAATGGCATACGACCCACGGGGAACAGTGGACGCTGAGCTCACTCAACATGCGGGCGAAAGGCCGGATCTCGCGCGGAATCTCGGACTTCGCGATCTCGTCCTGTTCAACCTCGTGGCGGTGGTGGGGCTGCGGTGGCTGGCGACGGCTGCGAAGGCGGGACCGAGCGCGCTGGCCCTCTGGATGCTTGCGGGGCTGCTGTTCTTCGTGCCGCAGGGGCTCGTCGTCACGGAGCTGGCCTCGCGCTTTCCGCAGGAAGGCGGGATCTATCAGTGGACCAAGCGCGCGCTGGGGGAACGACACGGCTATGTGTGTGGGTGGTGCTACTGGATCAACAACGTCCTGTACTATCCGAACCTGCTGATTTCGACGGCGGTAATCGCGACGTTCGTCGTGGGGAAGGGCGAGAGCGGGCTCGCGAGCAACTGGACGTACGTGCTCACGGCAACGCTCATCTGTCTCTGGCTCGCGGTGCTGATGAACATCGTCGGCGTGGGAACGGGCAAGTGGCTCCAGAATGCGGGTGGCATTGGCACCTACATCCCGGGCGTGATCCTCATCGTCCTTGGTGGCATCGCGATGGTCGTCGGACGTCCATCGGCGAACCCGGTCACCATGCAGAACATCAAGCCTGATCTCTTTCACCTGTCGGGATTGAACCTCTGGGCATCGATCGCGTTTGCGTTCGCCGGCCTCGAGCTCTCGAGCGCCATGGGGGGCGAGGTGCGCGATCCGAAGCGCACGCTGCCGAGGGCGATCATGATTGCCGCGCCGCTCATTGCATTGGTGTATGTGCTGGGCACGGGCGCGCTACTCTGGCTCATTCCCGTATCCGACATCAACATCGTGTCGGGGTTCCTGCAGGCGATTTCGGCGGGAGCGCGCGCGATCAGCCCGTCGCTTTGGTGGTTGGCGCCCTTCGCGGCACTGGCTTACACCGTGGGCAATATCGGCGGAGTCGGTGCATGGCTGACCGGGCCGGCGCGCGTGGCCTTTGCCATCGGGCTCGATCGTTATTTCCCCCCGGCGTTCGGACGCGTGCATCCCAAATGGAAAACACCGTATGTCGCGATCCTGGTGCAGGCCTCGCTCGCGACGGTGTTCCTGCTGGTGAGCCTCCTCGGCAAGGGCACGACGGTAGAGAAGGCGTACCTGATCCTTCTCGACACACAGTTGCTCATCTACTTCATCCCGTATGTCTACCTCTTCATCTCATTCCTGTTGCTGCATCGGCGGACGGAGGCGTCACCCGACACGGTACGCGTGCCGGGCGGCAAGCTCGGCGCGACGGTGATCGGCGTGAGCGGGTTGCTCGTGACGCTCTTCGCGATGGGGGTGGCGATGGTTCCGCCGGCGGACGACACGCATGCGATGCTGTTCGAGCTCAAGGTCGTGGGAGGCGCGCTCGGGTTCATACTCATTGGCGCGGTCGTCTACTGGCGGGCGCACAGGGGCTCGCCGCGAGCCGTCTAACAGAGTGACTGCGAGCAACGCGGCGGAACTGCCACCGCAGAGCATTCAGTGGTCAGCTGTCGGCCGTCAGTTTCCAGAACTGACGTCTGATTTCATGGGCTTGGCTCAGAATCCGAAACGAGCTCACGCCCAGCTAACTCAGCGCAAGCCCAAGCCCGACACTCAAGCCCACGCCCACGCTCAATTGCCTTGGTCGGTGCTGAGCGCGGCGATCATCTCGCGGGCATTCGTCGCGCCGTAATTGCCGTAACAGTTATTGAAGAACACGATCGTGCGCGTTGCTTCCGTCGCCGCGGATTCGATCAGCGGCATCCACGACGACAGCTCATCGGGCGAATAGAGATACCGATACCGCTCGACTGTCGGGACGTTCGGCGCTTCCCACGTCGCGGCGCGGCGGCCATGCAGGCGAATCATGGCGAGATGCGGGGTCGTCACTGCGGGCACGGCGGGAACGCTGCTGTCGAGCCCCTGCGGGCCATCGACCATCACATGCGTGAGCCCAAGGTCGCGGAGCATGTCGAGCGTCCATGCCGACGACTTGGCGGATCCGAACCACATGGCGTTGCGGAATTCCACCGTCGCCGGAATGCCGGCGAGGCGCATGGCCGCCTCGGCGAGCAAGTCCTTGTTCTCCGGGGTGGGGAGAAACCACTTCGGATATTGCAGCAGGACGCCGCCGAGCTTGCCCGCGTCGGAGAGCGGGGTGAGTGCGTCGATGAAGTTCGTCCAGACGGCGTCGTCCAGCTCACGCGGGAGATCCTTCGCGTAGATCTTCTTCTTCCGTGCGACGTCGGCGGGGAGGACTTCCACGAGACCGACCGGCAGGCGTGCGACCTCCGTCGGTTGTCCGGTCATCAGCGCATGCGCCTTCACGTGGAACGTGAACTTCGCCGGCGTACGCTCGGCCCATAGGCACGCGGTGGATCGCTCCGGAAGCGAGTAGTACGTCGCGTCCACTTCGACGACACTGAACTGAGATGCGTAGAACTTGAGGCGTTCCTCGGCGGACGATGTGCCGCGCGGGTAGAAGACCTTGGCGCGGACCATGGTGGGGTCCGTCCACGACGCGGTGCCGATGCGAATCTCGCTTGTGGGGCCCCGTCGGAGTGGCGCGCCGATCGCATCCGCAGATGTGCGCGCCACCGCCTCGTCCGCTCGCGCGTTGGCGTCAACGAACCCGGGGTCGTGCGCGGGGTCGAGGTCTGGGGCGGGAAGGATCTCGCGGGGCGGCATGAATCGGTTGCGGCGTTGTCCGTTGGCAGCGCGAATCAGGCGAATCTACCGGTCAGCTGCGCGAATCGCTCCCTGTGAGGAGAACAGGCGCGCGCCACCCGTTCGATTTTCTCCCCAACGCAGGCTACCTTCTCGATCGTGAGCGACGACGACTCTCCCTCGAACGATGCATTGCTGATCGACTCCGCGCCGGTGGTGCCGGCCATCGAGGAGCCCAGGGACCTCGGCTTCGGCTCGGTGGTGGGCGGAGCCAACGAGCGGCGCCTCATCGAGCGAGACGGAAGCTTCACGGCGCGACGCGACGGATTCTCGCCGCTTTCGTACCTGAACGGCTATCACGCGATGCTCACCATGACGTGGCCACGATTTCTTGGAATCGTCACGTTGGTGTACCTCGGAATGAATGCGCTGTTCGCCGGACTGTACCTGCTGAGCGGACCCGAAGGGCTCGGTGGATTGGGCGTCGAGCAGATGGGCGGTGTCTTTCTTCGCGCCTTCTTTTTCAGCGTCGAGACGTTCGCCACGATCGGCTACGGCAACATCTACCCCGCCAGCGCGTTCGCGAACTGGATCATGACGTTCGAGTCGATTGTCGGCATTCTATCCGTCGCGCTCCTGACGGGATTGGTGTTCGCGCGCTTCGCGCGTCCGACGGCCGCGCTGCTCTTCAGCGACAGGGCCGTCATCGCGCCGTACCACGGGAAGTCGGGGTTCATGTTCCGCATCACGAACGCGCGGAGCAATCAACTCATGGAGCTCGAGGCGAAAGTCCAGTTCACGCGACTCGACGGGAAGGGCCGTCACTACACGCAGCTGAAGCTCGAGCGGACGAAGGTCGTTTTCTTTCCGCTGAGCTGGACGATCGTGCATCCGATCGACGAGACGAGCCCGATGTTCGGCTTCACCCACGACGATCTCGTGCGTACCGACACGGAGTTCCTGATCCTCATCAGCGGCATCGATGAGACCTTCGCGCAGACGGTGCATGCCCGCATGAGCTACAAGGCGAGCGAGATCCTGGTGGGCATGAAGTTCTCGAACATGTATAACCCGGTCGGGAAGGACGGGACGATCAGTATTGATGTGTCGAAGCTGAGCAACGTCGACGACGCGTCACTCGATGACGACTATCGGCACACCCAGACCTTCCGGCACACCGGGCACTTCACGGGATTTTCACCGTCAAGGAACGGCGGCGACGTCGGCAAGCCTCGGTAACCCAGGGAAGGGCGGCTCGACGAACCGCCACTCCCACTCTGGTGCCAGCCTACTTCTTCCGTGGGTCCGAGTTGGGTGCGGTGCCAACGGAGAATGGCTCGTGCTGTTCGGAGGACTGCTCCGGCGCATTGGCGTGCTTCTCGACGTCATCTTCGGCAAACTTCGCCTTGTCGCGCTCGAGCACGCCGGACTTCTCGAGCTGCATGTCCTTGTCCGCGCCACCGGACTCGGGTCGATCGCTCTGCATGTGATTGCTGGGTTTTCCGCCCATGGATAACTCCTTTGATGTGATGTCGTGCTGAGAGGCAGAAAGTACGCCGCAAGCGTTCCTCGAAACTCATCAGCGCCCCTCGGGGTAGAGCCTACCGTCTCCCTCCCTATATTCTGTCCATGCGTCTGCTCCGAATTTCCGCCGGGCTGATGGCCGCCATCGTGGCCGCGACGCCTGCTGCGGCACAGTACTCCACTCGCCCCAAGGCGCCGCCCGAAAAGGCGGACACAGCCAAGGCGAAGCCGGCGACCGCCGCGGCGAAGCTCCTCGGCGCCCCGCCCGGCGCCGTGAGCTCGAAGTACGGCTACCTGCAGGGAGTGGCGATTGACAGCATCCACGGTGAGCCGCTCTCAGGCGCCCTGGTACAGGTCGAGGGTACCGGGCGCATGGGCGCCACGGATTCACTGGGCCGATTCCTGGTCGACAGCATCCTGCCGGGCACATACCGGCTGCTCGTGGAGCACCCGATGCTCGACACCCTTGGAATACAGCTCGTCACGCCCAAAATGACGTTCGAGGGCAATGCAGTCACGCGCGCCGTGATTGGCGTGCCGAGCGCGAACTTCCTCACCGGCATATTCTGCCCGGGCGCGAAGCGCGTGCTGGGCCCGGGCGCGCTCGTGGGACGAGTGCGCGAACCGGACACCGATGTGCCCGCCGAGGGGGCGCGCGTGTCGTTCGTGTGGTACGACCCTGATCCACCGGGGCTTCCGGCCTCGATCAAGGTGAAGAAGATCCCGCGCGTGCGGTCGACCGAAGTCAATGCGGACGGCGTCTACAAGCTGTGCGGGCTTCCAGACACGTTCGAGGGGAAACTGCAGGCACAGCGGAAGGACGGCGGCGCCACCGCGGAGGTGACGGTGACGCAGAGCGATGCGTTCCTCACGCTCCGCAGCATGAGCGTGGCCGCGATGCCAACCACCGTCGCCGCCGACAGTACGGGTGCGAAGCTCCAGAAGGGTGTCGCTCGCGTGTTCGGTCGGGTCCTCAACGCCAGCGGCGGCCCGGTGGCGAATGCACGCGTCGGGGTGATGGGCGCGAGTTCCGCGACCAAGACGCGAGAGAACGGGGACTTCGTCCTCGACTCGCTTCCGTCGGGAACGCAGGCACTCGTGGTTCGCCAACTCGGGTACACGCCAACGGAGCAGACCGTGGAGCTCTCTGCGCGAACACCGGCCCGCGTGACGGTGAAGCTCGGAGTCTTCGTTCCCACACTCAGCGCGGTGGAAGTCGTCTCTGCGCGCGACCTGGGGCTTCAGAAAGTCGGGTTCACCGAGCGCAAGCGGTCTGCGGGGGGCGGATACTTCCTCGATCCGGACATGCTGGAGAAGCGCCAGGCGAACCGACTGACGGACTTCCTCACCACCACGCCAGGGCTTCGCGTTCTCCAGGCCGGTAACGGCCAGGTGCAACTCGTGGCCACTCGTGGCGCGAGCGGTGGCAATGGGTGCGTTACGGTGTTCATGGATGGCGCGGAGTGGAAACAGCTCGACGCCGGCGACCTCGACTCCTTTGTCAGGCCCGGGGAAGTCTCCGCCATCGAAGTGTATCCGAGCACGAACGTGCCGGCGCAGTTCACTACCGTCGGATCGAACTGCGCCGCCGTCGTGGTGTGGACGAAGCTGAAGGTCGAAACCAGAAAGAAATGATCTTTCCGCACCCGATCGTCCACACACCGTTCAAGTTTGCCATCGGTCCGCTTCCACTCACCGGCTTCGGCTTCGCGATGATGGCGGCGTTCGGCGTCGCGCACTGGGTGTCCCAGCAGGTGCTCCTGCAGCGCGGCGACGATCCGGAGGTGATGCACGACGTGACATTCGCGGCGCTGGTCGGCACGATCATCGGCGGCAAGGTCTATTACGCGATTCTCCAGCACAGCATCCAGGCGCTGTGGGGTCGGGCGGGATTCGTGTACTGGGGCGGCTTCATCGGATCGGTGGTCCTGTGTGCTGCGGTCATTCGATGGCGCAGGGCGCCCTTTCTTCGCATTGCCGACGCGACGGCGGTCGGCATTGCGGCAGGATATTCGATTGGCCGGACGGGATGCTGGGCGGTGGGCGACGACTACGGACGGGTGTGGAATGGGTGGCTCGCCGTGGCGTTCCCCGATGGCGTCCCCCGCACGACGGCCGCCGTCATGAACGCCGAGTATCACGCGAACCTGCCCGCTTCGATTTCACCGGAGACCGTCGTGAGCGTCTATCCCACCCAACTCCTCGAGGTGGTGCTGGGCTTCGTGATGTTCACGGTGCTCTGGCGACTGCGTGACCACACGCACCGACCGGGCTGGCTATTCGGCATGTACTGCCTGCTGGCGGGCGTTGAACGATTCATCGTGGAGTTCTTCCGCGCGAAGAGCGACATGGTCGGCCCCCTGACGTCCGCGCAGCTGGTCGCGCTGCTGGTCACAGCTGTGGGCGTATTGCTTGTCGTCTCTCGACGAGCAGAAGCACCGACGTTCGCTCCGGTGTAGGGTTCGTGCCAAAGATTGCTACGCCACATCTTCCTCCGCGGCCGGCGCCACAATCCGTGCGGCGCGGCGGGTCGCACGCGTCTCGCTCGGCGACTTGATCGCGCGAATCGACTCGAGCGCCGTGCAATCTCTCGGCTGCTTCTTGATGGCGAGCGCGCGCGCCTTGGAGAGGCGTGCGTCGAACCGCGTCCGGGCATCGTCGGCGGTCTGCGAATCGCAGTATGTCTCGAGGAGGGCGACCTCATCCGCATGTCGACCAAGGCTGCGGTAGAGCATGGCGAGACGTCCACAGAGAAAGGCAGGAATCTCCGGTGCCATTTCCAGCGCCGCGCTCAACGCCGCTTCATACAACAGGACTGCCCCCGCCTTGTCACCGGCCTGCTCGACGCGCGCTGCGTCCCGGGCGATATCCGCAACAGCGCCCGAAAAATAGTTCGGTATTTCGCGATATCCTGGCATCTCGAGTGTGGGTTGGCGCACCACGTGAACCGCCTGGAAGCGCAGCCGCTTCGACACCATCAGTCTCGCGCGGCGGGGTAGTTTAAGCACACGCTTACGCCGCGGTAGTAGCCAATCGACGAAGCCAGCATTTTGTTACTGGGTGCGGCAGCAAACATTTCAAATGAGTGGAAGAGCAACGATTCCTTCACAGCGCGCAAAGCAGGATGTACCACCAAGGCTGTTCGGTCACGAACCGTCGGGCACCTTTCCCTTCACGCCTTCTCCCGATCCCCGACCGTCACATGACCGCTGCCAGTTCCACCCGCCCAGACCCGTCTGAATATGCCGAGTGGTACGCCGGGTACGTCGCTCGCGTGCCCGAGGGGGACGTCGTTGCATCCCTGCGCGATGGGCGCGACCGCATGAAGGAAGCCCTCGGCACTCTTCCCGAGACGATGGGCGACCATCGCTATGCGGAGGGGAAGTGGTCGGTGCGCACCGTCATCGGACACCTGATCGACGCCGAGCGAATTTTCTCGTATCGTGCGCTTCGCATCGCACGGGGTGATGCGACGCCGCTGCCATCGTTCGACCAGGCCGTCTATGCGGCAGCAGCGGAGTCGGATGATCGGCGCGTCACGGAGCTCGTGGCCGAGTTGCTGGCGGTGCGCGACAGTACGACGCGCCTGTTCGCGTCGCTCCCCGATGCCGCGTGGACGCGAACCGGCACGGCCAGCGCCGCGAGCGTGAGTGTCAGGGCGATCGCGTACATCACCGCTGGACACTCGCTGCATCACTTGGCGATCCTGAAGGACCGCTACGACATCTGAGTCCGTGAACGAACGTGAGCGGAGCCATCACGACTCCGCTCACTTGGGGCCCTCAAGTGTCGCCAACTGTGCAGCACCCTCCGGCGCACGTCACCCAGATCGGGTCGGCATCACTTACCTGCATCAGGAGTCCGAGCTGTACGCCCGAATCGTGCGCCGCCGCCGAGTTCGCGCAGGTCTTGAAGTCCGCCCGCGCGCCGGCCTGCCAGTTGGTGTGGCCACAGTCCCTGAACGGCCCGGTGCCGATCAACGCGTGTTGCCGCGCATCGGCGCGGGTATCGAGCTGCTCCATGCGCCACCCCATGCCTCCGTTGCTGTCGGGCAGCACCACCACGTAGAACTCGAGATTCTTGCCGGGCTTCATGCCGTAGCGTGCCTCTTCGGCGTCGCCCATGTTGGTGGCACGGACGTAGATCACGCCGTACTTCGGTGTCGTGCCGGCCGACAACGAATCCTGACCGACGACTGCTGCCACGCCGACCTTCACCTTCTTCTGTTTCGGCGCGCTGATGCAGGCAGGGTCGTTCTTGCACTTCCGCTCCCTGACGGAATCTCCCGTGAACGAGAGTGCGTGGACGAGCGCATAGAGCTCGTCGCCGGTATAGGAGTCGAGCGGCTTGGTGAGCTCGCCCGGCAACTGCTTCGCTGCCGCGCGCAGGCTTGCGACTGACGCGCTTCCGGTGCGCGCGCCGCCCGCTGCGGCTGCGGAATCGGCACGCGGAGCGTCACCCTTGGTGCAGCCAGCAAGAAGCAGAATGAGCGCAGCGCGGACGAAAGGGCGGGGAGACCTGTACACGGATGTCCTGATCGGCATGGGTGAGGTGTAACCCGGGAGTGCTTCGTGCTGCGGAACGGCTTATGGCTTACGCTGCGCTGTGAGGGCTTTCATGC
The DNA here is from genome assembly GCA_030852985.1 of Gemmatimonadota bacterium. Classification (GTDB taxonomy): domain Bacteria; phylum Gemmatimonadota; class Gemmatimonadetes; order Gemmatimonadales; family Gemmatimonadaceae; genus AG11. Next base: position 9,666 of record JALYVY010000003.1, on the reverse strand, counting down.
GCTGGAGCGTGGGGGCGAGCGAAGGGTCGCTGTGCGCCCACAATGTGAGCACGCGGCCAGCCCAGAGCGCCGCGGCGCCGGCATCGTGTGTTCTCGATGCCAGTTCCGCGCGGTACACCATCGCGCGCCCGACCGCCGCGGCCATGCCCGGCTCGTAGACCACGTATGGGGAAAGGGTGGGGAGCGCCGTGAGTGTAAGATCGAGCCGACGTATCGCGGCGACACTGTCACCGAGCGCCACGCTAATCCACGCTTCGCCGATGGTCTGGTCGAGCGAGACTTCCCCGGGCCTCAAGAGCCGGCGCGCCTGCATGGAGTCGAGCAGCGTGCGGGCGGACACGCGGTCACCACGGCCTACCGCCTGAATTGCGAGCAGGAGCGGCGAGAGATGCCCGTGCAGTGCAAACGCCGCTGGGGCGCCGAAGCAGGCCACGCCGAAGATCATGGGTCGCAACATGACGCCGCGGAGCGCCTCCTCGCGCAGGGACGCGTTGACGTAGCTATCCAGCATCGGTGGAATCGCCTTCTGGAGTGCGCGCGTAGAATCGTCGCACACGCCGAGCGCGGCACGCATGAAGAGTGCGGTCCCAGCGTCTTCCACGAGGGGTACCGCAGGCGCGCCGCCCAGCCCCACGGACGATCCACTCGCACGCATATAGCTGAATGCGGAGTGCTCGTGCCCGAGTAGCGCGGCAACGCCAGCAAGGTACAGGGCCTGATCGCCAGAGGCCTGCGGTGACGAGTTGAGCACGGAATCGCCGATCGAGGCCGTGCGAGCGAAATCGCCAAGCTTGAGGTGGAGGCGTACGTCCGTCGCCCCGAGCCGGGCGCGTTGCACCGGATCCGTCGAAAGCACCGTGGCGCGGTCGATTGCGCTGAGCGCTGAGTAGCCACCATGCGGCGTACCGCTGATCTCGTCGCGCGTCTCGAGCACGCGCGCAAGCGATTCGAAGGCATCAGCGTTGTCGGGGAGGCGTTGGATCAGCGTGGACAGGACGCCGATGAGGGCTTCCCGGTTATGCATCAGGGCGCGGTCGTAGTGCGGAGCCATCGTTTCAAATGACACCCGATCCAGGTCCATGTACCGGGTGGCGTTGCTCACGAGCGTATCGTGAACGAGGTCTGGAAAGCTGATGTACGCGGTACTGTCTCTCGTGACGCCGCCACGCATGAAATTCGACTCGATGATGTACAGCCGCGAAACCCGGCTGAACGGAAACGCACCGAAGGAAGCCGGCGCAATCTGCAGCGCACGAACGTACGCCTCCTGCGCCGCGGCACTGCTACCGCGAAAGACCCATCCCGTTGGGCTGGAGCGACTTTGGATGACGAGTGGATCGAGACCCTGACAGTGTGCAAGGCCGAGCCACGCCGTGACGTCAAGCGAATCGCGGCTGCGCAGTGTCCGGTACGCTTCGCAAGCGCCGCTAAAGTCGCCGTATTGGAGCGCGTGAAGCGCATCGACGATGCTGCTCTCACGCGCGTCCAGCGACACGCGGTTGCGCAACGCCGCACTGAGATGGGGACTCCACTGCGCCCCCGGCTTTCCCCGCCAGACGAGCAACTGGGCAAGCCAGAGTTGCGCATGGGCGTAGTCCGGATCGGCAAATGTGGCGCGTTCGAACGCCTCCATCGCTGGCGCGACACGCCACGCATACAAATGATGCTCGCCCTCCTGGTAGGCGCGCCACGCGTCGAACGATCGAGTGCCGACGTCGCCCGTGTGCGGAATCCTGTCGGATGCGTCCAGACGAATCAGGTCTGCCGCCAGCGCGCGCATGGCCGACGGATGCGTCGCGATGAAATCGCGCGACACGGCGAGCGGAACTTCGCGAATCAGCGTGCCATCGATCGCATTGTAGACCGACGCACGCACCAGCATCGAATCACGCGTGACGCGCACCCGGCCCCAGACCAGCTTCCCCGCGCGCGCCTTACGGGCGACGTCCGTTCGCCCGCCGAGCGAAGAGTCCGTCGAGCGGCGCATTGCGTCGGACACGCTCATGTCACTCGACAGCTTCAGGCCGTTCCACTGCCGCATTTCAGCGTAGAGCCCGTGCGCCACGGGGTCCTGATCGTCGCCCGCGACGCGCGCGCCCGAATATTCGAACGGGACAACCGCATACTGCGCGGTGTCGACACGCCCCGTGAGCAGGTCGATCTGAATGCGGCCTTCCGGCGTGGAGGCGGAAATCGCGGCGAGGAGTGCGATAACGCCAGCCGCCCAGACCCACGGGCTCGACAGCGGAGAGCTCCGCTGGACGCGGGCGGTAAGCGTTTCGCCGGAGTTGCCCACAGCCGCCGAGAGCGCAGCGCTGAAGGCACGAGCGTCGTCGAAGCGGTCGTCGGGCGACATCGACAATGCCTTCGCGATCACGGATTCGATCGGCGGCGGCACGTCGTGGCGATATTCGCGCAGCAGCGGCGCGACCTTCGTGATGCGCTGCGTGAGCAGCTGCTGCGGCGTCTCGCCAACGAACGGCGGAACGCCCGCGATCGCCTCGTACAGCACGCACGCCAGGGAATACACGTCGCTCCGGCCGTCGAAGGCGCGGTCGCGCGCCTGCTCGGGACTCATGTACGCGGGCGTTCCCGTGATCGTGCCCTGCTGGGTAATCTTCTCGTGCGCGCGGTCGATCGCGCGGGCGATCCCGAAGTCCGCGAGCACCGCGTGCCCGCCGGAGAAGAGGATGTTCTCGGGCTTGATGTCGCGGTGCACCACGCCACGCTCGTGCGCGTATGCCAGCGCGCCAGCGACCTCGCGCCCGATGCGCACGGCCTCCTCGATCGACAACCGGTTGTCGGCGCCGAGGCGATGGCGCATGGTGTCGCCCTCAACGTACGGCATCACGTAGAAGAGCTGGTCGTGCGCCTCCCCGGAATCGTGAATCGCGAGGATGTGCGGATGCTGCAGGCTGGCCGTCAGCTTGATCTCGCGCAGGAATCGCTGCGCGCCCAGTGCATGGGAAAGCTCCGCGTGGAGCACCTTGATCGCGACGAGCCGCTCATGGCGAACGTCGTGCGCCAGGTAGACCGTTGCAGCTCCACCGCGACCGATCTCGCGCTTCAGGACGTAATGTCCCGCGAGGGTTTCATGCAGCAGTGGAGAAACGTCGAGCACGGCTATCCGGTCGTCGGCGACAGGAGCTAAACTGACGATGCCGGCATCGGCAAAGCCACGGTTCAGGCGTCCATTTCAAGGACGACCCGGCCCCCCACTCGCCACTATACATGCCACGTGCGTCATCCGTGCGTCCGGAGTTTCACCTACGCCCCGCCACCCGGGCTGACGTCCCGATCATTCTCGCGTGCATCCAGGGGCTCGCCGAATACGAGCGGCTGGCGAGCGAGTGCATGGCGACGGAAGCCTTGCTCGCCGAGTCCCTGTTCGGCGCGGAGCCAGTGGCGGAGGTGACGCTGGCCTTCGCTGGCGATGCGCCGGCCGGCTTCGCGCTCTGGTTTCGCAGCTACTCCACGTTCCTGGCGCGTCCCGGGATCTACCTGGAAGACCTGTTCGTGTTTCCAGCGTTTCGCGGGCATGGCCTGGGACGCCGACTCTTGGTATCGCTGGCCAGCACGGCAGTCGAGCGCGGATACGGGAGGGTGGAGTGGGCAGTGCTGGACTGGAACGCTGACGCGATCAGGTTTTACGAATCGCTCGGTGCGCGCCGGATGAGCGAGTGGAACGTCTATCGGGTGGCGGGAGATGCCTTGCGTGGGTTAGCAGGGTGAGCGGCCGTCGCCATGCTGCGGCGCCCGTCACGCATTCGTTGGTGGGGTAAAATTCCTGTCATGCGAGGTGCTCGACATGCGATTGCTGCTCAACTCCACCGGCAGGGCATCGACGTCCGTGGGCGGAACCGCGTTCAGTGTCGCGACACATGCCGCGCTGATCGCGGCCGCCGTCTACGGGACGAGCGTCCGATCCAGGGAGCTCGATCGCGAGATCGCCGAGCGCATCTCCTTCATCCGCTACCTGCCGCCGCCGGACAGAATGCGGTCGACGGAGCATCGTGATGAGGCGATTCGATACGTGCAACAGGGCATCGGCGGGGTGCCGCTCATCGAACGGCCGGACGGGGTGGTCTACGGCGCCGCCGGCACCGCCGCGCGGCAGGTGACAGGTGGGGCACGCGGTATCAGTGCGGAGACCCAGGCGCCTTCACGCGACGTGACGACGGCTGATTCCGTCTATTCCATTCTCGACGTGGAGGAGGCAGCGACGCGCACTGCCGGAAGCGCGGCGCCAATCTATCCGCCGGCGCTGTTGCACGACCGCACCGAAGGATCCGTGCTCGTCCAATTCGTCGTCGATACGCTCGGCCGCTCGGATTCCGCCAGCATCGTCGTGGAGACCTCTACGCATCCGGCGTTCACGCGATCCGTGCGTCACGCCATTCCCCTGATGACATTCAGTCCAGCCACTGCGGGCGGACGCAAGGTGCGTCAACTTGTAGAGCAGCGGTTCGGCTTCAGGGTCACGCCGATCGAGTCGCCCGCTGGCTCACCGCCGAAACCCGTGCCGTAACACCGATGCCCGCGATCGAGTTCGCTGGATTCAAGCCGGCTGCCTTCACGTTCCTGCGCTCGCTCGCCAGGCACAACGACCGCGAGTGGTTCGAGCAGAATCGAAGTACCTACGAATCCGAACTGCGGGCGCCGCTGGCGGCACTGGCGGAGGATGTCGACGTCCATCTCGCGACGCTCGCGCCAGAGATCGTTGGCGACCCGAAACGTTCGCTCTTTCGCATCCACCGCGACGTCCGCTTCTCGAACGACAAGTCGCCCTACAAGACGCATGTCGCCTGTTGGTTCCATCACGTCGATGCGGGGCGCGGTGTGGGGACGCAGGCCGCACATGGCGGTGCGGGCTTCTATTTCCACATGGAGGCATCACGGGCGTCCATTGGCGGAGGTATCTGGATGCCGCCACGCAATGCGCTTCAGAAGATCCGTGAGTCCATCGACGAGGACCCCGAGTCCTTGAGAGCGCTCCTCGCCACGGCCACGATCAAGCGGCAATTCGGAGGGCTGGCGGAGGAGACCATGCTCACCCGCATGCCGCGCGGGTACGAAGACTCGCACCCCGCCGCGTCACTCCTGCGTCACCGGTCATTCACGTTGGGGCGAGCATTGGCGCTGAAGGATCTCGAGCGCGCGCGGTTGCCGGACGTCCTGGCCAGGGAGTACGGGAAATTGCTCCCGCTCGTGCGTTGGATCAATCATGCGCTGGGTCTTCGGATGCTCGCGCGGCGGTGACGTCGCACTTAATTTCGCCGCATGGCCACCGCTGCCGACACCACGCGCACCACGATTCGACGAGCGACGACGTCCGACGCCGCGCTGTTCACGGCACTCGCCGAATCCACGTTCGTCCACACCTTCGGCGCCGACAACAGGCCGGAGGACATGACGCTCTATCTCGGCGAGGCGTTCGGCGAGGACATCCAGCGTCGTGAGCTTGGTGACCCGCGCAATACGGTGCTGCTCGCCGAGCAGGGCGGCTCACCGGTGGGGTATGCCATGTTGCGTGAGGACAATGCGCCAGACTGCGTCGCCGACCGTTCGGCGATCGAGATTGCGCGGTTGTATGCGGTATCGCATGCCATCGGCAAGGGCATCGGTGCCGCGTTGATGCAGCGGTGCTTCGATGTCGCCGTCGAGCGAGGACGGCGGACGGTGTGGCTCGGCGTGTGGGAGCACAATCCGCGCGCCATTGCGTTCTACCAGAAGTGGGGATTCGTCGACGCTGGCGCCAAGGCATTCGTCCTTGGCCGGGATCAGCAAACCGATCGCGTCATGACGCGCGCTGTGGAGCGCGCCGAGCATCAGGGGGTGGCATGCGCCATACGGTGAAGTTGAAGGATGTGATCGTCGGACATTCGGATCTCGAGAACGCGGACCCGAATGACGGTCGCGCGTGGGGCACCTTTCGGCCGGGCTTTGGCTACGACCTCGTGCAGCCCGTATTCCGTCTGTTCACGAAGGCAGTGCCGATGCTTGGCGGGGAGCCGTTCGATGAGATCACCCTTGAGAAGTACTACGCTGCTCGGGACAGGCTAGGGCTGTCGCTGGTGGACGCGCAGGGTGCGGTGATTCGCACGTCCGCGATTCATATCGCGGACTACCTCGAGGAGAAGGGAATCATCGAGGTGGAAGCGCTGATCAGCGATGCGGGCTACTGGGAGAATCGGGTTTCGTGATTCTGGTGCGTTCAAGCGGGTAACTGCGTGTTTTACCGCAGAGGACGCTGAGGAAACGACGGCGCAGAGGACGCGGAGGAGCGCTCCAACCGCGCACCGGCAGCGGCGGTGCTCTCCGCCCTCTCGTCTGATGTGTCCTCAGCGTCCTCTGCGGTAATATTGCTGTTCCGTTCTTGCGTGCCGCTTGATTGTTCAATTGCAGGCATGGCTGGAGCGACAGATCCAATCCGGATTCAGGAGCGTACACCGATCGTATGCGACCGGCGACGGTCCCCCTGATCCCAATTGGAGAATCTCTTATGCGTTCGTTCGTCACCATTCTCGCCCTCGCGGCCACCGCCGCGCTCCCGTCCGTCTCGCAGGCCCAGGCGCACACCAAGATGGTCGGTGGTGCCGCGATGTATCCGACGAAGGACATCATCGACAACGCGGTCAACTCGAAGGATCACACGACGCTCGTCGCCGCGGTGAAGGCTGCCGGTCTCGTGGAGACATTGAAGGGGAAGGGCCCGTTCACGGTGTTCGCACCGACCAATGCGGCCTTTGCGAAGCTCCCCGCGGGCACGGTGGACAACCTGCTCAAGCCCGAGAACAAGGCGATGCTCACCGGCATCCTCACGTACCACGTTGTCGCCGGCGACATGAGCGCGCGCGACCTGCTCGCCGCCATCAAGAAGGGCCACGGCAGCGCCGAGCTGACGACCGTGAACGGCGGCAAGCTCTGGGCAATGACGAAGCACGGCAAGGTCATGCTCAAGGACGAGAAGGGCAACGTCGCGACGGTCACCATCGCGGACGTGAAGCAGTCGAATGGCGTGATCCACGTCATCAACAAGGTGTTGATGCCGGCGAAGTAGTTCGCTGGTTGTAACCCGGCGCCGCGTCGTGACTGACGATGCGGCGCCAAGCCGCGTGTCGAATGACGGCCGTGTGACGCGCTTCATTGCTGCCTAGGGGAATCGGTGTAGCTTCGGCGCCATGAGCATACGTCGACTGCAGGCGATGGCGTGCGCGTGGCTGCTCTGCGCGCAGATCGCAGGTGCACAGAGCGTGCAGGGGGTCGTGGTCGCGCGCGGTGAGAATCCTGTCAGCGGAGTGGTTGTCCTCCTCCTGGACACGAGCGCGACCATCGCCGCTCGTGCGCTCAGCAACGCCGGTGGCGCATTCCATCTCGTCGCGCCCAAAGCCGGTACGTATCGCATCCGGACATTGCGGATCGGGTTTACTCCAGCGACGTCGGCGCCCTTCGCGCTGGTAACGGGCGCCACGCAAGAGCAACGCGTCGAACTAACGGAGCTTTCTTATGCGATGGACACCACTCGTGTCGCGGCCCGGAGCGTGTGTCGGCGAACGTCGCCCGAGTCGTTGGCCGTGGTATTCGCGCTCTGGGAGCAGGTACGCACAGCGCTGCACGCGGCGGAATTGACGGCCCGTGCTGGCACCCTCGATGCCACCACCCTTCGCTACGTGCGCCTGATGAACCGCGACATGAGCCGCGTACTGGCGCAGGCCAACGAATTCCAGACAGCAGCGGTTCACGCGCCATGGCAATCCACGTCGCCCGATTCGCTCCACGAACGGGGCTACGTGCGCACCGGCGCCGACGACTCAGTCACCTACGCGGCCCCCGGGCTCGACGCGCTCGTCTCTGATGCATTTCTTGACGACCACTGCTTCTCGCTTGCCGCGGGAAGCGACGACGAGTTCCGGATTGCCTTCGAACCGGCGCGAGATCGCAACAGGTTGCCGGAGATCAGCGGGACGGTCTCGGTGAATCGTGCGACGACCGAGCTGCGCCGCATCGAGTACCGGTACGTCAACCTGCCCTCCGTCCAGATGACGCAGGCGGGCGGCGACGTCGCGTTCGTTCGCCTGCGCGATGGCGGATGGGTCATCCCCTACTGGAACGTTCGCATGCCGGTGCTCGGCATGTTCAGGGGAGTAGGTCGCGAGCGCGAGCTTCGTGTGTCCCGCGTCAAGATGGAGGGCGGTGAGCTCGTCGCGGCGCTGCGCGGCCAGGACACGCTGTGGGCGCACCCGCCGCTCGTGCTTTCGGGGCGCGTCCTGGATTCGTTATCGGGCTCGCCGGTGGAGGGAGCGCGTGTAAGCGTCAGCGGATCGAAGCTGCAGGGAGAGACGGCGAGGGACGGGTCATTCCGGATCGCGGGGTTGCTACCTGGCCGCTTTGGCCTCGAGGTGCGCGGCCCGGGGCGTGTGTATGCGGGGATGGCGGTGGCGATTCCCGTCACCTTCACGGACAGCGCCGCACATGTGGATCTCAGGATCCCCACCGCGACGCAGGTCGCGGGAGCGGTGTGCCAGTTGGAGTGGCTGGTGACGCCCGTTTCCGGCGGCGCGCTCCTGACCGGGCACGTGGACGCGTCGCTGCTTCCGGCGACGCACGAGCCAGTGAAGGTCGTGGCAGAGTGGACCGAGAAGCATGGGTACATTACGCCGGGTGGAATTTCATTTGAATACGAGCCGATGTCTTCCGAGACGCTTGCCGATGCGGCCGGCGAATTTCGCATCTGCTTCGTTCCGTTAGAAACGGCCATCCGCGTGCATGCGACGGCCGGCGACATCCGGGCACTCAGCGCGCCGATCCTCATTCCCCCCGCGCTGCATTTCGCGCGAGTCGATCTCACGCTCGACTCCAACCTCGAGCCCGTGTCCACCATCGCTGCGTCCGTCGTTGGCGACTCGGCGGTTGACCCAATCGCTGGCGCCGAGGTGACACTGCCGGAGCTCAACTTGTTCGGCATGACTGATGGCCGTGGCGTCGTTCGGCTCACCGAGGTTGCCCTCGGAACGCAGCGCCTCACGGTGCGACGCGAGGGCTTTCTTCCCTTGGACACCCTCGTTGTGGTCGCCAAGGGAAAGACAGCGAACGTGCGGCTCGTGCTTCACGCGCAACGGGCGGATTCGATGCGAACAAAAGCTGCGCCGCTCAATGAAAGTCGTGACGCTTCGCGAACTCCGCCCCCACCGCTGCCTCGAGCGCACGAAACTGCTTCGCGCGAATGTTCACCACCTTCTGCTCCACCTGAAGCACGCCGCGCACGAGCAGCAGCGGCGTGCGGGAGATGAGGAGCGCCTGCTTCTCGAAGCGCGGCGGCGTGATGACGACATTCACGAGCCCCGTCTCGTCCTCGAGCGTGAGAAAGACGAATCCCTTTGCCGTGCCGGGCCGCTGACGGCAGATCACGAGCCCCGCCGTCGCGACCGTTTCTCCATCGCGCCCGTTGTGCACGAGGTCCTGCGCCGATCGAACACCGTTCAGCTCGAGTACCGAGCGCACGTGCGACATTGGGTGGCCGGTGAGCGAGATGCCGGTCATGCGGTAGTCTGCTTCCGTCAGTTCAACTGCCGTCATCGCGGGCACCGGCGCAACGTCGGCCTTCGCGCGCCGCCGCGGCGCGAGCGGTCCCGCGTCGCCACGCGAGGCCTCGAGCACGGCCCAGAG
>JALYVY010000169.1:6452-10091 GCA_030852985.1 Gemmatimonadota bacterium | reverse complement strand
GGATAGACCTTCGTCATGTCGAGGACCGGCACGCCTTCGGTGATGCAGACGATGAACGCGATGCCCGCGTCGGCGGCTTCCATCATGGCGTCGGCCGCGAACATCGGCGGCACGTAGATGACCGACGTGTTGGCGCCCGTGCTCGCGACGGCCTCCCGGACGGTGTTGAACACCGGGACCTTGCCATCGAACGTCTGGCCGCCTTTCCCCGGCGTGACGCCGCCCACCACCTTCGTGCCGTACTCGATCATCTGGCGGGTATGAAACGCGCCATCGCGGCCCGTGATGCCCTGGACGAGCAGCGTGGTGTTCTTGTCGATGAAGATGCTCACGCGGCCTTTCCTCCCTTCGCGAGCGCGACGGCCTTCTTGACCGCCTCGTCCATGTCGGACGACGCCGTGAAGCCGTTCTCCGTCAGAATCTTCATGGCGATCTCTTCGTTCGTGCCGGTGAGGCGGATGACGATCGGGATCGTGAGCGGGTTCGCCTTTGTCGCCGTCACGATGCCGTTGGCGACGTCGTCCGTGCGGGTGATGCCGCCGAAGATGTTGAACAGGATGACCTTCACGCTCGGGTCCCCGGTGATGATGCGCAGCGCGCTGACGACCTTCTCGGGATTCGACGAGCCGCCGATGTCCAGGAAGTTCGCGGGCTCGCCGCCGTAGTACTTCACGAGATCCATCGTCGCCATCGCGAGCCCGGCGCCATTCACCACGCAGCCGACGTCGCCGTCGAGCTTGATGAACGTGAGGTTCGAGTGGCGCGCGTCGACTTCACTCGGCTCCTCCGCCGTCTCGTCGCGGAGCTTCGCCATCTCGGGCAGGCGGTCGAGGGCATTGTCGTCGACGGAGAACTTCGCATCGAGCGCGAGGATGTCGCCCGCCGGTGTGACGACGAGCGGATTGATCTCGGCGAGCGAGGCATCGTTCTTCATGAACGCCGCGTACAGCGACATCATGATCTTCGAGGCGGCGCGCACCTTTTTGACATCGTCGAACAGAAAGAAGCCCAGCTCGTTCGCCTGATAGGCAGTGAGTCCGTACCGCGTATCGATGGGCAGCTTCATGATCTTCTCGGGGGTCTTCGCCGCGACCTCCTCGATGTCGATGCCGCCGGCGGGACTCACCATGAACACGGGAGCGCGGCTCTTGCGGTCGAGGATGATGCCGACGTAGGCCTCCGTCGCGATGTCGGCGGCCGCGGTGACGAGCACCTGGTGCACGGTGAGGCCGTTTATCTGCATGCCGAGGATTTTGTCGGCGATCTGTCTGGCTTCGGCAGGGGTCTTCGCGAGCTTCACACCGCCGGCCTTGCCACGCCCGCCGGTGTGCACCTGCGCCTTGACGACCACCATGCCGCCGATCTTCCTGGCGATCGCCTCAGCCTGGTCGGCCGTCGTCGCCACTTCGCCGGGCGGAATCGGCACGCCCTCGGCGCGCAGGATGTCCTTGGCCTGATACTCGTGGATGTTCACGCCTTCTCCGCTGTGATGGTCGTTCCTGCCTCGCCGCGGACCGCTTCACGGCCGCGACTGAGCTCCGTTATGATCGCACGGCCGCCGGTGCGGCGAGCGAAGTCGATTGCTGCGCGAATCTTTGGCGCCATGCTGCCCTCGCCGAAAGCGCCCTCCCGATCCAGCTCTTCTGCGGCACTCACCGTCAACGTGCGCAGCGGACGCTGAGCCGGAGTGCCCCAGTCTGCGTACACGGCGTCGACATCGGTGAGGATCAATAGCAGCGCTGCTCCAAGATCGCGTGCGAGCACCGCTGCGGCGAGGTCCTTGTCCACGACTGCGTCGATCCCTTCCCATCCGGTGACGGGGTGCTCGTAGATCGGGGCACCACCCCCGCCGCACGCAATGACGATAGTTCCTGCCGCAACGAGCCGCTGGATGACGTCGAGCTCATGTACGGCCTGCGGTGCAGGACTGCCGACGACCCGCCGCCAGTTTCCGTTTCCATCCAGACCGACCTCGAGACCTTCGCGACGCAACTCCGCCTGTCGGTCCTCCGACAACTTCCGACCGATGAACTTGGTGGGATTGCGCAGTGCGGGATCGTCCACCCGGACCTGCACCTGCGTGATGATGGTCACGACGTTCCTCTTCGAGCCGACACGCCGCAACGCATTCTCTATCGACTGCTGGATCATGTAGCCGATCCAGCCGGCCGTCGCCGCCACGAGAACGCCGAGCGGAAGCGGACTGGCCTCAGCGCGGGCGATCTCATTGCGCGACAGTTCCTCCCCGACCTGCGGGCCGTTGCCGTGCACCACGCACAGGTTCCATCCATCGAGCGCAAGATCGACGATGGGATCCAGGCTTTCGCGCGTGTGTCGAAACTGGTCGTGAATCGTGCTGCGCTCGCCTGCAGGCGAGAGCGCGTTTCCGCCGATCGCGATGACAGCGGTCTGCGCGCTGGTTGGGTGTTCGGTGGCGGGTGCGACCATGCGAGCGCCTACCGCTTTCCCGCGCCCAACACGGCGCCGAGTGCATCGAATGCGCGTCCGAACGACACCCAGTCGCCACGACCGAGCGCGTCGCGCATGACGTGGTACAGGCTATCCGCACGCGGGGGGGCAAGCGCAGTGGCCTCCGTCGTACGCGGCGCGACGTCCGTCGACAGTCCCAGCGCCTTGGCGAGCGTGGTCCCTCCGGTCACGCTGTCACCACGCGCAGCGGTGACCCGGTAGAGCGTGGGGTTGGCCCCGGGCCTCCAGTCGAACGTGGGCTGGACGTAGAGGGGCTCTGTCCCAACAGGTACGACGCGCAACGGCGCGCGCACCAATCCGCCATCGCGGCGCGTGGTGTCAGCAAGGCGAAGCAGATCGACTACGGCTCCCCACCGCTTGCCGTCGCTGGCGATGGGAAGCCAGGACGTAACGCGCACCATTCCACCGGTGGTGGTGATGACTCCCCGCACGCGTTCAGTCGAGTCGAGCAAGGGCCACACCTCGGAGACCGCCGCGAACGGCGGCAACACCGCGTGCGCCGGTTCCCTTACCGCGGCCGAGGAATCCGCGCCGTCGGGGCTCGCGAAGTGGCGAACCTCAAGGCTGTCGCCGCGAAATCCGGCGACGGAGAACGCCAGTGCCTGCGCGCGCGCGGCGTCGGTGATCGGTGGAAGTAGAGCGCGCAGGGCCGGTGAGAGCGCGGAAGTGGGAATGAACACGCGCGGAAATAGCGCGATCCAGCTCCGTGCAATCGGATCCGGCGCCGGGTCCTGCACCAAGGTCACGCGCCCCGACGCCGCATGCACGAGTGCAGTGGCGGCGTGCTGGAAGTAGCTGCGCTCCGCGCCGAGCAAGGTGAATCGTTGGGAGAGCGGATAGGTGGCGGAGGTCGCGTAGAGCTCGACCACCCAGTACAGCGTGTCTCCCGCGACCAGCGGCACGATCTCACTCCCCTGCTCCAGGAACGGGACGAGGTTCTCGATGCGATCCCGAATGCTCCGGCGCTGCACCATGATCGGCCGGTTTGGCGGGAGGTCCCCAAAGAGCAGTCGGAAGTTCTGGAGACTCCACGCGAACATGAGCCGTGAGCTCGTCGATACCATCTCGACGCCGGCCAGCTGATGACCGGAATCCGAAAGGACCGAATAGCTCGGCGCTGAGTCGTAGACGGCTGGCTCACCCCCAAAC
>JALYVY010000169.1:0-6442 GCA_030852985.1 Gemmatimonadota bacterium | reverse complement strand
AGTTCGTCGGTTCCGTAGGGGGAGCGCGGCAGCGCGAGTGGAAGACCTCGTTCGTCGGCTGTCGTCGCGTCGTAGCGGCCCGCGCTCCACACCTCGGGCCCGTCCGGATTTCCCTGTATGCCCCGCTGCACCAACACAGCTCCCAGCCCCGTGGACGTGATTTGCCACGCGGGCCGATCACCAACGACATGAATGCGTGGCAGCCGCTCGGCGGCCCTTGAGAGTAGCGCGCCATCCCATATTGCCACGCGCGCCGCCGCATCGGTCGTCGACACGAAGCCGCTGCCGATGGGTTCTGCGCGCATACGGTCCACACCGTACGCCCGGCGCGTAAAGGTGAGTCGCGTGCCGACGTACGGGATTTCACCCTTGTCTCGTGCGGCCGGGTCGGCGGACCGCCTCATGGCGAGCGGCGCGACCGTGCGGCTGGCGAAGGAGAGGACGAGCACCGTTGTCACGGCTCCGAAAGCGAGGCGCATCTGCCCCGTCCATCCAGCCCAGGCGACCACGATGGCCGCGCATACCGTGACCACCGACAGCAGCAGCATCGCGGGAATGAGCCGATGATCCACGCTGGTGAAGACACCCGCGGCACCCCCCCCAAAGACCAGTGCGCGATACATCGAGAGCCGGTAGCTCCAGGCCAGGATCACGAGCAACACTGCGCCGAGCATCGTGAAGTGCCGTCGCACGTACGCCGATACGAACAGGGTGCCGTGATGCCACCGTAGACTCGGCGTCAGCGCATACAGTCCGACCACCACCGCCGTCACGGCGGCAAGTACGAGTACCGCCCAGGAGTGCAGTGATGTCTCGAACGGCAGCCAGTAGACAAAGAAGCCCAGATCCGCGCCGAAGTACGGATCGGTTTCGAAAAATGGCTTGCCGGCCCCGGCGAGGACGGCGTCGTACCACCGGTCCGATGGAAACACGAGCAACGCGCCCACAAGCACGGAGACCACGACCGCCGCGATGGTCAGGAAACGCCGCGGCACCTCTTCGCCGATTTCAATGTTCGCAATGCGCCGAGGCAGCACGAGCGAGACGACCGACTGCCGGACCGCCCAGACATTCACGAGGGTGAATAGCGTGGCGAGCGCGAACGACGCGAGCGTGAGGAGGACAGTTGCAGTCGACCTGGAGCGCCACACGTCGAGCGCTCCGAGCGACGCGTACCACAGGTAGTCGCTATAGCACTCCGCGCCCCACCGGCCAATCAGGAGGACGAGCGCTGTGACGGCGAGCGCACCGCCAAGGATGCGGCGGCCAGTCACGTCAGATACTGACGCCCTGCGCGCGGATCCAGCTCTCCATCTCGGAACGGATTGCCTGGAGCCGTTCGGCGGACCGCGCTTCGTAGCGCGTCACGAGGATCGGTTGGGTATTCGAGGCGCGGATCAGCCCCCACCCGTCACCGAAGAGGACGCGAACGCCGTCGACGTCGATGACGTCGTGGATGGCGCGGAAGTGGGCGACGGCTTTTTCGACCAGGTCGAACTTGCGCTCGTCGCCGCATTCGACACGAATCTCCGGTGTGCTCACGAACGGCGGAACGTCGGCCAGCAACTCGCGCACGGTCTTCCCCGAGCTGGCAACGATGCGCAGCAGTCGCGCCGCGCCATAGAGCGCGTCGTCGTGCCCGTAAAAACCCTCGGTGAAGAACATGTGCCCCGACATTTCACCTGCGATCGGCGCGTGCTCCTCCTTCATCTTGTCCTTGATGAGGGAGTGGCCCGTCTTCCACATCACGGCCCGTCCGCCCGCGCGCGTGATCTCGTCGGTGAGGGCCTGGCTGCATTTCACGTCGAAGATGATGGGCTGGCCGCGACCCGTCCGCTCCAGCACGTCGCGTGCGTAGAGGATAAGGAGGTGGTCGCCCCAGATGATAGTACCCGCGTCATCGACGAGACCGATACGATCAGCATCGCCGTCGAATGCCACGCCAAGCTCCGCGCCTTCACGCTTCACGGCGGCAATCAGCGCCTCGAGATTCTCCGGCACCGTGGGATCCGGGTGGTGATTCGGAAAGGTGCCGTCGCTCTCGGTGTACAGGCCGATGGCCTCGACACCGAGCGCCGCCATCACCTGTGGCGCGACGAGCGCACCTGCGCCGTTACCGCAGTCGTACACGATCTTCATGGGCCGCGCGAGCGCACCGGTGCGTTCCACCACGTCGGCGACGTAGTCATCGATCGGTGCGGCGTGTCTGACCTTCCCCAAGCCCTTAGGAGCCGCTTTCGATCGAATGAGCTTGAGCAGGTGCTGAAGATCGTGACCGTGGAGCGACTCCGTGCCGAAGCTGAGCTTGAAGCCGTTGTACTCCGGCGGATTGTGCGATCCGGTGATCTGGATGCCACCGACGACCTGGAGGTTATGCAAGCTCCAATACAGCACCGGCGTTGGAACCACCCCGATGTCCACGACGTCCACTCCGGCTTCCGTCAGCCCCGCGACCAGCGCGTCACGCAGCTTGTCGCCGCTGGGGCGATTGTCTCGGCCGATGGCAACTTCGCCCGTGACGCCACGTTCCTGCATGAGCGCCGCGTACGCGCCGCCGATCGCATGCGCGGTCTCGACGGTGAGGTCCGCGTCCACGATGCCGCGAATGTCGTTCAGCCGGAAAATGCCAGCGGCGATGGTCATGGTGTGATGCTGGAGAGGCCTCGCGCCACTCGGCGCGAGGTCAGCGTGTGACTGTAGTCGTAGGCAGGAGCTTCGCTGCTGACACGGGCGCGCTCAGGCGTGGCATGCCAACCGCCGCGTAGCGGATGGCGAGGTCGGGAACCACGCCGAGGATGAGGATGGCGGCGGTCGTGATCATCATGACCGCGCGTGTCCATCCCTGCGTCATGGGCACGACGGGCGCCTCGGCGCGCCGCGGGCGCATGAACATCACCATGACCACGTAGAGGTAGTATCCGGCCGAAATCACGGTGGTTAGCACGAGGACCACGGCCAGCGTGGTCTGCGGCTCAGGCGCCTGCAACGCCGCCTTCAGCACGTACCACTTCGCAAAGAATCCGATACCGCCCACGATGGGAAAGCCCATGAGCGCGAACATGGAGACCGCCATGCTGAGCGCCAACCAGGGCCGCACCGTCCAGAGCCCGGTGATGTCCTCGGTGTTGACCGGCTCGTCGCCGCGCGAGAGGACCACAATGACAGCGAAGGCGCCGAACGTCGCGAGCGTGTAAGCCAGGAGGTAGAACAACATCGCAGACGCGGCCTGGAGCGTACCCGTTGCCAGCGCGACCATGATGAATCCAGCATGCGCGATAGACGAGTAGGCCAGCAATCGTTTGAGGTTTCGCTGCACCAGGCCAATGGCGTTGCCGATTACCATCGTGGCAATCGCCAATCCGAAAACCGCCTTGTGCCAGGTTGGGAACTCGCCGCCGAATGCCTCCATCCACACCCGCAGGAACACGACGAACGACGCCGCCTTCACCGTCGCCGCAAAGTAGGCAGTCACGGGGTTGGGGGAACCGTCATACACGTCGGGAGCCCACATGTGGAACGGAACCGCGGACACCTTGAAGCCGAGCCCGACCAGCATCAAGGCAATACCGATCAGGAGCAACGGACTGGAGAAGAGCTCATTCTGGATTACCCGGAGGCCGATCTGGTGCAGTGAGGTCGTACCGGTTGCACCGTACACGAGCGCCATTCCGTAAAGCAGGAACGCGGTGGAAAACGCGCCGAGCAGGAAGTACTTCAGCGCACCTTCGGCGGACCGTTCGCTGCGGCGGTTCAGCCCTGCGAGCGCATAGCTGGAAATCGACATCAGCTCGATGCCGAGGAACACGATCATGAGGTCGCGCGCGGAGGCCAGCAGCATCATTCCGCTGGAAGCCAGCAGGATGAGTACGTGTGTCTCGGCCGTGGTGGTGCCGACGCGATCGTTGTCGTCGATGCTGAGGGCCAGCGCGCCGATGGTACCGAGCAGGATGACGATGTCCGCCATCCACCTGAAGTTGTCGACGGCGATCGGACCGTCGGTTGCCGTTCCACGCTGCGTCATCATCATGCCCACGGCGATCATCGTCGCGAGGCAAAGGCCGATCGAGAGCACGCCGACGCTGCGCTGGTGCGCCGCTGACTCCTTGCGCCAGACCGCCCAGAGCAGCAGCGCCATGGCGCCGACGATGAGCAGAAGGTCCGGGACGAGCGCCGCCATGAGCTGCGACGGGATCGCGAGATCAAACGTGCGCATCAGCGACCTCCCGCCGTACTTGCATTCGCCGCCGACGAACGCAGCTCGACGATCCGCACGAAGTTTTCAGCAGATGGCTGAAGGCGGCGAAGGACAGGCGCGGGGTACACGCCCAGCCAGAGCATGCCCGCGAGCAGCGGCGCCATGAGCAGCAGCTCCCGACGATTCATGTCCGGAATGTGCTCGTTCTCGGGCTTGTCGAGTGGGTTGAAGATGATGCGTTGAATGGCCCAGAGCATGTACGCCGCGGTGATGATGACACTCGTCGTCGCGACGACGGCGAGTACGGGATACGTACGGTAGGTGCCGAGGAGCACAAGGAACTCGCCGACGAACCCGTTGGTCCCCGGAAGCGCGACGGAGCTGAACGATACGAATACGAGGATGGCGGAGAAGAGCGGGACGGCCCGCGCGATGCCGCCGTACGCCGCGATCAGGCGCGTGTGTCGCCGCTCGTAGAGCATGCCGATGAGGAAGAACAGCGCGCCCGTGGACAGGCCGTGGTTGATCATGACCATGAAGGCACCCTGCACGCTCTGCACGGTGAGCGCGAAGATGCCCAGCATCACGAAGCCGAGGTGGCTCACCGAACTGTAGGCCACCAGCTTCTTGAAGTCCGGCTGCACGAGCGAGAGGAGCGCGCCGTAGACGATGCCGATCACCGCAAGGATGAGCACGATGTTGCGGACCGTGGGGTTCATCGCTGCTGCGGGAAAGAGCGGTACCGCGAGACGGATGAAGCCGAACGTACCCAGCTTGAGCATGATGGACGCCAGCACCACAGAGCCCGCCGTCGGCGCCTCCACGTGCGCGTCCGGCAGCCAGGTGTGGAGGGGAAACATCGGCACCTTCACCGCGAACGCGAGGAAGAAGGCGCCGAACAGCCAGAGCCCCGCCTGCGGGGTGAGCTGCACCTGCGCCATGATCGCATCGTAGGAGAAGTTCGGGCTCATCTCCATGACGCCATTGATGATCACCGGCGCGCCGTTCACCATGTGCGGCTGCTGGGCAGCGACGCCCAGGTAGATGATGCCGACCAGCATGAGCAGCGAGCCGAGCATCGTGTAGATGAAGAACTTGAGGCTCGCATAGATGCGGCGCTGTCCGCCCCAGATGCCGATGATGAAGTACATCGGGATCAGCATCACTTCCCACATGATGTAGAACAGGAAGAGATCCAGGGCCATGAAGACGCCGAGCATGCCGGTCGTGAGCACGAGCAGCAGCGCGTAGTACGATGACGCCTTCTGCCGCACCGACGTCCAGCTCCCGATCGACGCGAGCAGCATGATCAAGGTCGTCAGCAGCACCATCATCATGGCGATGCCGTCGAGCCCGACGGTGAAGCGCGCGCCCCACGACGGAATCCATGGCATGTCGAAGCGCTGCTGCCATCCGGCGGCGGCAGGATCGAACGCCCACCACAGTCCAAGCGACAGGAAGAACTCGATCGCGAAGAACACCGTGGCCAGCACGCGGGCACGAGAAGCCGCACCGGACACGACCTCGTCTTCACCCTCGGGCTGACGGCCACCAGCCAGCACTGCCAGTGCGCCGAGGATCGGGATGATCAGCAGCGTTGGAAGGATCCAGCGGTCATAGCCCACAGAAAGCAGAAACTCGCGCATCTCGCCCTATCTGAAAGTGAAGGCGCCGAGCACGAACAACACGCCGACGACCAGAACCCATGCGTAGGTGCCCACCAGTCCGGATTGCAACTGCGATCCCATCCAGCCGACGGCGCGCGGCAGGAGTCCGCCCATGGGCACCGTGGTGCCCGGCGCGCTGTCGCCGTCCTTGCTCTGGACGAACAGCCGCGTCAGGCCGTCGATCAGCCCGACGTCGATACCGCGCCACAGCAGGCCGCGCGACGTGGCCACGACTGGCTCGATGATCGCTTCATCATAGATCTCGTCGACGTAATACTTGTTCAGGAGCACACGCTCGAAGCCGTGCTCCGCCGGCGCCTCGCGGGCGGGCACGAGCGACGCGGGCCGGAGCCGCGCATACGCCAGGGCGATGCCGGCGATGGCGATGACCACCGCGGCCCCGATGAGCGCGAGTTCCGTGCTGTGCGAGGTCTCGAGCACCACGCCATTCGTGACGCGCAGCGTCCCCTCACCCACCACCGGCTCCAGCCAGCGGTCGAGCAACCCAACGGGGCCGATGGGAATGAGCGCCGGCAGGTTGAACCACCCGCCCACCACGCTGAGCACACCGAGCACGACG
>JALYVY010000168.1 GCA_030852985.1 Gemmatimonadota bacterium | reverse complement strand
GTGTAGCAGCCAGCCGGTCACGGAACGCGGATTGCGATTGTCCGGCCCGCCATGACCCGCCGAACTCCCGCTAAAGCACCCGCTCCATCCCTCCAGTCACCCACCGAGCTCCACGCCCGCTTCGCGGAGCTTGAGGCCAAGGCGGGCGCCACCTCGGTGGCCGTCGTCATCGCCGACCTGGAAACGGGAGCAGAATTCCACTACCACGCCGACCGTTGGTTTCACGCCGCAAGCACGATCAAGGTGGCCATCCTCGTGGGCGTTTTCGGCGCGATCTTCCGGGGCGAGTTGTTGCCGCAGTCTCGTGTCCACGTGCGAAACCGGTTTCTCAGTGCGTACGACGGATCGCCGTACCGCGTTCGGCTGGATCGCGACGCAAATCCCGATGTGCATCGCGAGGTCGGCCGTACCCTGCGGGTGAGCGAGCTCGCGGAGGCGATGATCACCACGAGCAGCAACCTGGCCACCAACCTCCTGCTCGACCTGATCGGACTCGATGTGCTCCAGCGCACACTCGAGAGTTTCGACCTGCATGGCATCGACCTCCGGCGCGGTGTGGAGGATGAGAAGGCGTTCGACCACGGCATCAACAATCGAGTCACCGCGAACGGACTCGTCGGCCTGCTGCGGCTGATCGGGGAGGAGCGGGCCTTCAGCCCCGAGCTCTCACGTCGAATGCTCGACATTCTGCACGCCCAGCACTTCAAGAGTGGCATTCCTGCGGGACTGCCGCGTGGCGCACGCGTGGCGCACAAGACGGGCGAGATCTCCACGATCGCGCACGACGCCGGCCTCGTGTACCTGCCCGGACGCAAGCCCTATGCGCTCGCCGTGCTGACGGAGTGGGACCCATCGGGCACGGGGCGCTCAGCGACCATCGCGGCCGCATCGTATCTGGCCTACGCAGCACTCATCGGAGACCGAGACTGATGGGCACGGCTACGGTCGCCTTCCCGTTGCGCCTCGTGGACGGGCGTCGCCTCGAGCGGCGTTTCCGCGACGTGCTCCGCCCCGGTGGCATCCTCTGCGATCACTCGGCACAGGCGCGCGTCCTGCCGCGCTACTTCTACGAGATCGAATCGTGGAAACAGGCGAGCGAAACGTTCCTGTCGCCACACTTCGCGGCCTCCGAGTTCATCCACACCGACGTCCGCGAGGCACCGCCGTTGCGTGTGTTTCCTCGGTATATCCCATGCGCCACGGTGTTGCTGGCCATGGCGCTCGAGCTCTTCCGCCATGCGGTCGGCACGTACGTGTACATCGGCGCAAACGGCGGGTATTGCTCACCCCGTCACACTCGCATTGGCGGGGCTTCGCCTCACAGCTGGGGAACCGCAGCCAACATCTACCGGGTTGGTGATACGTATCTCGATTCGCACGAAAGCATTTCACGCTTCGCGGCAATCGCCCGCGAAGTGATTCCAACGGTCTGGACGCGACCACTTGGTCCGCTGCTGGCCAGAACCGATGACCACCTCCACCTCGATTTGGGGTACGTGGTGAGCATACCGCGTGAGGCGGGAGGCGAAACGTACAATCTCAAGCTGGCGGGAGATCCGCTGTGAGCGCCTCAGTAGCAGTGATCGGCGCGACGTGCCCGCTCAGGAGAGGATGATGACGACGGGGCAGGTGAAGGAGCAGAGACTCGCAGAACGCACGGCTACCCAAGGCACCAACGCGGCGACCGGAGGAGCAGGGAGCCTGCCCGCGATCGGTCTGGAGGCCGAGTTCACCACGATCGTGGACGACGTGGCGCAGAAGCCCGAAGACGTTTTTGGCTCGCCGCGCCACATCGTGCGTGGCCCGCTTCTGCACCGGACTGGCCGCTCCTACCACCTTCCCACCGGAGGGGCGCTGTACTTCGACACCGGCGTGATCGAGATCGCGACACCGATGATCGAGATCGCGCGTGGCTGTGGTGCACGTGGCACACGGTCGCTGTGGGAGAGCCTTGGCTTCCTCCGCAACGAGCTCGACGCGTGGGAGATCGAGCACGGACGCACGGTGCGTCTCGTAGGCTTCAGTGCGCACTACAACGTCTCATTCGATGTGCCCTCGAGCGAACGAAAGAACGGACGCACGGTCGAGCAGCTCGCCTATCTCCTGACGCACATTCTCGCCGCGCCGGTCATGCTGCTCGCGACGAATCGCCGGTCCAGCGGCGTCGGCGTGCGGCCACGTGGCAACCGGATCGAGATCACGGCGGATTTCACCCCGGACGCCGCACTTACGGCTGCGACGGCTACGCTGATCGTGGGCATTGTCCGCGAGGTCATGACGTGGCAGAGCTATTCACTCGATCAGCTCGCCGTGCACGGCATTCCCGTCTTTGCGCAGTTCATCCCCGCGCCACACAGCTCGCGGAAGGGGTGGTCGGCCCGCACCGATTGCTTCTCGGAAAATCCCTTCACGGCGGACGTCAACGCTCATCAGTGGGCACTGCGGTCGGGCGACAGTGCCTCGTTGCGCGAGATGGCGGGCCGCACCACGCGAATCTTCTGGGATTCCATTCGCGCGCTTGGCGATCCACTGTCGCTCCAGATCATCGCGTCGGTCATGCGCGGCAGGGCGCCATCGCTGCTGGAACTCGATGACCGCCCCGAATCGTATGAAGATGTTGGCCGTCTCTGCACGTGGGACGACCTCTTCCCCATCACGCTGCTCTCCCGCTCGCGTTACGAGCGCGTACTCGGCCACGCCATCGCGGGGCGCCGCGTGCGCATGGGCGGCGCATGGCACAAGCCGGTGGGCGTTCGCGGGTGGACGCACGTCGTGTTCAAGCGCGAGCGTGACGGGGCACGTCGTGTGCGCTCGCTCGATGACATGCTGGTGCACCTGGACGCGTGGGATCGGACCGCCGATCGGCGCGTTGGCGACCGACGCGTGAAGCGCTCGTCTGCGCCGGCAGCCGAGCGTCGCGAAGACGAGCGCCGCGTCGAGCCCGCTGACACGCTCGAACGTCGCCGAGACAGCGACAAATCGGAAGAAGTGGCAGCGGGCATTGCACCCGTTGGCGAGCAAGGCGCCGCACCCAGCGCCGAGGCGTCGCCCGCCGCGCGCGCCAAGACCGAGTCTCCACTCGTGATCGTTACGCGCATCTGACGCGCGTGGCCGCGCGCATCGCTCGCCAGCGCGGTGCGGCACGGGCATGGTGCTTGAACGTCACAGGCACATTGAACGGACGGCGGACGTGAATCCGTCGTCCAGCGAGCGAGACGTCGGAAATTACCCGACGCTCGTTCGCCAAGAACGATGCGTTGGCTCACCATCATTCCACGGAATGTCAGATGTCGCTGCAGAAAGCGGGATTCAGTCGATCGGAACGGGCGGACACCACGCACAACGTTGCCCAACCAGAGCGCGTGGCTTCCGTCGCAGTGGGGGCGGCGATGCTCGCCTACGGGCTGCGGCGGCGCGACGCCGGCGGCATTGCGACCGCCATTATCGGTGGCGTGTTTCTCCATCGCGGCGCGACCGGCAATTGCGCCGTGTACAACGCGCTGGGCATCGGAACAGGCGACGCCGACGCCGTGCTCGACTCGCCACGGCATCGCGGAATGATTGGTCGCGCCGCCACGGTGAACGCGCGCAACGCCATCAAGGTCGAACGCACCGTCACCATCGACGCGCCGCGTGCCGTGCTCTACGCCTTCTGGCATGACTTCGAGAATCTTCCGCGTTTCATGGAACATCTCGAGTCCGTCCGCGTCGAATCGCCCACACGATCGCACTGGAAGGCGAAGGCACCGGCCGGTAAGTCAGTGGAATGGGACGCAGAAATAGTGAACGACGTCTCCGACGCGATCATCGCGTGGAAGTCGGTCGGCGATCCCGAGGTTGCCAACGCGGGCGCGGTGAACTTCAGCGATGCGCCCGGTGGCCGCGGCACCACCGTGAAGGTCACGCTCGACTACGAGCCGCCGGGCGGCCGAGTGGGAAAGCTGGTCGCGCGACTGTTCGGCGAGGATCCGGACCGCCAGGTTCGCGAGGACCTTCGCAAGTTCAAGCAACTGATGGAGACCGGCGAGATCACGACGTCTGCCCGACGCGCCGTGGACTCGGCATACGTCGGCTCCACTCACCAGCAGTGAGGACCCGCGCATGAGAGCAGTCACCTGGCAGGGCACGCGTGACATGAGCGTCGAGTCGGTCCCCGACCCCGAAATCGTGCAACAGTCGGACGTGGTGGTGAAGGTGAGCGCGACCGCGATCTGCGGCTCGGACCTTCATCTCTACAACCTCTACATCACCACCATGCAGAAGGGTGATATCCTCGGCCACGAGTTCATGGGCGAGGTGGTGGAAGTGGGTCGCGACGTAAAGAAGCTGAAGAAGGGCGATCGGGTGGTCGTGCCATTCCCGATTTCCTGTGGCCGGTGCTGGTACTGCAAGCAGGGACTCTTCGGGGCCTGCGACAACTCCAACCCGAATGCCGAGCTTGTGGAGGGGCTCTATGGCGCCACGGCCGGCGCGGCCATCTTCGGGTACTCGCACCTGTACGGCGGCTACTCCGGCGGGCAGGCCGAGTACGCGCGGGTGCCGTTTGCCGACGTCGGTCCAATCAAGATTCCGGACGGTGTGAGCGACGAGCAGGTGCTGTTCCTGTCCGACATCCTGCCCACGGGTTGGCAGGCGGCGAAGCGCGGCGAGATCAAGGAAGGCGATACCGTCGCCGTGTGGGGATGCGGCCCCGTGGGCTACTTCGCCATCCAGAGCGCCTACGTGCAGGGCGCGGCGCGCGTCATTGCCATCGATCGGTTTCCCGAGCGGCTCGCGCTCGCCCGCGACGTGGGCAAGGCGGAAGTCATCGACTATGAGCAGACCGATGACCTCGTGGAGCTCCTGAAGCAGATGACGGGCGGCAAGGGGCCCGACGTCTGCATCGACGCGGTGGGACTCGAGGCACATGGCCATGGCTTCCTCGCCAGGAGCGACCGCGTAAAGCAGGCGTTGCGTCTCGAAATGGATCGGCCGACGGTAATTCGGCAAAGCATCCAGGCAGCAGCGAAGGGAGGGAGGGTCAGTATCATCGGCGTGTACGGCGGGCTGATGGACAAGTTCCCGATCGGCGCATTCTTTGGAAAAGGCCTCAAGATGGCCGCGGGCCAATGCGACGTTCAGCAATTCCTTCCCGAGTTGCTCGAACGTGTGCTGAAGGGTGAATTCGACATGACGTCGCTCATCAGTCATCGCGTGTCGCTCGAGGACGCGCCGGACGCGTATCGCATCTTCTGCGACAAGAAGGACGGGTGCACGAAGGTGGTGATGCGACCGTAGCATTCACGGAGACGGTGTTCGTGTTGTTTACGCGAACACCGTTTCCCTCGCGGGCGCTGGCGGAGGGGAGCCAACCGCGTAAGTTGCAAGCATGACGGTGTTCGACGACTCCACGGACGACGAGTCCTTACGCCGCGTAGCGCGTTTGGCCGCGCTGGAGCGTGAAGTGGCGGCGTTGCGCACGGAGGTCGCCGACCTCCGGCACTCCATTCGGCCCGCGCAGGCAGCGAGAGCGCCAGAGCCGAGTGCGCCTTTGTCCGGCGCGTTTCTCGACCCCTCGATTGCTGCCGCGTTGCGGCATGCACCGGCGTCAGCGGGCGCTGCGTTGGCGGGCGCCGCTTCAGCGGAGACGCCGCCGCCGCCCCATGGGCGACAGTCGTTCTCCGAGCGCATGCATTCCGAAGCGCCGATCAGTGGTGTTGAGCTCGAGTCCCTGGTCGGCCGTTACGGCACGCTCTCATTGGCGGCGCTCCTGGTGCTGATGGGCGTCGGCGCCATCATCAAGATGGCGGTGGAGAAGGGGCTGCTCACGCCTGAAGTGCGCGTGGTCGCCGGGCTCGTCGTCGCCCTCCTGCTCGGTGGCGCCGGTCTGGTCTTTCGCGGCAGAGGTGAGGTGCGGTACGGCGGAGTGCTGCTGGCCCTCTCGCTGGCCGTTGTCGATCTCGTGGCATGGGGCGCCGGGCCGCGATTTCATCTCGTCCCCGTAGCGGTGGCGCTCACGGCGGTCGACGTCGTCGCACTCGCGCTGGCAGCGCTGGCGATGAGGGATCAGAGCGAGTTCCTGTTCGCCGTTTCGGTGGCGGGTGCGCTCTCGGCGCCGTTCGTGACCTCCGACGGTGGCGGCACCGCCCTGAGTCTCCTGTTGTACGGCGGTGTCGTCATCGCCGGCGCACTGCGTGCGGCTCGCAATCCCCATTGGATACGCGCGTTCGCGGTGCTGGTGGTGGGTGTGCTCGTCTACTCACTTGCCGCGGCCGCGTTACCCGTGAGTGCCGCGTGGTATGGGCCCTATCTGGTGGCGCTATTCGGCGCGTCGTGCGCCGCGGGTGCCCTCGTATTCGGCGAGCCGGAGTGGAGAAGTGAGCTTCCACGGGCTTACCTGGGCGTCACGGTCATCGGCGTGATGGTGGCGTGGGACGCGGTTCACAGTCGGCCATTGTCACTGAGTATGCTCGTGGCGCTCGGTATCGCGGCGGTGACCTATGCGTCGCTCCTCGCCAGGCAACCGCAGGCGCGGCACTGGACCGCAAGTGCCCTGTTGCTGCCGCTCGTGTCACTGGGGATTGCTTACGCGAGTGCTCCCAATGGTGTGAGCGAGGCAGCCGTGCTTGCGCTCTGGACGGCGTTTGCACTGGGTGCGTGGCGCATCGAGGCTGCGGCGCGGGATGATCATCGCGCCGGCGCGCATCTGCTTGCGGCTGGGATTCTTGGCTGCTTGGCGGTGACCGCTTGGTTGTGGGGAACGCCATTGGCGTTCGTTGCGGGGCTTGCGGCGTGGGGTGTTGTGGTCAGCGCCATGTCGCGGAGTGCAGGCTCACCGCTGCCGTTGGGTGGCGTGACTGTGGCGCTGGGCGGAGCGGCAGTGTCAGCGGTGGATCAGCTTGCCAGCCGCGCTGCTTTCTCGTATACGCCGTTCGTGACGCGGTCCTCGGCATCCGCATTCGTGGCGGCGGTGGGGATCTGGGTGGGCGGTGAGATCCTCGCGTCGGGCGATGGAGCGCCGGGGCGGATTGCCGACCGACCGGTGCGGCTCGGCGTTCTCATCGGGTTCCTGATCCTCTGGGGACGGATGGAGGTTGCTCAGGCGTTCAACCGCGATCTGGCCTCGTTCCTCCTCGCGTCGTACTACGCGGCCTGCGGCGTGGCGTCGATCATCGCCGGGCGGCGGCTGGGGATTGGTCGTTTGCGGGTGGGAGGGCTCATCCTCGCGTTGTATGCGGCCGTCAAGGCGGTGGTCGAGGTGACGGATATCGGGTCAATCCTGCTTCGTGTGAGCGCGTATGCCGCCGTCGGGGTGTTTCTCCTTGGGGCGGGGTATCTCTACCGGGAGCAGCGGGACGGGGTGGAGCCGGAAGTCGCGGCGCACGTTTGATCCGTCACTCGACCTACAACTGACAGCGGTTGGCCGTCCCCCGCAGGCGCTGCGGTTGCCGTGGCGAGACTGGCCAGAGCAATGTCTTTACACCAGTTGACATAGCTGCGGAACCCGATAAATTCATGGGGCTACGGGCTTTTACACTCCGTGCACCGGCTTGCTGCGGCCGACATATGGGTTTCCCGCCAAAAGGCGGGAGAGGTGCTCAGACCGGCGGCTTTGTACCGCTCCCGAGAAGCAACGCAGGACAACTTGACGTCGAGTGTACGTTGCTCGGCGCGCCTTGGGTCCCCGACTGCGCATGAGAGGCAGTCACACCCTGGCGACAGCGGATGGACACCGGCCCGAATTTCGGGCGCCTGGTCCACCCGCGTTTGTATTTCTTGGCTTGATCTTGTCGGTGGCGCCAGAACGGCTGCCTCGATTGACACTAGACGGGTAGATATGGCACGCGAAACTCCGCTCGAATATTACCGGAACATCGGCATCATGGCCCATATCGACGCGGGCAAGACGACGACGACCGAGCGTATTCTCTACTATACGGGAAAGAGCCACAAGATCGGCGAGGTGCATGACGGCGCCGCGACGATGGATTGGATGGAGCAGGAGCAGGAGCGCGGCATCACGATCACGTCCGCTGCCACCACGTGCTTCTGGATGCGCCACGGGCAGTCGGACAAGGAAGGCTCGGGGCCGGAGTTCCGCATCAACATCATCGACACACCGGGACACGTCGACTTCACGGTCGAGGTGGAGCGTTCGCTGCGCGTGCTCGATGGCGCGGTGGCCCTGCTGGATTCTGTCGCTGGCGTAGAGCCGCAGACGGAGACGGTGTGGCGCCAGGCGGATCGCTACAAGGTTCCGCGCATGATCTTCTCGAACAAGATGGATCGGACGGGCGCGGACTTCACGCGCTGCATGGCGATGATCAAGGATCGTCTCAGCAAGCGTGCGTTTGCGCTGCAGCTCCCCGTTGGCTCGGGTGAGCTCTTTACGGGGCACATCGACGTCATCGAGCGCAAGCAGTACATCTTCGACGACGCGACGCTTGGCAAGTCGTTCGCCGTTGTGGACGTGCCCGAGGAGTACAAGGAGGCCTGCGAGGCCGCGCGTTACGAGGCGGTCGAAGCCGCGGTCGAGCACGACGAAGAGCTGATGCAGAAGTATCTCGACGGCGCGGAGCTGACGGTCGACGAGATTCGCCGCGCCATTCGCAAGGCGACGATCGCCATGGAGTTCGTGCCGGTGCTGTGCGGCGCCTCGTTCAAGAACAAGGGCGTGCAGGCGCTGCTCGATGCCGTGCTCGACTACCTGCCGTCGCCAATTGAAGTGCCCGCCATCCAGGGGCACCTGCCGCACCACGACGAAACGTTCGAGGAGCGCCAGGTGAACGATGAGGCGCCGTTCGCGGCCCTCGCGTTCAAGATTGCCACGGATCCGTTTGTCGGAAAGCTGACGTTCTTCCGCGTGTACTCGGGCGTGCTCAAGTCCGGCTCGTACGTCTACAACGCCACGAAGGACAAGCGCGAGCGCGTCGGTCGCCTCCTGCAGATGCACGCGAACAAGCGTGAGGAGATCGAGGAAGTGCGCGCCGGCGACATCGCCGCCGCCATCGGCCTCAAGGATACGCGCACCGGCGACACCATGTGCGACGACGCGAATCCGATCATCCTGGAGGCGATGAAGTTCCCGAACCCCGTCATCGACGTGGCGGTGGAACCGAAGACGAAGGCCGATCAGGACAAGCTGGCGATCGCACTCATGAAGCTGTCGGAAGAAGATCCGACCTTCCGCGTGCACTCGGATCCGGAAACGTCGCAGACGATCATCTCGGGCATGGGCGAGTTGCACCTCGAGATCATCGTCGACCGCATGATGCGCGAGTTCAAGGTCGACGCGAATATCGGTCGCCCGCAGGTGGCCTATCGCGAGACGATCAAGAAGCGCGTCGAGAAGGTCGAGGGAAAGTTCATCCGGCAGTCCGGCGGCAAGGGACAGTACGGCCACTGCGTCATCAACATGCAGCCGTCCGAACCGGGACAGGGCTTTGTGTTCGAGGACAAGATCGTGGGCGGTGTCATTCCGCGTGAGTTCATCGGACCGATCGAGCAGGGCATCAAGGAAGCGCTGGTGAATGGCGTTCTCGCGGGCTACCCCATGGTGGACGTGAAGGTCGAGCTCATTTACGGCTCGTACCACGACGTCGACTCCAGCGAAATGGCGTTCAAGATCGCTGGTTCCATGGCGTTCAAGGAAGCCGCGAAGAAGGCGCATCCGATCATCCTCGAGCCGATGATGAACGTCGAAGTCGTCTGCCCCGAGAGCTACATGGGCGACGTGCTCGGCGACCTGTCATCGCGTCGCGGCAAGATCGGCGGCATGACGCAGCGTGGCGAGGCGCAGGTCATCGCGTCCACGGTGCCGCTCTCCGAGATGTTTGGCTACTCCACGAAGCTGCGCTCAATGTCCCAGGGACGCGCGGTGTACTCCATGGAGTTTGCGCACTACGAGGAAGTTCCAAAGAGCAAGGCCGAAGAGATCATCGCGAAGGTCACACCGAAGTGATAGTCAGACAGTCGGACAGCAAGACTGTCGGACAGAAACAACACTCTTAGAACAGAGATACGACCATGGGAAAGGCAAAGTTCGAGCGCACCAAGCCGCATGTGAACGTGGGCACGATTGGCCACGTCGATCATGGGAAGACGACGTTGACGGCGGCCATCACGGCGATCCAGGCGGTGAAGGGATTGGCG
>JALYVY010000167.1 GCA_030852985.1 Gemmatimonadota bacterium | reverse complement strand
CTCTTGCCGAGTGCGCGCGCTTTCCGTTCCGGTGGATGACATCGTGCGTCCCTCCCTCAGCAGTTCTAAGGCGAACTGCAGCGATGGGCAGTCGTGGCACGATGATCGGTGTTTCTGTCAGAAAAACCCCATTGATGAATGATTGATCGTTGGTGATCATTCGCGTTGTTGCGTGGGCGGTGTCTCCGTGTACTTCGATAGTTTACCCGGGTGGGATATCATGGACGTTGATCCGTCATCGCATTTGCAGCATCTGCCGTTCTTCACGGCGCTGGCAGCACTTGATGAGTGCGATCCGTCGTGTCGTGCCGTGACAGCCGGGTTGGTGCTTCTGCGCCTCGTTGACGCGTGGATCGAGGAGGGTGCCGCCGTGGTGGCTGAGGATGCGTGGGGTGTGCGCTCCGTGGCGGCGTGCCTCGAAGAAATGCCAACGACATTACCGGCCCGCGCGATTCTGATGAGCGCATTCGATACACTCCGTTCGGCGCGCTCTGGCGACATGCACGCGATCACGCCACGCTTGATGGCATACGCGCGCACGCTCGACGCCGACGCCAATTATGGCCTGGCCGCCGATGTGTACGAGACGGTGATCGCGCACACGGATCCGACGCAGGACAGCGATGATGCCATAAGCGCACATGTGCGCTTGAGCTTCTGTCGCCGGCAACTCGGCGAGCTCGATGCCGCTGAGGAGATCGCGCTGCAGGCGGGGCGTATCGCGCTGGCTTCGGGAGATCTCGTCGGCACGCTGGATGCGAGGATCGCCGAAGCGAAGGTATCGATGGCGCGCGGCAACTATCCGCGCGCGGAAGCGTTGCTCGACGAAACGATTCGTCGCGCCGATCACGCGAATCTCAAGAACGTTCGAGCGAAAACGATCCAGGAACGAGCCGCCGTGGCGCAACTCAAGGGGGAATACGAGTATGCCATTCGGCTGGGCTACGAGGCGCTCGACAGCTTGAACGACGAGCGCTTGCGCGACCGCATGCTCGGCGACATTGCGGGTGCGTTCTACAAGCTCGGGGTGCGGAGCGCGGCACGTGATGCGTACTCGCTGCTCGCCGTGACGGCGCAGGAACAATACATCCGCTGGATTTCCGAGATCAACCTTATGGAAATCGCGGCGGATGATGGCTCACTGCCCCTGTTCGACCGACACCGCCGCCGGCTTGATGCCGCCGTGTTGCCGCCAATGCTGCAGGCTGAGTTCATGGTTCACTCAGGCGAGGGGCTGGCGCGTCTTGGTGACGGGGAGGGTGCGCGGCGGCACTACGTAGCCGCCATCGCATTCGCCACCAAATTCAATTTCCACCCCATCGTCTTTCACGCCGAAACGCAGCTTGCCCAGCTATGCGAAATCACGAGGATGCGTGTCGCCGAATCGCCTCTTCCCGCATCACTGGTTTCCATCGCCAGCGACCTGCGCCAACGTCAAGCTGCGCTTACCCGTTCGATCTAGGCAGACTGAATCAGCCGCCACCGCCCATCACGACAATTGGCGAGTCCTGACGAGGAGCGGTCGGAGACGACCCACACGCAGTAACAACAAAGGAGGCAATCGCGAGCACCAGTAGCGACAGAGAGCGACGGGACATTTGACGACTCCAGATGGGGGGAAGCGGTTCGTGCTGAACCACGACTGAAGCCTAGGGTCGCTATGCGTCGCGTAAACGGGCAATTTGTGACAGAAAACCGGCATTTTGTGCCAATATCCTCCCGCAGCCCGCTTTGCACGTCGTCGCTCTACTTCCCCGCAACCTGCTTGCCCATCTTCGCATCGTCCTGGGAGACGCACATTCTCTCGACACGGCGATCGATCCGGCGGAGCTGCATTCCCTCTTGCACGAGGGAGCTGCCGATCTGCTGATCCTCGACCCGTCAATTCGCGACGGCCAGTACGGCGACGCGCTGGAAGAGATCATTGCGCAGCATCCCACGCTTCCCGTGGTCATCTACACCGTGCTTGCGCCGACGGCGATACGAATGGTGGTGAGGCTCGCGCGCCTCAGTGTGCAGCATGTGGTGCTGAACCGGTTCGACGATGAGCCGAGACGTTTTCTGGACCTGATCGAGCGCGTTCCGGCGCATCCGATGGCTGAATTGATGTTGCAGGAGCTGGCGGTATCCCTGCGGACTCTGCCAGTCGCTGTATCGCGCGCCGTGGAGCATCTCTTCCGCTCGCCGACGCGCGTGAAGAACAGTCAGGAGTTGGCCAAGCTGGCCGGAATGGCATCGCGGTCCCTCTACCGGCACATGCTGCCCGCCGGATTGCAGCCGAGGCACCTGATTGTCTGCGCGCGGTTACTGAGGGCATACACGCTGTTGCGCACGCCGGGAAGCCGGTTGAAGGAGATCACGACCAAGGTCGGTTATGCCGATCCCGATACACTGACGAAGCTGTTGCAGGAGTGGACAGGACAGTCGCCGAGGGAGATTCGCCGAGACGTAATGCCGGAGATGTTCGTCAGGTTGCTGGCGGATCACCTCCGCCACGCTGATCCCGAGGAGGACGTGGGCGCACCCGCATGACGAGGCCGATGAGATGGAGCAGTGGCGCAATGAGCACAACGAACGAGCTCCGCATCGGGGACGCCGTGGCGTCTGACCTGGTGCGGGTGCTCGTTGTCGATGATGAGCCGGCGATCTGCCGGGCGCTCACCATCGCGCTCACGCGCGCCGGCTACGACGTCACGGCTGCCCATTCCGGCGACGCCGCACTTGCCGTGCTGTCCTCGCAGCAGGTCGACGTCATGGTCATCGACCTGCGCATTCCCGACACCAGAGGCGACGTTGTCTTCGAGCTTGCCGCGGCGACGTATCCGCACCTGCGCCACCGCACGCTGTTCATGACCGGCGATATCTCGGAGCGGGCCTACAAGCTCATCCTCTCGTGCAAGTGCCCGTCGCTGCGCAAGCCGTTCGAGCTCAGGGAACTGATCGATGCCGTGCACGCCCTGGCCCCGCACCGCGAGCAGGGCGCGAGAGGCCAGACCGCGTAGTCTGGTGCCGTGCCATCGGCTACAGCTTCCAGCCCTTCAGCT
Organism: Gemmatimonadota bacterium; assembly: GCA_030852985.1. GTDB lineage: Bacteria > Gemmatimonadota > Gemmatimonadetes > Gemmatimonadales > Gemmatimonadaceae > AG11. The sequence continues at coordinate 7,138 of JALYVY010000167.1, read as the reverse complement.
TCGCGATCGACTCCTCGAGGGCGCGGCGTTCCTCGTCGCGACTCGCCTCCGCCCACAGTCCCTCGTACGTACGCACGGCGAGGTCGAGCGCCAGCGGGTCGTGCTCCGCGCCCGCGAGGCTCGCGGCATTATCCGCCAGCGCCGCTCGCGCCAGCTGGTCCGCGGGGAAACGCCCTGCTACCTGCTGCCACCGCTCCACGCGACCGCGCGGATTCGATTCGCTCAGGCACCACAGGTGCCACGCGCCGCGGTTGGAATCATCGGCCGCGATGGCGCGGGCCGCCAGCGCACCGACAATGTCCGAGCCTCGTCCGGTGAGCCAGTATGCATTCGCGAGCACGACCATGGCCTGCGCATCCTGGGGGCGGGCTGCCACTACCCGCTCGTACGCCGGAATGACGACCTCGGGGAGATCATGATGCACCGACGTAGCCGCGATGAGCTCCTCAGGATCGGCTGCGTTGGAAAGCGCCTTCATGCGTTCGAATAGTGCGGCGATGTCGCCATCGTGACGATACTGTTCCACGGCGACTGACACGCCCGCACTCACTTCGGTTTCTGGGGGGTTCATGAGCGAAATTTACTCGGATCTTGGAGACGAGGGCGCCACGCCAGAACGCCCATTCCCGATGATGGTCGCCGAGGCCTCCACGTCGTTCGCGCGGGAGCTCATAGCGCAGCTTCTTCCGGGCGCCGATCCCGACAAGCTTGTGCTCGCACTCCTCGCGGAACGAGCGTCTGGCGTGCCCGGTGCGCGGACGTCCGATCCCTACAACAGCGACGAACAGGTGGCCACGCGCGAACTTCGCCGCGTGCGATCGCACCTCGCGCTCGGTGAATCGGCGAGCGCGCTGCAGCATGCCTTCAACAATCCGCTCACGGCGCTACTGGCGGAGGCGCAGTTGCTCGAGCTCGAGCCGCTGGCAGACGAGCATCGAGCCGCCGTGGTGCGTGTGCTGACGCTGGCGCGGCGGCTCGTCGTGCTGTCACGAAAGCTTGGCCTCGTGGAACCGGAGTCTCCCATTGGGTGACACCGGAGGATGCGACTCCTGAAGCGTGCGTCGAGCGTGCGCGGCGGATGCGGGCCGAACGGCGGGGTTCGGAGCGATTAGAGGGGGGTGGGTTGCGCGAATCGCGTTTCGTGGCGATACTCGATGCGTTCGTCGGCTCCGATCGCGTTACGCGTCCGACCCGGTGAACATTGATTCGCGGCACGCCAGTGGGCCAACGGTAATTGGCCACGCTGCAGGAAACGGCGCCGCGCCCTTGCAGGAATGTCGTCTGTCCCCGCGTGTGGGTTCCGCGCCGGCAGGCGTCGGAGATCAGAACCGAATCGCGTCGTACAAGTCCGTCACATCTCGCAGTCCGTTCGTGGCGCCGAAGCCACATCTCCTACTGCACGTGGGCTCGCAATCCCGCGAAGACGTGATGGCAGAATGCTACAGCAGGACGCGGCACGCATGGCGTGGCCGCGCGCACTCACCCCGAACAACAACAGCTGCATGAGCGAAAGTCGGCGTCCTCCACGTCGCGGCCGCGGAACCCGCCCGAACAGTAATCCTGACATCGTTACCGACGGTGAAGACAACCCGTACCGCGAAGCACCGCCTGCGGAGGACAGCGGAACCGAGCCGGTCGTTCGCGACCGGGCGGTCCACGTCCCGGTACATGCGCCGCAGCCTGTGGAGCATACGGAAGTGGGCAACGGCTCCGATGGCGACAGCGCAGTCGGGCAGGCGCCGGCCGCGTCGCCGCCGTCGTTGGAGCGCGTCCGACCCGAGGGTGGATTCGTTCCTCCGGGTGCCGGCACTCCGCGCGACCAGCAGGGGCAGAACGGACGTCGCGGACGTCGCAATCGTGGACGTGGCCGACGGGAGCCTGGCCAAGCGCCGCCGGATCGGACGCCGATCGGCAACGCTGGCCCACCCCCGGTCCCGATGGCGCTCGTCGCCACGGGTGAAACCACGGGCTGGTTCGATCCCGCACGCGATGGTGGATTCATCCGTCGGCCACAGGCGAGCTACCTGGCCGACGCGGGCGATGCCTACGTTCCGCCGCACATCGTGCGTCAGTACTCCTTGCGCAAGAGTGACGAGGTGTCCGCAACCACGGGTCGCGACCCGCGCGGACGCAATGCACTCATCGAGGTGACGAAGATCAACGCCGCAGATCCGGCGGACGCGGCGAAGCGCCCCGAGTTCAACACGTTGATCGCCACCTATCCCGAGCGGAAGTTGATCCTCGAGACGGGCCAGCCCGCGAAGGCCGGCGCGGAGCTGATCAGGCGCGCCATCGACCTCATTGCACCAATCGGCTATGGCCAGCGCGCGCTCATCGTCGCGCCGGCGCGCGCCGGAAAGACCACGCTGCTGCACGCGATCACAGAGGGCATCGCACTGAATCATCCCGAGGCGAGCCTGTTGATCCTGCTCGTGGACGAACGTCCTGAAGAAGTGAGCGAAGCGATATCGTGGGGCGTGGGCGAGGTGATCGCGTCCAGCTTTGATCAGCCCGCTGCGCGACACGTCGAAGTGACGGAGATGGTGCTCGAGCGCGCGCGTCGGCTGGTGGAGACGGGCAAGGACGTCGTGATCGTGCTCGACTCGCTGACGCGCATGGCGCGGGCGCACAACACGGCGGAGCGCGGCACGGGTCGCACGATGTCTGGCGGTCTCGATGCCCAGGCGATGGCGAAGCCCAAGGCCTTCTTCGGCTCGGCGCGCGCCGTGGCGCCGTCGTCGGGCGGAGGGTCGCTGACGATCATTGCCACCGCGCTGGTGGAAACCGGATCGCGGATGGACGACATCATCTTCGAGGAGTTCAAGGGCACGGGCAACTGCGAGATAAAGCTCGATCGCTCACTCGCGGAAAAGCGCATCTATCCGGCGATCGACATCGCGACGAGCGGCACGCGGCGCGAGGAAAAGCTGTTCCGCCCGGACCAGCTCGACCACGTGTATACCCTGCGCCGAGGGCTCGGTCAGATGCCGCCACAGTCGGGAATGGAATGGCTGATCAAGCGGATCGCGAACACCACGGACAACGACACGTTGCTGTCTGGGTTGTAGTTCAGCGGTTCGGCCATTCAGCGATTCAGCGATTCAGCGGGTGAGCAGTCTGGCAGGTGAGCGGCTTGTTGTCAGACCGTTCGACTGTCCGACTGTCTGACGCCGACCCGGAGGGCCGGCCCGTGGGGCCTGTCCTTTGCTATAGATTGGGGCATCATGCTCTTGCCTCGCCGCCGCTGGCGCCTGGCGCTCGCCGTCCTCGCGAGCGCTTTTGCTGCGCCCTCACTCTGCGCCCAGATCCTCCGGCCCGACAAGGCGCCGGCGCCGGAGGTTACGGCGGTCGAGTTCAACGGTGTAACGAAGGCGATCGATCTTCGGGAGCTGCAGGCGAACATCTACACCGAGCCAACGCGGTGCCGGATTTTCCTGCTCGCACCGGTCTGCCGGTTCGCGAACTGGCGGGCGATCGAGGCGCGGCACTACCTCAACCGCCAGGAGCTCAAGCGCGACGTGCTCCGCATCCGCGTGTTCTACTATCGCGAGGGGTACCGTGAGGCGCAGGTCGACACGACGGTGACGCAGCTGAACGACCGGCAGGTCGCGGTACGCTTCAACATCACCGAGGGCCAGCCGACGATCGTTACGGACGTGTCGATCGCCTATGACTCCACGCTGCTGACCCCCAAGCGCGTTCAGCAGCTCAACCTGGTGGAGATCGGCCGTCCGCTCGACATGTTCGAAGTGGATTCCACGCGTATCCAGTTCCAGAACGAGCTGTGGGAGCTGGGCTACGCCGACGCACTCGTCGACACGTCCACGGTCGTCGACCAGCTGGCCCACACGGCGCGCGTTCAGGTGCGTCTCGTGAAGAACCACCTCACGACGGTGGGTGATGTCGTCATCCTCGGTGCAAGCCAGGTGTCGGAGCACACGGTCCTCAACTCCCTCTCCTTCCGCACGGGTGACCTCTTCCGTCGCAGCAAAGTGCTCGAGAGCCAGCGCAACCTGTACGAGTCGAACCTCTTCAAGCTGGCCGCTATCGACGTGCCCGAGACGTTCGACAGCGTGAAGACGGTGAACGTGCTGTTGCGCGAGGCGCAGTTGCACGAAGCGCGCATCGGCGGCGGGTTCAACACGGTGGACTTCCTCCAGACCGAAGGGCGCTACACCGCCTACAACCTGTTCGGCGGGGCACGCCGTCTCGATGTCTCGGCGACGGCGGGCAACCTGCTCGCGGGGCCGCTCAACCAGTCGAGGTTTTTTCATCGTCAGGAAGCCGACACGACCATTACTGGAGACGCGACGGACTTCCTCAAGCCCACGTACCAGGCGAGCGTAGAGTTGAAGCAGCCGGCGTGGCTCCAGCGACCACGCGACGCCATCGCCATCGGAGCGTTCACCCAACGCCGTGCGGTGCCAGCGGTCGTGATCGACAATGGATACGGCGGGAATCTCACGTTCACGCACACGCTTGCACCACGTGCGCCGGCGAGCCTTTCCTACCGATTCGAGGTCACGCGAGTCGAAGCGAGTGGACCGTACTTCTGCGTGAACTTCGGCGTGTGCGATACGACGTCCATCAATGGTCTGCGTGGGCATCAGCGCCTGTCGCCGCTGCTCGGCCAGATTCAGGTCGACCGTTCAGACGACCCGCTTTCGCCCTCCCGCGGTTATCGGGCGAGTGCAGAGTTCGAGCACGCGTCGTCGTTCACGGTGTCGGACTACCGCTACAACCGGGCCTACGGCGAAGGGACCATCTACCTGGGACTCGGTGGCAAGAAGTCCGTGCTTGCCTCTCGGCTTCGGATCGGATTCGTGCGACCCCTCGCAGGCGGGGGAACACTCGGCGACGCGGTGCTGCATCCGCGCAAGCGGTTCTACGCTGGCGGTTCGCAATCGGTGCGCGGGTACGGGGAAAATCAGCTCGGTCCCCGCATCCTCACGCTTCCGATCGATTCGGTGGTGAGTGGGTTGACTGCGTCCGGCGCCCCGTGTGACACCAGGAGCGAAGCCGTGCGCTTCTGCGATCCGAACACGATCATGGGTGCTGGTGGTCCGCTCAAGGACAACGTGTTCACGCCGCGACCCCTCGGCGGCACGTCGCTGATCGAAGGCAGCATCGAGTGGCGGTTTCCACTGTCATTCATCGAGAACCTCGGCGGCGCGGTGTTCGTCGATGGTGCGGCGGTGGGCGAGCGGGTGCTCGATCCGCTTGGCGCCGGGGTGTCGACGCTCGCCAACCTCGTGCGCGGCACGGGGGCGATCACTCCCGGCATCGGCGTGCGGTACCAGTCATCGGTTGGCCCGATTCGCGTGGACCTCGGCTTCAATCCATCGCGGACGGAGAATCTCGCCGTGGTGACTGACGTCGTGAAGAACGGAAAGCGCGAGATCATTCCGCTCGACATCCCGAAACGGTATTCACCAACGGGTACGTCGACGGGCATTGGCAGCATCCTGAATCGCTTCACGCTACACCTGTCCATCGGGCAGGCCTACTGATGTTTCGTCGCCTGTTCCGCCTCCTGGTGGTGCTCAGCGTCGTGCTGGTCGTCGCGGTGGTGGCGGTGTGGCTGCTCACGAACACGGACTTCGGACGCGAACGCTCGCGCCGATTCGTCCTCGGCATCCTCCAGGGGCAGACGCATGGCATCGTGAAGATCGACGCGGTGCATGGCAACCTCTTGAGCGGCGCGACGCTGACGCATTTCACGATCACGGACAGTGCCGGCCATCCGTTCCTGAAGACCGATTCGGTCTCGCTGCGCTATGTGCTGAGCAACTTCCTCTCGTCGAAGCTCAACTTCGACAACGTCGTGCTCTATCACCCGGATGTGGTGGTGGCACGGCTGCCGAATGGGCCGTGGAACTACCGGATCCTGTGGCCGGCAACGCCACCGCCGGCACCGGGAGATACAACGCCAGGGTGGGGCTCGACTGTTCACCTGACGAACGTCACGGTGGTGGACGGCTTCGTGACGGTGCGGTCGCCGTGGGCTCCGCGAGAAGGGGTCAGCGCGCGCGTGCGCGACAGCCTGCTCAAGGCTGCGCTCAGTGCCAGCTCGCGCCTCCTCATCGCGGAAGCGCCGGGTGGATACCAGAAGATCGTCACGCTGGAACGTCTCAACGGAAAGGTGCCATTCATCCGCTGGGCCGATCCGAAGTACAAGACCCGCTACGTGCAGGTCGCGTCGATGACGATGGATGCATTTCCCTTCCGTCCTCCCGCCGCGAAGGTTCGGGCGGCCACGGGCAACTTCGAGTTCAACGACGATTCACTGTGGTGGAAGGGCGCGTCTGGCCGCCTTCCGAATACGGCGTTGAAGGCGGACGGCATGTACAACATGAACAGCGGCGACATGCGGCTTTCGCTTGCACTGTCGCCGGCGGCGTTCGCGGACTTCGATTGGCTCCCCATCAAGGTGCCGCGCACGGGCGGCGGCAATCTCGCGATGAGCGTGGTGTGGCGCGGCGCGGCGCAGGATTACGTGATGCGACACGCCGACCTGCATACGGGAGGCGCGCACCTCACCGGCGACCTGGGCGTGGTTGTCACCGACACGCTGGTTTTCCACGATGCGAATGTTCGCTTCACGGGACTCACCACGAAGCAGATCGAGGACGTCATTCCCGGCGTGACATTCCCGCGCCAAGGTGTGCTGTCCGGACGCGCGAAGTTCAGTGGGACGGCGGGACGGCTGCCACTCGATGCCGACGTGACCTTCGCGACCAGTCGAGGAGGGACGAGCCGCGTGATCGCCGACGGCGTGGTGGGATTCAAGGGGATCAAGCCCGTGGTGGTGAGTGCGCATGACCTGAAGGTGCGGATGGCGCCGCTCCAAATCGACATCGTGAAGATTCTTTTCCCCACGTTGCCGATTGGCGGAACACTCAGCGGAACCGCGACCCTCAATGGGTCGGGCGCGAGCCAGCTCGTAATCACGGGGCTCGATGTCGTGCATCAGGACGGGCGCAACATCTCGCACGCGGTAGGTACGGCGTCGGTGCACACAGTCGGGCGGCAGACGATGGACCTCGATGTCGATGCGCGGCCGATTGCCCTGGCGGAGTTGACGAAGTTCGCGCCGACGCTGCCGTTGAAGGGATTGGCGAATGGGCCTGTGCATGCG
>JALYVY010000166.1 GCA_030852985.1 Gemmatimonadota bacterium | reverse complement strand
GGCGAGACCAACGTCATCACCATCAACATGTCGGAGTTCCAGGAGGCGCATACGGTCTCGACGTTGAAGGGGTCGCCTCCGGGATATGTGGGTTACGGCGAGGGCGGCGTGCTCACCGAGGCCGTGCGCCGGCGTCCGTACTCGGTGGTGCTGCTGGACGAAGTGGAAAAGGCGCATCCCGACGTGCTCGAGCTGTTCTTCCAGGTGTTCGACAAGGGGCGCATGGAAGATGGGGAAGGGCGCGAGATCGATTTCAAGAACACGATCATCGTGCTCACCACGAACGCGGGGACCGATACCATCATGACGCTCACCGCAGATCCCGAGACCGCGCCGTCGTCCGAGGGGTTGGTGAAGGCGCTCAAGCCGGAGCTCGACAAGACGTTCAAGCCGGCCTTCCTCGGGCGCATGGTCATCATCCCGTTCCACCCGGTGCGCGACGAGAACCTGAAGCAGATCGTGCGCCTGAAGTTGAACAAGGTGCGCCGCCGCATCGAGGAATCGCATCACGTGAAGCTCAACTACGATGAGGCGGTCGTCGACGCCGTTGCCGCCCGCTGCACGGAAGTCGAGAGCGGCGCGCGCAACGTCGACAACATCCTCACCAACACGCTGTTGCCGGAGATCTCTACTCGCCTGCTCGAACAGATGGCGACCGGCGAGGGAATCGGCACCATCACTGTTGGCGTCGGTGCCGATGGTGCACTGACCTACCACGTCGCCGCGGCGGCGGTTGCACCACGCGGCCGTTCAAGGGCCGGCGCAGGCGCGTCTGCCCCAGAAGCGAAAACCGAACAGCACGCCGTACCTCTAGCCTGAGCGAGGAGCCGGTCATGAACCCGTATACACAAGCTGGGAAGCCCATGCGGCTGACAACTCCGCTACCCGATGACACGCTGATGATCGAGCGGCTCGTTGGCGAGGAGACGGTATCAGAGCCTTTCGCCATCCACCTCGACCTGCTGTCGACGGACTCGGCGATCGATCCGGCAACGCTGCTGCGGAAGCCGGTATCAGTGGCCGTCGATCTCAATGCGGGTGGGCATCGCTACTTTCACGGCGTCATACGCCGCTTCGTCCAGCTTGGTCGCGTCGACGGGTTGGTGTCCTATCGGGCGGAGGTCGTTCCGTGGCTCTGGTTCCTGTCACTCACGAGCAACTGCCGCATCTTCCAGCAGAAGAACGTGCCCGACATCGCCAGGGCCGTGCTCACGGACATGGGCGTCACCGACGTGAAGCTCAGCCTCACGGGCAAGTACGCGGCGCGCGAGTATTGCGTGCAGTATCGCGAGAGCGATCTCGCCTTCATCTCGCGCCTCATGGAAGAGGAGGGCATCTACTACTTCTTCGAGCACGAGGCGGGCAAGCACACCCTGGTCCTCGCCGACTCGCCCTCCGCCGTGTCAGCGGGCCCCACGGGCAAGCTCAGGGTGGCCGCGAGCGGGGATGGCAACCAGGGCGACGACGTCATCACTTCGCTCGAAGTCGACAGCGAAGTCGTGAGCGGAAAGGTCACGCTCGTGGACTACAACGACACGGTGCCGAAGCGACTGGAGAGTTCCGTCGCCGGAGGTGCCAAGGGTACCGAGGCGTACCGGCGTTTCGACTATCCCGGAAAGTTCGCCGCCGTGGACGAGGGTGATCGCCTGGCGCGGTTGCGCCTCGAGGAATCGGAGTCGCTCAGCATCGTGGTCAATGGGAGCACCAACTACCGCGGGCTCCGCAGCGGCCAGAAGCTGGACGTGGCCGAGCATTACCGGCGCGACGTGAACCAGTCGTACCACATCCTCTCCGCAACGCACGACGGCACCGAGAGCGGGTACCGCAGCAAGGACGGCGAGTCGGCGTTCGGCTTCTCGACCGCGTTCGAAGGGATTCCGTACGCGGTGCCCTTCCGGCCCGCGCCCGTGACACCGAAGTCCATTGTGCACGGCACCCAGACGGCGATCGTCGTGGGTCCCGCGGGTGAGGAGATCTACGTTGACAAGTATGGTCGCGTGAAGGTGCAGTTCTTCTGGGACCAGGTCGGCAAGAAGGACGAGAAAAGCTCATGCTGGGTGCGTGTGTCGAGCATCTGGGCCGGCAAGCAGTGGGGCGCCATCCACACGCCGCGGATCGGCCAGGAGGTCGTGGTCGATTTTCTCGAGGGAGATCCGGATCGCCCGATCATCGTGGGGCGCGTCTACAACGCGGAGCAGATGCCGCCGTTCGACCTTCCCGCCAACAGCTCGCAGAGCGGCGTAAAGTCTCGCAGCCTGAAGGGCGGCGCAGCCGCGAACTTCAATGAGTTTCGCTTCGAGGACAAGCTCGGATCGGAGCAGGTCTTCCTGCATGCCGAGAAGAACTCCGATATCGAGGTCGAGAAGGACGAGACGCACTGGGTGGGGAAGGATCGCACCAAAACTGTCGACCATGACGAGATTGTGCACGTAAAGCACGACCGCACCGAAACGGTGGACAACAACGAGACTCTCACGATCCACGGACTCCGTGCCGCCATGATCGACAAGGACGATACGGTCACGGTGAAAACCGGCAACCGTTCGGTCGTCGTGCAGCAGGGCAACGACGCGACGCAGGTGAGCATGGGCAACCTTGCCACCGACGTGAGCATGGGCAACGCGTCGCTCAAGGTCGCCATGGGCAACCTCACCACCGACGTCAGCCTGGGCAACGTCAGCCTGAAGGCGGGCGTGGGCAAGATCACGTACGAGGCCCTGCAGGGCATCGAGTTCAAGGTCGGACAGAACAGCGTCAAGATCGACCAGACGGGCATCACCATCAAGGGATTGATGGTGTCCATCGAGGGGCAGGTGCAGACGGAACTCAAGGGACTGATGACGAAGGTGAACGCGAGCGCGATGCTCACGGTAAAGGGCGCCATCACGATGATCAACTAAGGCATTGCCATGACCGCCCCTTCCAGCGCACCATCAACTGTGCCGCCGAGCCGCGGCACGGCGGAGTTGTGCGCCGTGGCCGACCTCGGCGGTGACGCCACGGCGCTACTCGCCGGCGGTGTGCCGGCGCCGCGCGTGTTCGTCGCGCAGTTGCTCGAGCGCGACCTCCACGCCGACGCCATCCGCTTCATTGCGCATGCGCTGCCTCGCCGTGAGGCCGTGTGGTGGGCGTGGGTATGCGCACGGAAGGTGGCCGGCGACGAGCCCGTCCCCGCGGTAAAGGCCGCCCTCGATGCCACGGAGCGATGGATCGTGCAGCCGACCGATGAGCACCGTCGTCAGGCGCTGCACTTCGGTGAGGCGGCGGATTTCGGCACGCCGGCGGGCTGCGCCGCGCTGGCCGCGTTCATGAGTGCGGGTAGCCTGGCGCCACCACATGCGCCGCCGGTGCCGCCCGACGAGTTCATGACGGCCAAGGCCGTCGCCGGGAGCGTGACACTCGCAGCCGTGACGACCGAGCCCGAGCGCGCGAAGGAAAAGTTCAACGAGTTCGTGAAGGTGGGCCTCGAAGTCGCCGATCGCACAAGGTTGTGGACCACATGATGACCGCAGAGGACTGACATGGGAGCTCCAGCCGCTCGCATCGGCGACATGCATATGTGCCCAATGGTCACGCCGGGCTTGCCACCGATTCCACACGTGGGCGGACCGATCCTGCCTCCGGGCATGCCGACCGTGCTCATTGGCGCGATGCCCGCCGCGACAGCCACGAGCATGTGCGTTTGCGTCGGTCCCCCCGACGTCATCGCCCTCGGCTCGTTCACCGTGCTGATTGGTGGCAAGCCAGCCGCGCGAATGGGCGACATGACGGCGCACGGGGGGGCGATCATCCTCGGCTGTCCCACGGTGTTGATCGGCTAAGGCTCCACTATGGTCGGGCTGCAGGTAGAGTGGGCCCTGACACCCACGGCGCCCTCATTGCCGACGGTGCCCACCTCGGCCGACCCGCCATCCATCATGTGACTGATGACGGACATCACCGCGGTCACTGGGAAATACACCGCGGTAAAGGGTTCGCCGGCGGCGGCCACCATATGCCCAAGTACCAGGTCCACGTGCACGAGCTGCTGTTGCAGCCATGCGGCATCGTCTGGCGATTCGATGGCCAGTGCGGTCAGCAGCCGATTCTGCGGGAGCGCACGCGCGAGTGGGCTCGGAGTGATATCGGGCAATGACGTCATGGGCCGGCGCTCCAGGCGCTGCCGTGCGGGAATCCCGGAAAGGGAAACACCCAGCAATCGACAGAGAGGGGCGCGGAGAATCCGCAGCAGGCCGGTGACGATGGATGAATGCGCGGCAAGCTGCGCCGCCTGGTCATTCTGTACCCTTAAGTACGGAGTGGAACCTACGGCGCGCGGCGCGCTGCCGCTGAGTTCGAAGTGCGCGATAACGCACAGAGTCCGGTTACCAGTGGTTCGGACTTTCGCCGACCGTCGCACCGCTCCGCGTCGGACGTTCGCGGCGAATCGCCGCGGCAATTTCCATCCCGGCGCGCAGTTTTTGCGCCGGTTGTCACTGAGAATCCCTCGCAGGAACCATTTCGAAACAGCGGAGATTTCCCGTTCATGACCACTCCTGAAGACGAACGGCCGACGGCGCTCTCGCGCGCGCGTGACCAGGGGCATTCCCGTCCTGTTTCCACTCCGCCCTCGTCACCTGTCTACTCGCCGGATGGCAGTCCACAGTTCGATAATCCGAAAGCGCTCGTCCACGCCAAGGCGGCGTGCCTGATCCTCTTCGGGCCGGTCGCCACGCGACAGTTCAGCATTCGCTACTGGGATGGTTTCGTCGAGGAGGCCAAGAACGAAAGCACCTTCACGTTCCTCATCAATCGGCCGGGCGCGTTACGGCGCATGCTCCTGCCGCCGAACGAGCTGACCATCATCGAAGCCGTGCTCTCGGGCGACATCGAGATCGACGGCGACATCGAGCAGGCCATGGGGATGGGTGACGCCATCAACGCGCAGCTGCGTTCACCCGCGAACCTGTTCGCGCTGCTCAAGCACCTGCGCGCCTTGCCGCGCGAAGATCCCACCACCGACGTGCGGGAGTTGCGCGCGGCCCACACCGTGGGCACCGTCGGCGACGTTCACGTGCCGGAGCGCGACCGCGCCGCCATCCGCTATCACTACGACGTCGGCAACACCTTCTACTCGCTCTGGCTGGACAAGCGCATGCTGTACTCATGCGCCTACTTCGCTGACGGCACCAACCCGGAGGAGGAGCTCGAGGACGCCCAGCTGGCGAAGATCGACCTCATCTGTCGCAAGCTGCGCCTGCGTCCCGGCGACCGGCTGCTCGACGTCGGATGCGGTTGGGGCGCCCTCATCATCCACGCCACGCGCTTCTATGGCGTGACCGCGCTCGGCATCACCCTCAGCGATGCGCAGGCCGAGCTGGCCCGCGCGCGCATTGCCAAGGAGGGAATGAGCGAGCGGTGCCGCGTGGAGATCCGCGACTACCGCGCGCTCCAGGACCTGCCTCCGTTCGACAAGATCGCGAGCGTGGGCATGGTGGAGCACGTGGGCGTGGAAAACCTGCCGATGTACTTCGAGGCGCTCTATCGCGCGCTGCGTCCCGGTGGGCTGCTGCTCAATCATGGCATCGTGAGTGTTAGCGCCGCCCGACCGCTGCCACGCTGGGATTGGCTGGAGAAGCGCATCTGGAAGCGCGATGCGTTTCTCGACCAGTACGTATTCCCCGACGGCCGGCTTGGTCCACTCGCCTCCGTCGTGGCGGGCGCGGAGCACGTCGGATTCGAGACGCGTGACCTCGAGAGCATTCGCGAGCACTACGCGCTTACACTGCGCGCGTGGCTCGCGCGCCTCATGCGCCACAAGGACGAAGCCATCCGCCTCACCGATGAGCGCACCTTCCGGATCTGGCGCCTCTACATGGCGGGATCCGCCTTCGCCTTTGCTACGGGGCGCCTGAACGTGGTGCAAACGCTGTTCGCGAGGCCCGATGCATCAGGCAACAGCGAGCTTCCCCTGCGGCGGTCCGACCTCCTGATCTGACCAGCGTCCTTCACGCGGTGGGGTGGCGCACGTATCTTCTGACGTGCGACACGTTCTTGAACCTCGCCGCTGATGAAATGCTCGTGACGTCCGCACCTCCACCCACCGAAACGTGAAATCACGCATCGTTCGTCCGCTCGTCTTGACCGTTGGCATGCTTGGCGCGTCCGCCACGCTGGCATTCGCGCACGACCTCTTCCTCAAGCCTGACGCATTCTTCGTGGCGCCGAACACGACCGTCCACCTGACGGCGATGAACGGCACCTTCACCACGAGCGAAGCGAGTGTCACCAGTGATCGTTTGCTCGATCTCGCGATCGTTGGACCGACGGGACGCACGCGCGCCGACAATGCGACCTGGACGGCGCCGGGCAATGCCAGTAGGTGGGTCGCGAAGGTGGGTGGCCCGGGCACCTATGTGCTCGGGGCTTCGCTGCGGCCGCGGCTCATCAGCATGAAGGGATCGGCATTCAACGCGTACCTGACGGACGATGGCCTCCCCGACATTCTGGCGGCGCGCAAGGCCAGCCACGAGCTCGCCAAGCCGTCGACCGAGCGCTATGCGAAGCACGTGAAGGCGCTGGTGCAGGTTGGTGACGTGCACAGTGCGAACTACTCAACCGTGCTCGGATATCCAGCGGAGATCGTTCCGATGGAGAATCCCTACGAGGCGACGAAGGGTGTTCGAGTGCTGCATGTGCGTGCGCTCGTGGACGGAAAGCCGATGGCCGACCAGGTGGTGCTCGCAGGCGGGCGAACGGCTTCAGGTGCGCGCATGAAGGCGCAAACCGTGCGCACGGACGCGCAGGGCGTCGCGACAATCTCTCTGGCCTCGCCTGGCGTTTGGTACGTAAAGTTCATTCGCATGGTGAAGGTGCCGGCGGCGCCGAAGGATTCCGTGGACTACGAGTCCAAGTGGGCCACGCTGACGTTCGCAATCCGCTAGCGCGCGGTGAGCCGCGTCACCGCCGGGGAATGAAACTCCGGACACGTTCGAGGGTGGAATTACGGCCCCGCTCCCACCGAACAGGATCTGCTGCATGCCCTTGTTGATTCTCGGCTCAGACCGCTGCACGTTGGCCCCCGGCTCGCACACCATTGGCGGGCGTGGGCCTGACGCGCTGGAGCTTACGGCACTCGAATGGCGGCCCGCCGTGGCCTCCATCACCGTGCCGGTACCGGGGGCAGGGCCGTGCACCATTCGCCGCCTCACGGCGGCCATTGTGCTGCGCCTGGACGGCGAGCTGCTCGGTATTGCCTCAGCGGAACTGCACAACGGGGCGACGATTGAGTTCGAGGGCATTCGCCTGACGTATGAGGCCGACGTCACGGGCAGCTCGATGGTGCATTCGGCGGTGGAAGCGGGCCGCGACAGTGATGCCGGATCGCGACTCGTGAGCGGCATCGGCGGCCGATTGGTGAACACGAAAACGGGTCAGCGGTTCGCGCTCACCGACCGGCGGGTCGTGATCGGCCGCGACGATGCATGCGACTTCGTGCTCGGCGGAAAGGGAGTATCGCGGAGGCATGCATCGATCAGCCCCTCGGTCAACGGATACCTGCTGCGCGACGTGAGCGTGAATGGCACGAACGTCAACGATCGTGCGCTCACGGGAACGCACCTGCTGGTGCATGGCGACCGCATCCAGCTGCACGACGAGGAGCTCCGCTACGATGTCGAGGGCATGGCGGATGACGCGCCAGCGGCGCTCGATAATGATGCGACGCAGGTGCTCGACTTCTCGCACCTTCGCGCTGAGCGCGGCAGCGTGAGCGGGCGACGGATCTCGTGCAGTCTCGAAGTCATGAAGGGAGCGTTCTCGGGCACCACCTTCGAGCTCGACAAGCCGGTGGGTTCGATCGGTCGGGCGCGACACAACGACGTACAGTTGCGCGACGACAGCGTGTCGAGCGCACATGCGACGCTGCTGCGCAAGGGCGAGGCGTGGTTCGTTGTCGACCTGCGGTCCGCGAATGGCACGTTCGTGAATGGCTCGCGCGCATCCGGGGAGCGCGAGCTGTCGACGGGCGCCTTGCTCAGGATCGGCGCGGTGGAGCTGGTGTTCCGCGCGTTCGCCGATGGAGCGCCTGAGACGCCCGCGCGGCCTTTGAAGGCAACGGCGGTGCAGCGAATTCGGTCCGCGATCGCGAGGCTTCTTGGGGGTCGGACAGTCTGACAGTCTGACCCGCCGGCCGCTGCGCGGCGGCTCGTTGGACAGCGGGTCAACGACAGTCTGACAGCTATATGCTACACGACTGGGTCCCGTGGCGGGAATGCATTCGTGTGTGAACTGGCCGGTGGCCCAACCGGTGCATCAACCCGGTTGTGTATCCAGGACAGCTGTCAGGCCACTCAGTTGACCCGCTGTCAGACGAGCGAGCGCGCAGCGCGAAGCGGGTCAGACAGTCAGACTGTCCGACCGTCAGTGTCACTAGATTTCGTGCGTGACCATCGACCCCACCCTGCGCGACGCGATCAGCACCCGCCGCACCTTCGCGATCATCAGCCATCCCGACGCCGGCAAGACCACCCTCACCGAAAAGCTGCTGCTGTACGGCGGCGCGATCCACCTGGCCGGCACTGTGAAGGCGCGGCGGCAGCAGCGCCACGCGACCTCCGACTGGATGCAGATGGAGCAGGAGCGCGGCATCTCGGTGACGTCGAGCGTGATGCAGTTCGAGTACGACGGCTACCAGATCAACCTGCTCGACACGCCGGGCCACGAGGACTTCTCCGAAGACACCTATCGCGTGCTCATCGCCGCCGACAGCGCGGTGATGCTGCTCGACAATCGCAAGGGTGTCGAGGAGCGCACGCGCCAGCTCTTCGCGGTCTGCAAGCGGCGACGGATGCCGATCTTCACCGTCGTCAACAAGTGCGACCGCGTTGGCGAAGATCCGCTCAAGCTCATCGGCGACGTCGAGGCCGACCTCGGCATCGACTGCTATCCGATCACGTGGCCGATCCACTCGAACGGCGCCTTCATCGGCGTGTATGACCGTCGGCGCAAGCTGATCTATCGCTTCGAGCGTGGCGAAGATCACGGCGCGAGTGCAGCCGACGTGCAGGTGAAGGCACTCGATGACCCGACCCTCGGCGACATGCTCGGTGCCGAAGCCCATGCGCAGCTCGTGCACGACATCGCGCTGCTCGATGAGGCAGGGCATCCGTTCAGCGAGGCGGCGATGCTGGCCGGCATGCTGTCGCCTGTCTTCTTCGCGAGCGCGCTCACGAACTTCGGCGTCGAACCGTTTCTCCGTGAGTTCGTCGAGCTCGCGCCGTCACCCACGGCGCGTGAGTCGACGACAGGCCTGGTGAATCCCGCCGACCCGAACTTCTCCGGCTTCGTGTTCAAGATCCAGGCGAACATGGATCCCAAGCACCGCGACCGCATCGCCTTCGTGCGCGTGTGCTCGGGGCGCTTTCAACCGGGGCTCTCGGTCACGCATGTGCGCACGGGGAAACCACTGCGGCTATCGAGCGCCCAGCAGTTCCTCGCGCGCGAACGGTCGATGATCGAGGAAGCCTGGCCCGGCGACGTCATCGGCGTGATGGACCGCGGCACCCTGCGCATCGGCGACACGCTGGCGGTCGACACCGGCCTCGAGTTCTCGGGCATCCCGCGTTTTGCGCCGGAGCATTTCGCGCGCATCGTCGCGGCGGATCCGCTCAAGCGCAAGCAGCTGGACGCGGGCCTCCGGCAGCTGACGGAAGAAGGCGCGGCGCAGGTGTTCTACACGTCCGGCACGGACACCTTGAGCCCCACACCGATCATTGGTGCGGTTGGCCAGCTCCAGTTCGACGTGATGCTCCATCGCCTCGAGCACGAGTACGGCGCCCCGTGCCGATTGGAAAAAATCACGGCGCGCTACCCCAGGTGGGCGGTTGGCGCGCAGGAGGAGATCGAACGCATCGCGCGCGATCGCGGTCGCATGCTCCTCTACGACGCGAAGGGCCATCCGGTAATGCTGTTCGAGGACCAGTGGGGCATGCGGTGGGTCCTCGATCGCGAGACAGTCGTCACGTGGCACGAAGTGGCGCCGTGATCGCGCGTCTGACAGTCCGACAGTCTGACCCGCTTCGCGCTGCGCGCTCGCTCGTCTGACAGCGGGTCAAACGGCAGGGTCAGACAGCCATGATCTACATAGCCGGGTCGATGCGGCCGTTCGGCCACCAGCGAGTTCAGGGAACGATGCATTCGCGGCTCGGGA
>JALYVY010000377.1 GCA_030852985.1 Gemmatimonadota bacterium | reverse complement strand
CATCCGGTCCTCGTCGCGAACCGTTTCCAGCGACGGACTATCCAGGGCTGCTCAAGAACAGGGGCGTCTACCGCGCCATCGTGAAGATGAACACGGCGCATAGAAACACATTGGATATCCTACGCGGGGAATTGAGCGGATTGCGCGCGGTACGCGCAGTGTTCGCGTCGGCAAGCCGGACGTAGCAGTCGTCCGCGGTCCGTCACCGAGTGATCGAGTGCCGCGGCGCTAATAACGCATGGAGAAAAACGTATGTCATCGGCAACGTACCGTGACAGTACTGGTCAGCAGTGGACCGTCGACCAGGTAGCTCCGGGAGGCGTGGGGTCGATCTCAGACACAGGGATGGTGCAAGAGGCCGCGATTCTCACGTCGACGGCACTCATCTTTCGCCGCGTCCCGGACGGAAAACCGCGGTACTCGATCAGGTACCGCGCTGGATCAGCGATTACAACGGCATCGCGCCACACTCAGCACTCGGCTATCGTGCGCCGAAGCAGTATTGGCAGCTATCGCAGGACCGTCGGGCGGCGAATGCAGCCGGGCCAAAAGAGCGCACTGTGCGCCCCTGAATCTGTCTCACGAAACGGGGAGGAGAGCACGGGGTGACAACGCCTCCATTAGTGCGGTTGTTCCCGGTCCCGTCGGCTCTGGTGCGGCGATAGCCCCCATCGCCGCAGCGTCGGGCAAGATTGGCCAGCGGCGCTGAGTGGAGCGCGTGGTCCCCGCCTCGAGACCGACCGCGAGCGGCCCCCACTGTAAAGGCCAGTCCGTGCACCAGCGCCAAGAATTGGGGAGTCATGAAACGCTTGACTTGTCCTCTTGGACGACCAGCCACGTATTCTCTGAGGGCGATGCAGCCCGCGCCGATGTGTTTGATTACATCGAGCGCTTCTACAATCCTATTACGCGACGAGCGCGCGGAACTGAGTCTCCTGCAAACGTTGGATGTACTCGGGTAGCCTCGTCCATGGTTCCCAGCCTTCGGCGGGATGACGACACTCGACGCGAACTCGGGCAATCAACCCCACTAATAGCTCAACGGGCGGAGCAGCTTTCGCCGCCCCGCCCGTTGAGCCCAGGGAGTGCCGCTTACTGCGGCGCCTTGATTGAATCGCTACCGATCACGAGGATTCGGAAATCGTCGCGACGGTTCTGCTGCCAGCAAGTCTCGTCGTGCTCCTTGCAGGCCGGGCGCTCTTCACCGTAACTCACGATGTCGATACGGCCCGCGTCGACGCTATGATCGACGAGGTATTTCTTGGCCGACGTTGCTCGGCGCTGGCCTAGGGCCAGGTTGTACTCATCCGAGCCGCGCTCGTCGGTGTTCCCTTCGATGCGAATGCGCATACCTGGGTTCGCCTGTAGGTACGGGATCTTGGCATCCATCGTCGCCTGTGCATCGCTCCGGATATCGGACTTGTCGAAGTCGAAGTAGATGCTCGCCGTGATCTTCGTCGAGTCGACAACCACTGGCGGTGGTGGTGGCGGTGCCGGCGCTGGTGGCGGTGGTGGCGGTGGTGGGGTCGGTGCTGGTGGTGGTGGAGGCGCTGGCGCGACGACGGTCACCGTGCGAATCTCCCGCGCTGGATGACGGTACAGGACGAGCCCCAGTCGAACGCTCTTGTACGTCTTCCAGTTCTGATTCGCGAGCCAATCCCAAACGCCATCCACCCGAAGTGCGGCATTGTCACTAAGTGCCATCTTCGCGCCCACTAACGCATCAACGCCGTAGGTGTGCATGAAGTTCGTCTCCGTCGAAATCCCGGCACCTGCGCCCACGAGGAACGACAGCGCACCGGTCTTGATGGGAACCGCCACGAGCCGCCCGGACAAAATCCCCACGTTTACGTCCTTCAACCCATTCGGACGGCTCGCCCGCATCTCGGCATCCTCGAACTCGATCGACAAGCGGGGATCGAGGAACATGCCGACGCGCCCTCCTCCGCCATATCCCGTCTTGAGGCTCAGGCTGCTATCGAAGGACGCGAGGCTCCCGAACGCGCCGAACTCCACTGTTCCTCTTTCCTGCGCCGCAGCTGGTGCGGCCCATATAAGCGTTGCCGAAGCAACAATGAGAACTTTGATTGACATCCAAAAACTCCTTTTAGACTTCAATATTGATTCATCGCCGTAGCGATACCGGAACCAGGCAGTCGCCCGGTCCCGGTGTGCGCCGACGTTATGGCAGCGTTATTACGTTGTTCGTTCCCAGTGACACTGCGCCGTTGCGAGCAAGAGCTCGTCCGAGCAGTGTTGCATTATCGACGAGTGTTATGCTCGTGTAGGCAAGGATGTTTCCCTGCCACTTCGATGCCGTACCGATGGTGGCCGACGTACCGACCTGCCAGTACACATTCTTGGCCTGTGCGCCGTTGATCAGGACGATATCGCCAGCGGTAGTGAGACCAGTACCTGCCTGGAAGACGAAGGTCGCGTTCGGGTCACCACCACCATCGAGCGTCAGCACACCGGTTACGCCGATTCCGCTCGCCGTGCAGTAGACACCAGCCGGCTTGGTCGTGCCGCCGAGGTTCGCTACGATTGCATTTGCTGGCGGGCACGGAAGCGCCGCGAGCGTGTTGTACGCCTTGGTGAGATCTATCTGCGCCTGTGCCGCGGTTGCGTCAGCGAGGTGTTGCACTCCCGTGATGACGCAAGGACCGAAGCCGGTAATCGTGTTCCCGGGGCTGATGCTCACGTCGGCGTTGATCGTGCCGCCGGCGACACATGTAACTGCCGTGCCGGCCATGATGCCGTTCGGAGCCGCAGCACCAAGATTGATCAGCGATGGCGATGGCGGTGGTACCGTCGTCAGGACGACGACCGTAGCAGTACCTGAAACTGTACCGCTGGTGGCCTTTACCGTGTTGGAGTAGGTGCCCGCGGTGCTACCGGCAGTGAAGCGACCTGTGGAGGCGTCGATGGTGCCGCCGCCGTTCACGACCGTCCACACGGGTGCTATTGCTACGGTGTTGCCGTTACCATCACGACCGACCGCCGAGAACTGTTGCGTTGCGCCAGTCTGAGTGGTGTCGGGGTTCGGTGTTACGACAATGGTCGCAAGCGGAGGCGGAGCTGGCGGAGTAGCTG
>JALYVY010000165.1:1470-10215 GCA_030852985.1 Gemmatimonadota bacterium | reverse complement strand
GCCTTGTTGTGGCCGAGTGCGATGTAGTACTCGCGGCCGCCGTCGAATCGCTGCCACCAGGCCAGTGGCAGCAGGTTGGGATAATTATCGACGTCGCTCTTCATGGAGCTCGTGTAGAGCAACTGCTTGCGGTCGATCACGAGTACGGGATGGATGCCGGGATTGGCGTGATCGGTGAAGTAGGCCTCATCGGTCCATGGAAATTCAGCCGGCAGGTCCTTCGCGATGACGTGGGCGGAATCGACGACGTGCACGACGAAGGGCTGAAGCTTCGGGTGCTCGACGAACTTGCCCCCGACGACGGACCAGAAGTACGGCCAGTCGCGCTGTGATCCGGACGCGGAGTGGATGCCGACGAATCCTCCGCCTCCTTCGATGAAGCGCTTGAACGCGTCCTTCTGCGGCTCAGTCGCGAATGCCTCGTTGTTGCTGTTCGAGAACACCAGTGCCGCGTACTGCTTCAGGTTAGCATCGGTGAAGGTGGCGGGGTCGTCCGAGACGTCGATCGCGAAGCCCTTCTCGGCTCCCATCCGCCTGATCGCCGCGACGCTGGCCGCGATGTTGTCGTGGACGTAGCCCTTGCCGTCGGGCGTGTAGTTGCGCGTGTAGACGAGCACTCGGCGCTGTGCGACGGCGACGTGCGAGAGGAACGACAGGAGGAGGATCGCGTGAACGACGGCGGCCATCGTGCCGGTCACGCGGCGCAGGAGACTGATTGACTTCGGCATCGGGATGCTTCCTCCAATGTGGCGCGGCGTGGCGCCAGCGCTTCATCGGCTCGAAGCTATTGGGGTCGCTTCCAGCGGCTAGTGGATAGCGCTGGCAGATTCCGCGACGGGCGATTTGGCGTTCAGAAATGGTGTCGCGGGCAGGTTTGCTGAATTCGTGGCGGCGAATTTTTCCTTGACAGGACGTATCGCCGGGCGGTAGTGTCTCACCAAGTCATATTATGACTTGGTGACTCTCCTGTGTGGTGTTAATGCCCGTGTCGAACGTATTCGAGCCGGTTCTTCGCCAAAGCCTGTCAGACGACATCGCACAACGGATCATCGAGCTGATCCAGGGTGCGAAGTACACGCCCGGCTCGCGCCTGCCGCCTATCTCCCTCATGGCTCGCCAGTTCGGGGTGGGCGGGCCGACGTTGCGCGAGGCGTTGAAGAAGCTGGAAACGCTCGGGGTGGTCGATATCCGGCACGGGTCGGGGGTGTACGTGGGGAGATCGCCCGATTCGATGCTCATTTCCAACCCGGTCTACGCCGCCACGGCATCGAAGAAGCTGCTGGTGGATCTCGTCGAGGCGCGCATCCCGATCGAGGTACAGACGGCGGCGCTCGCCGCACGGCACGCGACCGACGCGCACCTCGACGAGATGGGCCGGCTCCTGACGCAGGCGGGGCGGAGCTTCGACGACACGTCACTGCTTAACCAGCACAACCTCGCGTTTCACCAGCACATAGCACTCGCCTCCGGCAACACCGTGATGCACGAGCTCCTTGGCGTGCTCTGGGGACTGTTCCGCAACGAACAGCGGATGATCCTCGACATCCACGGCCGCCGCGAGGACGATCATCAGCAGCATGTGGAGATTCACCGCGCGCTGCAGGACCACGACGAAGCGCTTGCCGTATCGCGGATGAGCTCCCATCTCGAGCGTGTCGCAGCAACACTGCGGCGGTGGGATCCCGTGACGCACCCGGTCACATGATTCGCGCCTGGGTGGTGGCCGGTTCGCTCCTGTGGATAGCAGCGACAGCGCAGGGACAGACCCTTGTGGTCCGCAACAATCACGAGATCCCCTACCGTGGACCCATCGACGTGACCGCCGACCTGCCCGACGGGCAGTATCGGGGCCCTGGAGCAATGGCCAATGTCCACGACCGACGGGCACACGTGGTCGCAACCCTGGCGCCGCGCAGCGAGATCACGCTCTCGCGAGCGAGCGAATCCCGCCCGCTCTCATTGGGAATTAGTCCGTTCAGCGTACATGAACAGTCCGCAGGACTCTCGCTGAGCTGGAGTGCGCACCCCGCCGGCGACGTGGCACTCGGGCTCGTGGTACGGAGCGGTTCCACCGGCACGATGGAATCCGCCATCAATGCGTTTACGCCGCTTCCCATGCACTGGGCCTCGGCGCCAGACGGAGAGCTGCATGCCGACGTGGAGCAGGACGGCTACGTCGTGCACGTATCAGCACGCCCATATGGGGGCGGATGGCTGGACGTGCGCACGAGCATCGTGTCACGCACCGCGCCGATCGGACCCGCCTACGTGGCGCTCGTGCGACGAGTCATCGCGCCAACGCTCCACGATGCCTCCACCCGATTCAATGGCCGAGTGATACCAGGAGGCGACTCGCCGTTGACGTGGGAGGGCGACTTTCGCTACGTGCACGGCGTGGACTGGACACAGTGGAAGACGGGCACGCTCTCGATGCTGTCCGTCAACGGCTTCACGCCGACTGCATCGGTGAAGCACGACACCACGTGGGGCGAAGGCAGCTCCTTCTACGTTCGCGAGCGTGCGAAGCAAGTGGGCGATACGCTCTACCTGGTGTCCGAGCTGGCGGGTCCCAATCCGGATCAGCCGAAGAAGGGATACATGGCGGTGCTGCCGTACGCCGCACCCGGCGTCGGCGATACGGTCGCGCTCAAGTGGCGACTTGCCATCGACCAGGCACCGATTCCGTCGTGGCCCGAGAGCCAGCTCCGCGAGTTTGCCGGCACGCGTTCGAGCCAGCGCGTGGGATCGACGGTGCACGCGAGCATCGGCGTTCCGTACACGCAGTTCGGCATCGCGTATTTCCCATACTCGACCTTCGTCGAGAACTTCGACTTCTATCGCGTGCCCGGCGTGACGTCGGAGAACTTCTGGGCGACGTCTCCCGCCATGTGGAAGCGCTGGCGCGAGTTCGTGCCGCGGATGCGCACCGACATGCACATCATCCGCGCGATGGGCTTCGATGTCGTGCGACTCCATCATCTCGAGCTGCTGCAAACGCTGCCACGCGCCGAGGCGCTCGCGTTTCTCGATTTCTATGCGAAGGAAGCGAAGTCGCTCGACATGAAGTTGATGATCGATACGGAAGGGCCGGCCGAGTGGGTGAGCACCATCGTGGGTCGCTACAAGGATCAGGTGATTCGCGTCGAGCTGGAGAATGAAGTGCTCATTCCGGGCATCACGCCGGCGGAACCAGCGCGCTGGAAGTCGCTGTACGCGGCGGCGAAGGCGGCGGCACCTGGCGCTGACGTTTTCTTCACCGGCGCCGGCAACAACGGCATGTTCAACCGTCTGGCCACGCTCGGCGTTCCGTTCGATCGCGTTGGCCTCCACGCGTACAAGCACGGACCGCTCTGGGAAGAAGCGTGGGCCTCACACGCACTCGGCACCGCCGGCTTCGCGACCGAGCTTGGCAAGCCGATGACGCTGGGTGAGTTCAACTGGAAGGACCTCACGCTGCTATCGCCCGAAGCGCGTCCGCGTGAGTGGGAGACGATCTACCGCAACGTGCTCGCAACGCGATCCGTGCAGGAGATCATCCAGTTCCAGTTCCAGGAGTCGATCGCGTTCAATACGACGGTGGCTGGCACGAAGAGCCGCCACTACGAGCCGGTGGGCATCGATCGCAAACCGAAGCCGGAAGCGTTCGTCGCCATGAAGTTGATGCGCGAGTTCGGGCGTCCCGATGCGCCGGTGACTGTGATGCCAGTGGAGGTCGCGCCGGTGCGCTTCGCGAACGGAGCGGCGGTGGCGACGTTCACGGTGACCAACAACACCGGCAAGGCGCAGGTGCTGGCGCTCAACGCCGAGTCGTTCGACGGCCCCACCGTGCGCCTGCTCACGCCGACGACGTTGCACCTCGCGGCGGGTGCCTCGAGTAGCGGGCGTGTCGCCGTGACGCTTGCTCCGCAGTCGAAGCCGGGTGCGTACCACCACTTCGTCGGCGTGCGGTACAGCGGCGGACGGTCGCTCGGCTGGGGCGTCGCGTCGCTGGAGGGAGTGCCGCAGTTCAGCGACTCGACGGTACTCGGCGACCGGGTGACGTATGCGCAGGGGCCGTCCGTGGTGCGGTCGATTGCGTGGGCGCGGCCGCTTGCCGTTGTATTCGGCGACAAGGCCGACAAGCTCGACGTCGAGCAGGCGTTCCAGCTGAAGAACACCCTGCAGTCGGCCACCGGTCGCGACGTGCGCGTGTCGGCCGAGCATGACTTGCCGGATTCGTTGGCCCGTGGAGGGACCGTGTTTCTCGTGGGCACGGCGGCAACGAGTGCGCTCGTGGCGGAGACGAAGACGGCGGCGGAGGTGGGGCGAGGCACCATCGCGCTCTATCGCAACGACGGCCGCGAGTGGGTCGTGCTCACCGGCACGGATCCGAAGGGCTCGGAGGCGGCGGTGGTGGAGCTGGAGCTTCGCTACTGGCCGAATGCCAAGGACGCCACGATTCGCGTGACCGGCATGGAGAAGGGCAAGGCGCTGGGCAACAGCGCGGGCGGGAGCACGATCGATCCGCCCTGACACAGCGGCGGTGGCAACAAAGGCGTCCGCCAATCGGCGCACGCATGATTTCACCCTTGCACATAACAGCATGCTGGAATCCAGAGTGAGGCGCAGTGGCCTCGTCGTCGCGGTGATGCTCGCGATCAGCATCGTCCCCGCGCTGCAGGCGCAGCAGGTCGTCGTCCGCGGCACGGTGACGGCCGACCCCGCCGGCGAGCCCATTGACGGGGCGTCGGTGGTCGTGAAGGGGACGTCCGTGGGAACGCTCACGGACGCGAAGGGTGCGTTCATACTCCGATCGGCCACGCCGCCGGTGACGCTGGTGATCTCGCGCCTCGGCTATGCGCGACAGGAGGTCGCGCTCGCGGGGCGGACGACCCTCGATGTTCGGCTGGTGCGCGTGGCGACCGCGCTCACGGAAGTCGTGGTGGTGGGCTACGGCACGCAGAGGCGTAGCGACATCACGGGGTCGGTGACGAGCGTGAGCCCGGAGCGACTCGAGGAAAAGCCCAACAGCAATTTCGTACAGGCGCTCGAAGGGTCGATGCCTGGCGTCACGGTGACGACGACAGGCGCTGGTGCGGAGCCCAACCTCAGCATCCAGGTGCGGGGGCGCAACTCGATTTCAGCGAGCACGCAGCCGTTGATCGTGGTGGATGGCATCCCGTACAACGGGGCACTGTCCGACATCAGCCCGGCGGATATCGGTTCGATCGAGGTGCTCAAGGACGCCTCGGCCACCGCGATCTACGGAACGCGCGGTTCGAATGGCGTTATTCTGGTGACCTCGAAGAAGGGTATACCGGGCAAGTCGCGCTTCACGTATGACGGTCAGGCGAGCGGGCATTCCTATTCGAACATCCCCGACCTGATGGACGCGCAGCAGTTCTTCGACTTCAAGTGCGTGCGCATCCGGACGGCGCCCACGCAGACGTGCGAGAGCCTGCTCACGCCCACGGAGCTGAAGAACTATCAGGCCGGGGTCAACACGGATTGGGTGCGCCTGGCCACGCACAAGGGCAGCCAGCAACAGCACGTGCTCTCGTTCTCCGGCGGCGGTGAGGACACGCGCTTCTACATTGGCGGCAACCTGCTGCGTGTCGACGGCGTGGCCATCAACGACAACTACGACCGCAAGACGGTGCGCTTCAACCTGGACCAGAAGCTGCGGCCCTGGCTGAGCGTGGGTACGAGCACGAATGGCGTGCGGACCCAGCGCGACGGCCTCGCGGCGAACTTCACCACGGCGTTCCAGAGCAATCCCCTTATCAGCCCGTACGACAGCGCGGGTAACCAGGTCCGTGTGCCATGGCCGGAAGACCCGATCACTACGAACGTGCTGGAGAACCTGAATGCGGTGAACGAGAACGGCAGCAAGCGCGTGTTCTCGAGCAACTACGCGCAATTCACCTTTCCGTCCATTACGGGGCTCAGCTATCGAGTGAACGCCGGCGTCGACCTCGCGGACGGTGACGCGGGAACGTACTTCGGCCGCAACACGCAGACCGGCTTCGTGGTCAACGGCAAGTCCACGGTGGCGAGCACGCGGCGCAACGACTGGACGGTGGAGAACATCGCGCGCTACGCGCGCACGGCGGGACGCCAAAGCTTTGATTTCACCGGCCTGCTGAGCGAAGCATCCAACTCATTGCAGGCGGACACGAGCCGCGGCCAGGGATATCCGAACGATGTGCTGGCGTTCCGGTCGAACCTGCCGTTGCTCGACGTGCCCAGCCTCGACGTCGTGGAGTCGAAGTTGGTGTCGCAGATGGCGCGCGTGAACTACTCGTTCGACGAGCGCTACCTCGCAACCCTGACCACGCGTCGCGACGGCTATTCGGGTTTCGGGCGCAACAACAAGTACGGCGTGTTCCCCTCGCTCGCCCTTGGCTGGAACCTTTCGAATGAACGGTTCTTCCCCTGGAAACAATCCGTGGATGCCCTCAAGCTGCGTTTGTCGTACGGCAAGAACGGCAACCAGGCCATCCGGCCGTACCAGACCTTTGCCCAGCTCGACGACCGATCGTACCTCACCGGCGACGTCACGGCGCCTGGCTACAACACGGTGACGCTGGGGAATCCGGACCTCAGGTGGGAGACCACGCTCTCGAAGAACATCGGCGTCGATCTCTCCCTGTGGCAGGAGCGGCTCCGCGTCACGCTCGATGCATACTCCGCGAGCACCAGCGACCTGCTGCTGCGTCGCGCGATCTCCTCTGTCCACGGCATCACGTCGGTCACGCAGAACATCGGAAAGACGGCGAACAAGGGCGTCGAGTTGCAGCTCAACACCGTCAACCTGAATCGCGGCGTGTTCCAGTGGCGCACCGACTTCAACATCTCGGCCAATCGGAACCGGATCGTGGACCTGTACGGCAATGGCACCGATGACCTGGCGAACCGGTGGTTCATCGGCCAGCCGATCGACGTGAATTATGGTTACCGGTTCGACGGAATCTTCCAGACGACCGACAGCATTGCGGGAAGCGCGCAACCCACCGCCAAGCCCGGGTACGTGAAGGTGGTGGACATGAACGGCGATGGAAAAATCGACCCACTCGACCGGACGTTCATTGGCAACCTGCAGCCCTCGTACACCGCGGGGCTCACCAACACCATCAAGGTGGCGCGCTTCACGTTGAGCGCCTTCTTCAACACGGTGCAGGGGGTCACGCGCGACAACGACCTTCTGGGCACCAACCAGACATTCTCCGACGTCCGTCGCAACCAGCCGTACGCCATCTACTGGACGCCGGAAAATCCCATCAACACGTATCCCTCCAACAGCAACTTCAGCAATCCGCTCGGCGTGGCATTCTATCAGGATGCGAGTTTCATCCGCCTCAAGGACGCGACGGTGTCATACGACTTGCCCGCGCGGTTCGCGGCTCGTTTCGGGGGGGAGTCGCTGCGCATCTACGCCAACGGCCGCAACCTGTGGACGCGGACGAACTGGACCGGCCTCGATCCCGAACTGAACAACCAACGCGCCGTCCCACTGGAGCGCGTCGTGACTGGTGGCCTCACCGTGCGCTTCTAACCGGATCCAGACAATGACTTCCCAACTGAAAGATCTGACCGTTCGAGGCGCCCGTCGCACGCGCCGGAACGCTGCCCTGCTGATCGCGATGACGGCATTGGGCGTGACCGCCGCGTGCAACGCCGATACGCTACTGACCGAGACTCCGAAGAGCATCATCGTTCCCGATAACCTGTACGTGGACGCCGCGGGCTTCGAGGCAGGGCTGAACGCCCTGTATGCGCAGGTGCGCCGCGAGCGAGCGGGCCAGGACGGGGGGCAGACGAACGACCTGTACGCGTCCGGCACATCGATCGGCGTGGACAACGGATTCGGCAACCAGGTGTCGCCGACCGAAAACCTGCTGCAGCTGTTCGGAACCTACAACACGCCGCTCACGAGCTTCCACAACACGACGTGGGTCCTGATGTATGCGACGATCAACCAGGCGAACACGATCATCAACCGAGCGGACAATCCGGCGGTCTCGTGGACACCGCAGGACAAGGCGCGCGTCGTCGGGGAGGCGCGACTCATCAGGGCGTGGGCCTACCGCTACCTCACCTACTACTTCGGTGATGTGCCGGTCACGCTCGTGGAGTCCAGCGGCGAGAACATCCGCACCGACTTCGAACGCATCCCGCGCGATTCGGTGCGGCGCATCATCGTCAACGACCTGCTGTTCGCCGAAGCCAACCTCCCGTTGACATCCACGAACAATGGCAAGCTGACTAAGGGTGTCGCGGAGCACTACCTCGCCGAGATGTACCTCGCGCTCGGCGACGCCGCGCAGGCTGAGGCGAAGGCGACGGCCGTGATTGGCAGCGGCGTCTACAAGTTGATCACGGCCCGCTATGGGGTAGCCGCCAACCAACCCGGCGTGGCCTTCATGGACCAGTTCCTGGACGGCAACGCGAATCGCAGCCAGGGCAATACGGAGGCGCTCTGGGTACTGCAGTATGCGGAGAACGTCCCGGGCGGTGGAGTGAGCATCATGCGTCGCAGCTGGGTAAGCCGCTATGAGACGAACCCCGGCATGAAGCTGGCGCCCGAGGACGGCGGTCGCGGCATTGGCCGCAACTCCATCACGAAGTGGGCGCTGAATCTCTATGAGCCAAGCGATACGCGCGGTGGACCGTTTGCGATCCGCAAGTTCTACCTGTACAACAACCCGGTCGGCCTTCCCGCCGGCAAGAAGCTCGGCGACACGCTCTTCACCGTCGCCGTCAAGG
>JALYVY010000165.1:0-1460 GCA_030852985.1 Gemmatimonadota bacterium | reverse complement strand
GAGAAGATCAACGATCGTCTCTGGCCCAGCACCAGAAAATGGGACTGGGTAGATCCGGCCGACGTGACGGGGGCGCCACAGTACAACGATCAACCTTACATCCGCCTTGCCGACACCTACCTGCTGCTGGCCGAGGCGCAGTTCAAGCAGGGCAACCTCACGGGCGCTGCTGCGAACATCAACATCGTGCGTGCGCGGGCCGGCGCGTCGCTCATCACTCCCGCCGCGGTGACGCTCGACTTCATCCTCGACGAACGGTCACGCGAGCTGGTGACGGAGGAAGAGCGGCGATTCACCCTGCTGCGCACCGGTACCTGGTTCGCGAGGACGACCAAGTACAATCCGCTGCCGGCACCGACGGGCATAACATCGGCCATCGCATTGCGTGACACGTTGTTTCCCATTCCGCAGGCTGTGATCGATGCCAACCTGACGAAGGTGATGCCGCAGAACCCGGGGTACTGAGGGCGGATGATAGGATGATAGGATGATAGGATGATAGGATGATAGGATGATAGGAACTTCGGAGGACTGGAAGGTATGGAGACCTGCTCGGTCTGCCCTGGAGTTCGCGCTACTCACGCTGTTCGCCGCGCTGAATACTGCCGGCGCGCAGCGTGTCGAGTACACGATCAACTCGGGGTGGCGCTATCTCTCCGGTGGGGTGAACCTGGCCGAGAAGCCGGGGAATTCGGATGACGGTTGGGAGCGGGTGTCGATTCCGCATACGTGGAATGCGAGCGACCCGTTCGATGACACGCCGAGTTACCGGCGAGGCATTGGATGGTACCGGAAGCACCTGTCGCTGGGTGAGGAGTTGCGTGGCAAGCGCGTGTTCCTGCACTTCGAGGGCGTGAACCAGGTCGCCGACGTGTACGTGAACAATGCGTTCGCTGGTCGTCACAAGGGCGGATATACGGCGTTCACGGTGGACGTCACGAAGTTCCTGAAGCTGGGTGCGGGTGCTGACAATCTCGTGGCGGTGCAGGTGAACAACGCCCACGATCCGTTCATCCCGCCCCTCTCCGTGGGCTTTGCGTTGTATGGCGGCATCTATCGCGACGTCTGGCTCGTTGCGACGGATGCCGTGCATCTCTCGATGGCGGATGGCAGCGACGGCGTGCGCGTGACGACCGACACAGTGTCGCGCGAAATGGGCGTCGTGTCTGTCGAAGGCACCGTGCAGAACGACGGAGCTTCATCGCTCCGCATCGAGATGGTGAGCACCATTCTCGATGCGAGTGGGAAGAAGGTTGCCGAGCAACGGACAGCGAGTGAGGTGGCGTTGGGTTCCACGCGGCTCAAGCTCACGTTTCCCGCCGTGAGTGCTCCTCATCTCTGGTCGCCGGACGATCCATATCTCTACTCCGTGCGCACGGAACTGTACGACGGCGCGAAGTTGCTCGACGGCGTCACGAGCCCGCTCGGCTTTCGCTGGTACCGCTTCGACGGTAGTGGGT
>JALYVY010000376.1 GCA_030852985.1 Gemmatimonadota bacterium | reverse complement strand
CCCAGCGGATCTGGCTCTATGCAATGGGCAAGGCGGCGCACCCCATGGCCGCCGCCGCGACGACGACGCTCAAGCGCGCGATGCTCACCATCGCCGGCGGGGTGATCGTCTCACCCGAAGTCGAGGCGTCGCCGCACGCCGCACTTCGGTCGATGCAGGGCAATCATCCCCTTCCGGGACGCCTCTCGTTCACCGCCGCCGCGCGGATCGGCGAGACGGCGGTCGGCATGCGCTCGGACGACATCGCCATCGTCCTCCTCAGCGGCGGCGTGTCGAGCCTCATTGCCGCGCCACTCAGGGGCATGGCCGAGGCAGACGTCGGCCAACTGTTCGAGCTGCTCCTCGGCGCAGGCCTCGACATCCACGAGATGAACGGCGTCCGCAAGCGATTCACGCGATGGGGCGCCGGCAGGCTCGCGCTCGCCTTGGCGCCCGCGCGCACCTACTCGTTCGCGATCAGCGACGTCATCGGAGATGATCCCGCGGATATCGGCTCAGGACCCTGCACTCCCGATCCAATGACGGTGAAGCAGGTCGCCGAGCTGTTGCAGCGCACCTCGCTGCTGGCGCGGCTCGCGCCCCCAATGCGCGACTACCTCGCGGCCGTCGCGCGCGGCTCCATTCCCGAGACGCCGAAGTCGACGCACCCGGCCTTTGCCCACGTCACGACGCGAGTAATCGGAAGCAATCGGCTCGCGATCGATGCGGTAGCGGCACACGCGAATTCGCTGTCGCTGGACGCCGACGTCATCCGCGCTCCGCTCCAGGGTGATGCGTCCACCGCGGGCACGTCCATCGCAGAGACGCTTCTCCAGCGAGCGCAGCAAGGCCGCCGAGGCTGTGTCGTCTGGGGCGGCGAGACAACGGTCGAGCTCAACTCCGGCACCTTCGCCAGGCCTCCCCGCCGTTCTGGATCGACGTCGACGCTCGCTCCGGCAGACCCGACACCGGGCGGAGGACGCTGTCAGGAGCTCGCGCTGGCCGCCGCTGGCCGCCTCGCTGAGGGTGGGGAGCTGGCGCATCGTGTAACGCTCCTCGCCGCCGGCACCGACGGACGCGATGGCACGGTGGACGCCGCTGGCGCATTCGCCGACGGCACGATCTGGTCGTCCATTCGGGAAAGCGGACGCGACCCCGAGCTCGCGCTGCGGCGACACGAATCGCACTCGGCCCTCGCCGCCGCCGGCGCGCTGCTTCCGCGCCAATACACCGGGACAAACGTGATGGACGTCGTGATCGGTCTCGTCGACTGACACGACACGCGAGTGAGGAACCAGCGGCGGGTCTTTCCGATTGATCACCTGCACGCAGCACCTCCTTTCCGCGCCTTAGATTTCATGTCATGACGAACCGCGCCTTCACAGTCGGCATCATCCAGGACTCCGCCTCCGCGGACATGCAGGCGACGATCGAAGCCTCGATCGCACGCGTGCGCGAAGCGGCCGCACTCGGCGCACAGATCATCTGCCTGAAGGAGCTCTTCAACGCGCCGTACTTCTGCAAGTCGCAGAAGTGCGAGCGCTTCGACCTTGCCGAGTCGATCCCGGGTCCCACCACGCAGACGATGCAGGGGCTCGCCAAGGAGCTCGACGTCGTGCTGATCGTGCCGCTCTTCGAGAAGCAGGGTCGCGGCGTCTACCGTAACTCAGCCGCGATCATCGACGCGGATGGCTCGCTGCTCGGGGTGTATCGCAAGATGCACATTCCCGACGACCCGATGTTCAACGAGAAGTACTATTTCGCCCCGGGCGACGCCGCGCACGACGACCGCATCGACGCCATCGGCGAGATCGCGAAGCAGGCCAGCGGATTCCGCGTGTGGAAGACGAAGTACGCCACCATCGGTGTGCTCATCTGCTGGGACCAGTGGTATCCCGAAGCCGCTCGCATCACGAGCCTCCTCGGCGCCGACATCCTGTTTTATCCCACGGCGATCGGCTGGCATCCCGCGGAGAAGGATGAATTCGGCATAGCGCAGGTGGACGCATGGCGTACCATCCAGCGTTCACATGCGATCGCGAACGGCGTGTTCGTGGCATCTCCGAATCGCGTCGGCCACGAGGATGACGAGCCGGGGACACTCGGGATCGAGTTCTTTGGTCACTCGTTCATCGCGGATCCCTTTGGGCGTATCCTCACCGAGGCGGGAACGGACGACGCGGTGCTGATCGCGACGTGCGACCCGCAGCTCATCGAGGACACGCGTCGCAACTGGCCATTCCTGCGCGACCGTCGCATCGATGCCTATGCGCCGATCCTGTCGCGCTATCTGGGGGCGTAACGGCCCTGTCGAGCGTGCATCCGAGCTTCCCGGCAGAGTGGCATCGACACGACGCCACGTGGATTGCATGGCCGCATCACGAGCCCGATTGGCCCGGGAAGCTCGGCCCTATTCCCTGGGTGTATGCCGAGATCGCGCGCGTGATCGCGCTGCACGAGCGTGTGGAGATCCTCTGCCACAATGACGCCGTACGAGCCTCCGCTCACGAGCATCTCGCAGCACACGGCGTCAGTGCGAACGTCCGGCTGCATGTGGTCGCCAACGATCGCGTCTGGCTCCGCGACTCCGCCCCCACGTTTGTCCATGACGAAACGGGCGCGGTTCAGCTGGTGAACTGGGGATTCAACGCGTGGGCGAAGTATCCGAACTTCGCGCGCGATGCCGAAGTCGGGGCCGCCATTGCCAGCATCACGGGATTGCCACGCGTGAACGCGGTGCGCGCTGACGACGGGGCGCCGCTGACCCTCGAGGGAGGCGGCATCGAGACCGATGGCGAAGGCGCGCTGCTTGTGACCGAAGAATGGCTGTTGTCCGACACACAGGTCCGTAATCCGGGCTTTGGTCGCGACGACTACGAGCGCGCCTTCCGCGAATACCTCGGCATCCGCCAGACCATCTGGCTCGGTGAAGGCTGCGTGGGCGACGACACGCACGGACACGTCGACGACATCGCGCGGTACGTCGCGCCCGGCGTGATCGTGCTCGCGTACGAGGAGGATCCGGCGGACGACGAGAATCATCGTCGCTCGCAGGACAACATGCGCAGGCTCGAGCTCGCGGGAGCGAGCAATGGCGCGCTCAAGGTGGTAAAGATTCCGTATC
>JALYVY010000375.1 GCA_030852985.1 Gemmatimonadota bacterium | reverse complement strand
GGCCGGGAGCGGGCGCCGGGCCCCTCTCGGATTTGGTGAAGATCCTTCACGTTCATGATGCGCGTCACCGCCGCTGGCGGCGGTAGCGCAGGGCGACCCGCGCGAATGGTGAAGATCCTTCACGTTCACGATTCACGGCATGGCGATGGCGATGGCGCGTCTCGGGCGATGGTGAAGGATCTTCACCGAATCGTCCGGCGCCCGATCGCCCGGGCGCGTTGGTGAAGGATCTTCACCGAATCGTCCGGGGGGACACCGGCCGCCGGCCTCCGCGCGGACAACGCGCTCGACTCAATGCCGCCTGGCGGCTTCGGGGGCCTAGCGCGGCCTAGGAGCCTGTAGGACGTAGCGGGGCCGCGGCCGTCCTCGCGCTCCGCGCTGCGGGCGGCCACGGGGGAGAATCTGCGGCAGAGCGCGAGTTCTGGGGATCGACAGCGACGATCTGCCATGATCAGCTGCGAGGGTGAGCAAGCGATACCGCCCGTGGACACCGGAGCAGGCCTACCTGCTCCCGCCATCGCCGCTGGAGTGGCTTCCGGAAGGCCACCTCGCCTACTTCGTTCTGGAGGTGGTCGCCGAGCTCGACCTCAGCGCGATCGAAGGTGTGCTTCAGCAGAAGGACCCGCGTGGCGAGCGCTCGTACGCGCCGCAGATGATGACGGCGCTTCTGCTCTACGCGTACTGCACGGGGACGTTCTCTTCGCGGAAGATTGCACGCGCGACCTTCGATGACGTGCCGCTCCGCGTGATCTCTGGCGGCTCGCATCCGCACTGGACGACGGTCAATGAGTTCCGGCTTCAGCATCGCGTCGCGCTCTCGGCTCTCTTCACGCAGGTGCTCAAGCTGGCCGGCCGCGCGGGGCTGCGCACGCTTGGCCATGTCGCGCTCGATGGCTCGAAGGTGCAGGCGAATGCCAGCAAGCACAAGGCGATGAGCTACGGCCGGATGAAGGACGAGGAAAAGCGGCTCGCCGCGGAGATCGAAGCCCTGCTTCGCCGCGCGGAAGCGACCGACGTTGCGGAGGACCGCGAATTCGGCGCGGACAAGAGCGGGGACGAGCTGCCCGCCGAGCTCCAGCATCGCGAGCCGCGGCTCGCCCGCATTCGCGCGGCGAAGGCGGAGCTCGAGAAGGAGGCCGCCGAAGCGCGCGCCGCAAAGCTTCGCGAGAATGCCGCCGAGTTGCGCACGAAGCTCGACGACGCCACCTGCTCGCCCCGTGAGAAAAAGGCGGCGTCCACGCTCGCCGCCAAGGCGGAGAAGCAGGCTGAGGAGCTTGCGCCTCGCGACGACGACGACGACGACGACGACGGCAACGCGAAGACGCAGCTCTCGCCGCACCGAGTACCCACGACGCCCGCGGGCAAGCCCAAGGACACGGCGCAGCGCAACTTCACGGATGCAGAGAGCCGGATCATGATCCGTAACGGCGCATTCATGCAGGCCTTCAATGCGCAGGCTGCGGTCTCGGAAGACCAGCTTGTGGTCGCGCACGGCGTGACGAACGACGGGACGGATGCGCAGCACCTCGGGCCGATGCTCGAGAGGGTCCGCGAGAACTGTGGCGCCATGCCCAAGATCCTCAGCGCCGATACGGGCTACCTCTCGGCCGCCAACATCGCCTACTGCGCGAGCAGCGGCGTCGACGCGTACATCAGCGTCGGCAAGAGCGAGGTCGCTAGACTCTCTGCTGAACCCCTCAGTGAGAAGCTTCTCGTACACCGCGAGATGCACGAGAAGGTGACGTCGCGTCGGGGGCGCGTCATCTACGCGCTGCGGAAGATCCTCGTCGAGCCTGTCTTCGGCCAGATCAAGGGCGCGATGGGCTTCCGACGCTTCTCGCTTCGTGGACTGCAGAAGGTGGAGAGCGAATGGGGCATCGTCTGCACGTGCCACAACTTGCTGAAAGTCTTCCGGGCCCAGCGCCGATTGGCCGCCCAGACGTAGCGCGGGGGCGCCGCGGCCGCGCCGGCGCCGCGATCCTCGCCCGAGGCCGGCCGTGGCGCCTCACACTGCGCGACGCCCGCATCGCGAGCGCCGCGCCCCACCGAGGCCGGGGAGCATCCGAGCCGGAGCAACCGCGCTACGTCCTACAGGCTCCTAGGCGGAAGGGAGGCGAACCACGGCGCGGATCAGCTCCGCGGCGGTGGCGCGCGTCTCGCTGAGGTTGCTCTTCGCGCCGGGCTGCACGTTCTCGAGGAGCAGCTCGTCGATGCCGCCTACCACCGCGGTCGCCATCGCCTCGGAGAGCGATCGCAGCTGCTCGGGATGCTCGCGGCGGGTGCGCTCGACGAACGCTCGCAGCATCGCCGCTAACCTCGCCCGCCCACGAAGCCTCAGCTCGAGGGCGCGCGGTCCGGCGGCGCGGATCTCGAGGAGACAAACGCGCGTGAGAACGGGGTTCGACTCGAGCGCGGTGAGGTACGAGTCCAGCCCCGCATCGAGCTGCTGCTCCCAGGAGCTCGCGGGCGCGAGCAGTGCTTGCTCCACGCCCAGGCGCAGGAGCTCCGCCGCTTCCTCGTAGAGCGCAAGGAAGCACTCCTCCTTGTCAGCGAAGTGCTCGTAGAACGTGCGCTTCGAGACCCGCGCATGCTTGACGATTTGCGCGATGGTCGTAGTCGCATAGCCGCGCTCGGAGACGACGGCGGCGAAGCCCTCGAGGAGCCGCAGCCGATGCACGTCGAGGGGGTCTCGGAGGGGCCGGGACCCGTCAGGTCCCTCGATCTTTCTCTCCGCCGCGGCTTGCATCTTGGTACCAGATGGTACCATAGTCCCGGGTACGCGCTGGTACCGACGTTCTTTCCGAGGAGAATCCCATGTCCGCGTCCGCCAGCACCACGTCTCCCCGTCATGTGCAGGTCGCGATCGCCGGGAGCGGCTTCGGCGGCGTCGGCGCCGCGATCCGCCTCGGCGAGGCCGGCTTCGGCGACTACCTGGTCTTCGAGAAGTCGACCGAGCTCGGCGGCGTCTGGCGAGACAACACGTATCCCGGGTGTGCGTGCGACGTCGAGTCGCACCTCTACTCGTTCTCATTTGCGCGCAACCCGAGCTGGTCGCGCGCGTTTTCGCCGGCCAGCGAGATCAAGGCGTACCTCTACGCGTGCGCAGAG
>JALYVY010000040.1 GCA_030852985.1 Gemmatimonadota bacterium | reverse complement strand
CCCTTCTGCTGGCTGACTGGCCTCCGACAAAATTGGGCCGGATGCTTACTTCGGCGTAACGCGAAACAGTCCACCGGGATTCGCGTCCTCGATCAACCAGACGGCACCATCGGGAGCAACGGCGACGTCGCGAACACGGTGGCCAACCGTCCAACGTTCGGCGGGCGTGGCACCGCCCTTTCCGTCGAACGTGATGCGATTGAGGGACAGCGTGGCCATGCCGCCCATCAGCGCCGAACCGCGCCACTTGGGAAACATCGCGCCCTTGTAGAAGGTGAGGCTGCCGGGCGCGATGATCGGCGTCCAGTAGATCACCGGCTTGGTCAGGTCGGGGCGCGTGTCAGGGCTTGGGATCGGCGTGCCATCGTAGTTGGTCGCATACGACACGAGTGGCCAACCGTAGTTCTTGCCGGGCTCGATCAGGTTCAACTCGTCGCCGCCCTTGGGACCATGCTCGGCTTCCCAGAGCCGGCCATCGGGCCCGAACGCGAGACCATATGGGGTGCGGTGACCAGTGCTCCAGACCTCCGCTGGCGTCAGGTTCGGTCCCGGAAAGGTGTACGTCGAAACGACCGCTGTCGTCTTCGCGGCTTCGGTGTTTCGTGTCGGATTGATGACATCGATTGTCGGTGAGCCAGTCTTGCCGGCCTGCGGATTGCCGGGCGCTGGTTTGCCGTCGAGCGTGAGGCGCAGAATCTTGCCCAGCGGTGAATTGGGATCCTGGGCGGGCGTAAAGCGCTGCCGCTCACCGACCGTCAGGAACAGGTATTTCTTGTCTGGAGAGAAGGCGACGGCTGCGCCGAACTGCCCGCCTTTCCCACGCTCGCCGTCGCGCCAGATGACCTCGAGTCCATCAAGGCTGGCCGAACCCGCGGCGAGAGACAGCTTCGCGCGCGCGAGTGCGAGGCTCGATCCGCCATCGCCGGGCTCCGCATAGGTCAGGTAGACATTGTGGTCAGTCGCGTAGTTGGGCGAGAGATAGACGCCGAGCATCCCGCCCTGTCCCTGCGCAAGCACAGCCGGCACGTTCGCCACGGGCGTCTTCACGCCCTGCTGGGTCACCAGCCAGAGCGGACCCACCTTCTCCGTGATGAGCATGCGTCCATCGGGGAGAAACGCGATGCGCCACGGCAGGTTGAACGTTGCAACCTGGGTGAGCGTGAACGGCGCGCTCGACTCGGGCTTCAGCTCCCCCGCGTTGATCTGCGCCCCCGCTGCGGCAGATACGAAAGTCAGGACCAGCGCGGCACTTGCGAACACCTTCATTGTATTTCCTCTCCCCTGAGTTTTTCCGGCAATATTCTGAAGAGTACGTTGTCAGCGCAGCATGGCGCCAGCTACGCAGCGCCGCCTCGCAGCAGAGAGCAAGTCGCGAATCACGTGCCGTTGGCAGTGTGCTCGCGCCCGCTGAATGCTGTCGGTACAATAGTAAGCAGGTTGCCGACGCGATTATTTTCTGGCGATCGCGGTACATCAACTGTCGGGAGCACGCTGCGCAAGACGAGTCAACGGCGAATGAGGGCCCACATGTCGGCATTGGTACCCGAGACCGCGGCAGGATTCGCAGGCAGCGAACGAAAGCCTGGTGGGACGC
This sequence comes from Gemmatimonadota bacterium, assembly GCA_030852985.1. GTDB lineage: Bacteria > Gemmatimonadota > Gemmatimonadetes > Gemmatimonadales > Gemmatimonadaceae > AG11. Next base: position 23,940 of record JALYVY010000040.1, on the reverse strand, counting down.
TCGCCTCGCTCCATCAACGCGTTCCCGTCTCGGCTGCGCTGTCACGGCTCTTCCTGTGCGGACTCATTGCGAATGGGGCCGTGGTCGCATGCGCGCGGACGGAGGGGGCGAGCGCGCCCGCGTACGAAGTGACGGCGCATTATCCGCATGACTCCACCGCGTACACCCAGGGCCTGGTGTGGGCGGACAGCGTGCTTTACGAAAGCACCGGCCGATATGGCTATTCCGAGCTCCGTCGAGTTGACCTTCGGTCCGGCAGGGTACTGGCGTCGCGACGCCTTGCGGCGAATCGCTTCGGCGAAGGACTCGCATTGATGAAGGACCGACTGTTTCAGCTGACGTGGCAGTCCGGGGTCGCGTACGTCTACGATGCGGCAACGCTCGCGCCTCGCGACTCCTTCACGTACGCTGGCGAGGGCTGGGGCCTGGCGACGGATGGCACGTCGCTCTTCATGAGCGACGGCTCGGATTCACTTCGCATTCTTTCGCCCGCGACGTTTCGCACGGAACGCGTCGTCCATGTACGCTACAAGGGCTCTCCGCTCTACAAGCTGAATGAACTGGAATACGTGGATGGAAGCGTGCTTGCCAACGTCTACGAATCGAACTGGGTGGTGAGGATCGATCCCGCAACCGGCGACGTCCGCGAGCTGCTGGACTTCGCCGACCTTTATGCCGAGCGCCCCGGCTCCGCGGAGGTCATGAATGGCATCGCGCTGTCGCCGGATAAGGGACAGCTCCTGCTGACCGGCAAGTTGTGGCCAGTGATGTTTCAGGTTCGGCTGCGTCCCGCGTCGGCGCCTCACTAGCGCGACCCGACGTCACTTCGCGGAATAGCTCTCGATGGGCGGGATGGAAATCACCGTGATGCCCGCCGACCGCGCCACATCCATGGCGCTGAGAACATTCTGGTAAGTGGTTTCGCGATGCCCGGCAATCTGGATGACCTTCTCGGGACGACCGTCGAAAGCGGATCGCAGGGTTTCGCGCAGGTTCGCGGCGGTTACAGGTTGCCGATTCAGCAGGAACCCATCCGCGAGCACTTCCAGCACGATGGGACGATCGTCGCTGACGCAACTGCCCGCGCACGGCAATGGTAGTTGCGCATCCATCGTCTTCCGCGCGCTCACTGAGGCGAGGAAGGTGATGATCAGCACCAGGAGCACATCCAGGAACGGGGTGACATTGATGTCCGCGTTCAGGTGGCGTTCTGCGGTCCGCATGGAAGGGCCCCTTGTTGAGGATGCGCCATGATACGGCGGCGGCATTGTCCCCTCGTGACGGTCGCGTGAGAGCGGCATGATCCCACGATTACGGTTCCATTACGCGTGATGCTGGCGGGCACTACGCGACGGGATTTGATTGATGCCTTGAGGTGAGTCGCGTGTTGACGATACAACCACCTTCCTCGCGCCTGTGACGACGCCCTGCTATCGCATCGAGCCAGTCCGCGGTTACACACCCACCATTGGGCGCCTCGTGGGCATGCTCGCCTACGCGCGCAAGACAACCATGGCCGCCGTCGAGGGGCTGTCCGTCGAGGACCTCGACCACCTGCACGATGACAAGAGCAACTCGATCGGCGCGCTTCTCGCCCACATGGCCGTGGTGGAGCGTGGCTATCATGTGCTGATATTCGAGGAGCGACAGGCAACTCCGCCGGAGTTGGCGGCGTGCGAGCCGGCGCTCACACTCGGCGACGAAGGACGCCGCCATCTCCGCGGTAAGCCACTCGAGCAGTACCTCAACGATCTGGGTGAAGCGCGCCGCGCAACCCTCGAGGCCCTGGCGACCCGCGACGACGACTGGCTGGAACGACCACTCGTTGCCGCGCCGCCCCTGAACGCCCACTGGGCGCTATTTCACATCGCTGAAGACGAGATCAGCCATCGCGGACAGATTCGCTGGCTGCGCGCGCGCCTGCCCAGATAGCCCGGCTCCGGTCACGCGATGGCGCGACGACCGGCAAACGCCTCGCGCGCCATCTCGGCGCACTCCACGACGATGCTCGACACGCCAAAGCTGCGCGCGCCGAAGCCCTGCCCAGTGACGGGATTGAAATACTCCCGAAATCCCGACTGCCGCACGAGCGCCGCCGTGCGGTCCACGAGATGCGTGGCCTCGGCATCACACTCGAGACGCAGCAGTCCGCGAAGGATGAACCATGTGGTGAATGGCCACGTGGGACCGCGCCAGTACCGCTCAATCCACAGGTAGCGGTCTTCGCCGGGGACGAAGCTCGCCTCCGAGGCCGCCGTGCTGGGGATCGGAAACGGAAGCCAGAATTGCTGCGGGTTGAGCAGATGCTCGTCTATGATGCGGCGGCAGATGTCGACGGGCAGGTGCGCAAGCGCGAGCGGTGCGAGCCCCGCCCATGTGCTGACGTCGAGCCGTTCACCGAGGGGACCTCGCGCATAGAAAAATCCCTTCTTCGAGTCGAAGAGGCGCTTTACCAATGCGCCGGTCAACTCCTCCGCGCGAGCATCCGCGCCCACGACACCGAGTCGGCCGAGGCCTTCCCATCCGAGGATCCAGGCAGTGTTCACCAGGACGTCCGTCGCGTGGAATCCGCCGTCCGCGACCACGCGCCGATAGTCGAACTCGCGGCGACGGTTGAAGTGCTGGAGTGCGAGGAAGCCGACCTTGGGATGACTGCGCCAGCCGAGCGGAACGTCGTACGCGGGTGTGGCGTCGAGTCCCGTTTCGTCGGGCTGAAGGATTCCGATCAAGCCATCGGGGGCGGCACGCGAGTAATCGAGGTAGTCATGGAATCGCGTGAGCACGTCGCGCCCTTCTTCCGCGAACTTCGCATCGCCAGCCCGCTCGGCCACCTCGGCCCATACCCACGCGAGCAGCGGCGGCTGGATGGTGGACGTGTGGCGCGCCTGGGTGTCCTGCATGTTGTACGTGAGCGCGCGCGAAAGGCGACACGGCCCATGCCAGAATATGGTGTGCCCGATCATTCCGGACGGAAGCTGCGCGGCGGCCAATGAGCGAAGCTCGCGCATTGCGCGCGCGGGCTCGAAGCGGCTCCACGCGAGCGCGTGAAAGCAGGAGTCCCAGAAGAACTGGTCGGGATACTTCGTCTTGTCAGGGCACGTGTACCCGTACTCGACGCCGCACTCGTTACGACCCTCCCGCCAATTGGACGCCAGCACCTGCCGGGCGCCGGAGAGGATGTCGGAGTATTGATGCACGGAATGTGCGTTCACGAATGTGTCGCCGAGGGTTGTCCCGCCGTCATAGGGATCAAAGCGCATGGAACGGGCCGCTTGTCGGGGTCCGCCTCGCACGTTCCTGATTACGGGAGTACACGATTGAACGGACGCGCCGTCACCCACTGTGTTCTCCCTGCCGTCTGCGCCAGGCCGGTCGCGGGAATGCGGAGGAGGTCATCGTTACGTTCGATACGCGAACGGGCATGCCGACGCGCCTTTACGTCGATAGCATTATCGGGACGACGGACGACGACGACGACATTTGCATCACGGACATGCGCGTCATACGAAAACCATGATCCTGCACCGCAGCCCATGCCAATGAGAATTCATTCAAGCCTTCTCATCCTCACGCTCGTTGCGGGCGTCGCCGTGAACGCGCGGGCGCAGACGATCAACGCTGCGCGAGTAGCAGTGGTCAACATGGTCGACCTTGATCGGCGCAGTGCGCCGGCCTTGCCGCTCCGAGTAGCGACTGATAGTTCCACACACGGTTGCGCCACGACATGTACGGTGCTCATCGGCGCGGTTGCCGGCGGCGTTGCTGGCGCGGGAATCGTTGCAAGTCAGCTGTCTCATTCCGAGGAAGACGTCGGAGGTTTTTCCGGCCCGGCGATCGTCATTTCCGTGGTGCTTGGCATGGTCGTCGGCGCGCTCGCTGGATTCATCGTTACAGCGGTGCGCTGAAACAATCATGGCCGGCAGTTTCCAGCATTTGGCGCCACCCTTCACGCCAGCGTGAACCCGTGCAACTGACAAGACGCGAAGCGCTCGCAAGACTGAGCGCGCTGCTCGCCGTCCCGATGCTCCGATGGCCGGCGCGGCTTGCCGACCCGCTTACCGGTACCATTGTCGACTATCAGGCAGGGCGCGTTCGCCGCGACTGGACCGCCGCCGAGGTGACGCAGCGTGCGCTCGAGCGCGGTGAGGCGCTGAACGGAGCGCTGCACCTCATCGACGAGCTCTCCGCCACCGCGCTCGACGACGCGCGTGCGTCTGACGCTCGCGCGCAGCGCGGCGCATTGCGCGGGCCGCTCGACGGCGTGCCCGTGTTCGCGAAGGCGATCTACGACATGAACGGCTTGCCGACCACCGGCTCGAATGCCGAATGGGCGCGGCTTTTTCCGGATGTCGTCCACCGTGACAGCATCGAAGTGCAGCGCATGCGCGCCGCCGGCGCCGTCATACTCGGCAAGACCGCCGCCGACGACTTCGCCTATCACGGCAACGGCACCAGCACGCTTACGGGACAGGTGCGCAATCCGCACGATCGCTCCGGCACCAGGACACCGGGCGGGTCGAGCGCGGGCTCCGCAGTGTCCGTCGCGTGCGGGATTGCATTCGCGGCACTCGGCACCGACGACGGCGGCTCCAATCGCATTCCCGCACAGTTCTGTGGCGTGGTGGGCATGAAACCGACCTTCGGCCTCGTACCGCGCACCGGCGTGATTCCCACGTGGCCCTATCTCGACACGCACGGTCCGCTGTCGCGCAACGTCGCCGACGCCGCACGCCTGCTCGACGCGATTGCGGGTCCCGACGCGTCCGATGGTCTGGCGCTCACATCTCCGTGGACACGCGGCGCGCTCGGCAACCTCCGCGACGACGCACTCGTCACCGCGCGACTCGGACTCGTCGAGGCGCACGTGCCACGCAGCCAGATGTCTGCCGAATCACTCGCGGTGTTCGATCGCGCGATCGCCGACCTGCGCAGCGCAGGCGCCGTCGTGGAACCGTGTGCGCCCACGGTGACGCGCGCGAATGTGCGCACACTGTTCGCCGAGGCGGCGAAGACGCGCGGGGATGTGGCGCCAGATCCCAACTCACCGGCGGCCACGGCCAACGCGCTTTTCCGCTACTTCGCCGGCCAGGGCGGCGATCCTCGGCGCGATGTCGAGCGCGGGCTCGCCGCGTATCGAGCGTACTACGACGTGCTCCCCAGGGAATGGAAGGAGATGTCCCTGCTCATCGAGCAACCCTACGAGCGCGATCCGGCTGGCCTCTCGTTCGCCCGCTCGCGTGAGACGGTAGTGGCGCAGCTTGCGGAGACGTTTCGCGTCCAGCGGCTCGACGCAATGGTCTATCCGACCATGCCCTTCCCCGCGCCACGCATCGTAGACCCGTGGCCAGACATCCGCACCACCCTCGGATACGGCAACTGGCTCGGATTGCCGGAAGTCTCGGTGCCGGCGGGAATGGGACCCGACGGCATGCCGGCGGGTAATATCTCATTCGTCGGCCTGCCGGGCACCGACGCACGCGTGCTCGACCTCGCGCATGCGTACGAGGCGCATTTCAGGAGATTTGTCGCGCCAACGTTCTGACGTACGTCGCAGCATTTCGCGCGCAGTGCGCGTTACACTAGAAGGCAGCCGCCCGCTGTCCCCACCAACGGCTCCCAATGCCCCCGATGAACCTCCGCATTCTTTCCGGCTTTGCGGCCGCACTGCTCGTCGCGTCGGCAGGATCGCTGTCGGCGCAGGCCGCGCCTCGTCCGCACGCGGACACCGCGTCGACCGCGCACAAGCACGATATGGCGTCGATGGCGGGAATGTCTGGCATGGGCGCGATGTCGATGCCCGTCGTCATCCCGAAGGGAGCGATCTATACCGAGGCGGACATCCGCTTCATGCAGGGCATGATCGCCCACCATGCCCAGGCGATCTACATGTCGCGCCTGGCAGCGGGCCGCAACGCCAGCCCGCGCGTGCTCAAGTTCGCCAAGAAGATCGACCAGTCTCAACAGGCCGAGATCCGACTCATGCAGGACTGGCTCGTGGCCAACAAGCAATTTGCGCCCGACACGGGTTCATGGCGCACCATGTCGATGCCCGGCATGCTCACGGCCGCGCAACTCGCCACGCTCGACGGCGCGAAGGGCACCGAGTTCGACGCGCAGTTCCTCAACCTGATGATCCAGCACCACACCGGCGCGCTCCAGATGGTCGCCGACCTCCTTGCCACGCCCATGGCCGCGCAGGATGTCGACGTCTCCGTCTTCGCGAATGACGTCGAGCTGGTGCAGACCGCCGAAATAGCACTGATGCAGCAAATGTTGGCCAACCTTTAAGAACCCTGGAGAGCGCCTGAATGCGAAATGCTCGTAGGATCTACGCCATCGCGGTTGTATCTGCCCTCGCACTCGCCTCGGCGACTGCGCTTCGGGCGCAGACGTATCCCACCGGCAGCGATGCCCGCAATGGCTTGAAGTACGGCGTGCTCGACGCGGCCACGGCGCAGAGTGGAATGCGGCTCGTGTCGTTCACGCCGAAGCCTGCCGAGTTCGACACGGTACGCGGGCTCACCTTCGTGAATTCAGATCTGGCGTTCAAGGGCAAGTATGTCTATCAGGGCAACTTCGCCGGCTTCTCCATCTGGGACGTCAGCAATCCGGCCAGGCCCGCGAAGGTCGCCGTCGTGCCGTGCATCACCTCGCAAGGCGATCCGTCGATCTACGGCAACCTCCTGTTCATCTCGGCGGAAGGAAACGGCAATCGGAACGATTGCGCCAACGGCGGCGTGCAGAATCCGTCGGATCACATGGCGGGCGTACGCATCTACGACGTCAGTAATCCGGCGATGCCGAGGCTGGTGAAGAATGTGCAGACCTGCAAGGGCTCGCACACCCACACGGTCATCCCGAGCCCCACGGACAAGGGCGTCATCTACCTCTACGTGTCGGGCAGTCAGCAGGCGCGGCCCGAGACGGAGCTCGCGGGCTGCAACAACGGCACGGATGCCGCGGACGAGAAGAACTCGCTGTTCCGTCTCGACGTCATCAAGGTGCCGCTCGCGCATCCGGAGCGGTCGGAGGTCGTGACTGGTGCGCGCATCTTCACGAACATGATGCCCGCGCCCCAGCGCAGCGGCGCTCGTGCAGGAGGTCGTGGCGGTCGCGGTGCAGCGGCTGGTGGTCCACCACCTGCACCGACCGGTCCGCGCAACTGCCACGACGTATCCGCATATCCCGCCATGCATCTGCTCGCCGGCGCGTGCGGCAGCTATGGACTGCTGGTCGACATCTCCAATCCCGAGAAGCCGATTCGCCTCGACGCCGTGGCCGACACGAACTTTTCCCTCTGGCATACGGCGGTGTTCAGCAACGACGGCTCGAAGGTCGTGTTCACCGACGAATGGGGCGGTGGCACGTCGCCGAATTGCCAGAAGACCAGCATGATGGAGATGGGCGGCAACACCACGCTCACCATTGCCGGTGGCAAGAAGCTCACGCAGCACGCGTACTTCAAGCTTCCCTCGGCGCAGACCGCCCAGGAGAACTGCGTGTCGCACAACGGCGGACTGGTTCCGGTGCCGGGCCGCGACATCATGGTGCAGGGTTGGTACCAGGGCGGCATCGACGTGAGCGACTTCACCGATCCCGACCATCCGTTCGAGCTCGCGTACTTCGACCGCGGTCCGGTCGACGCACCGCCAGCCGCGGGCGACACCACCGCCAACAGCCGCACGCGCGGCACCATCGGCGGGTCGTGGGGCGCGTACTACTACAATGGCATGGTGTACTCGTCGGAGCTCGCGCGCGGATTCGACGTCCTCGAGCTGTTGCCGACTGACAAGCTCTCGGCGAACGAGCTGGCGGCGGCGAAGCTGGTGCGCTTCGACCAGTACAATCCGCAGAGCCAGCCGCACATCACGTGGCCCGCGGCATTCCCGGTGGTGCGCTCGTATCTCGACCAGCTCGTGCGCAATGACGGCCTCTCGTCCTCGCGTACCGCTGCCATCGCCAAGTCGCTCGATGCGGCGGAGAAGCAGTCGGGTGCGTCGCGCCGGAAGTCGCTGACGACGCTCGCCTCGCAGGTGAACGGAGACGTGAGCAGTGCGAAGGATGCGCCGCGTGTCCGCGCGATGTCGGCTGCGATCAAGTCGCTCGCGGCAGCATCCAGGTAGACATGCGGGATGCAGGCTGATTCAGGAGCCCACACCGCGCTGGTGTGGGCTTCTTGTCTTCGGTCTCTCGCACGAGTGCCCCCGACCCGTCTTGCGCGTCAGTCTTACAACAGTGCGCGTTGTGCTGACTTCGACTTCCTTTACAAACCGACATGAATACATCGTATCGCGCCTGCTGCGTTGCGCTGGCCCTTATCGCATCCACCGCGTTCTCCCGAGCAGGGGCGCAGGGTCCCACGCCCTCCGGCGAGACTGTCGGCGGCATCTCCTGCGACGCGCAGGAAGGGCAGCGCATCCACATCCACCAGCATCTCGTGATCCTCGATCATGGCAAGGCGGTGGACATACCGGCACGCATCGGCATTCCGACGGGCAAGCGTTGCCTGTACTGGCTGCATACGCATACGCCGGACGGCATGCTCCACATCGAGGCGCCGCTGGACCGCACCTTTACACTTGGTGATTTCTTCTCCGTGTGGGGACAGCCACTCGGTCCCACGTCGGCTGCTTCAGCGCGCGCCGGCAAGCGCGAGAAGGTGAAGGTGTGGGTGAACGGCAAGGCGTACACGAAGAATCCGCGCACCATCCCGTTGGTCGCGCATGCGGACATCGTGATTCAGGTTGGGCCGCCGTACGCAAAGCCAAAGGCGTTCACGGCGTGGAATGGCCTGTAATTTGTCCGGTGCTGCAGTTGCAGCGCCTTCTGCGCCCGGGCTTTTGCAGCTTTTGTCTGCGTCCGCCGTTCAGGAAGGATCCACGTGCCGAGTCCCAACCAGCCGCCCTATCGCCTGCATCCCGGCATCGCCGATGTCGAGGCTGTACTGATTTACATAGAGGGCGATGTGCTGCGCCTGCACCGAGGGCGACATCTCCTGCGCATTCGCCTGCACGTACGCGCGGCTCGCGTCTGGATGATCGAACGCATACTGCACCGATGCGCGAATCGCCCGCTCGGCGGCCGCGGTGATGTCGGCGTCGAGATCGTTGCGCGCACAGATGCCGGCGAGTGGCACGGGTAGACCCGTCTCCTGCTTCCACCAGTCGCCGAGGTCCACGGCCTTGTGCAAGCCGTGCTCGTGGTAGGTGAAGCGGCTCTCGTGGATGATGAGACCCGCGTTCACGTCGCCGTTGGCCACCGCGGCGAGGATGCGGTCGTACCGCAACTCGACCACCTCGCCGAGGGTGGGGGCGGCAAGGCGGAGCAGACTGAAGGCGGTCGTCTCGCGCCCCGGGATGGCGACCCGACCGCGCACGGCATTCTCGAGTGACATCGGCGTCCGCGTGACGACCAGCGGCCCCACGCCTTCGCCGAGTGCCGCGCCGCTGCGCAGGAGCCGATAGCGATCGCCGACGGCCGCGAAGGCGCCGACGCTCAGCTTGGTGAGGTCGAACTCGCCGTGATGCGCGCGCCGATTGAGCTCCTCGATGTCGAGCAGTATCGGCGTTACGCGAAATGGCGTGTCGATGAGTCCGTGCGTTACCGCGTGGAAGGCGAAGGTGTCGTTCGGGCAGGGCGAGTAGCCGAAGGTCAGCTCACGTATGGCGCTCGATTCAGTCATGCTGGATCAAGGGTGAACGACGCGCATGAGTTCCTCGACGAGCCGCGGCGTTGCGGCCGTGATTGCGGCGAACGCGGCGTCGAAGTGCCACCGCGCGCGATCCGGCTCCTCGATGTGGTTCGAGATTGCACGCACCTCGATTGCGGGAATGCCCGCGAGCTGCGCGGCGCGCAATACGCCGAATCCCTCCATGGTTTCGACGTCGCAGCCGGACGTCCCGCCCACGCGGCCGCTCGTGCCGATGGCATGCGTCAGCGCGGATGGCAGCGCGCGCTGCGCGGCTACCACGAGCTCCGGAGGCGTGGCGATGACACTCGGCGCCCACTCGGGTGGTACGCCGAGGTCGCTGTAGCGTGATTCCGTGCCGACGACGAGCGTCGCTGGCTCTAGGTCGGCATGCCTGAGCGCGCCAGCGATGCCTACGTGCAGGATGAGCGACGGACGCTCCCTTGCGATCTCGGCGGCGGTGGCGGCTGCCGCGTCGACCGGACCCACTCCGCAAAGCAGCGTGCGCCAGTCGCCGCCCTCCGCACGCTCGCGCGCGGTGGCCGACACGACGAGAATGCGGGCGGAGTTGGACATGGGTGAAGTGTAGGCGGATGGCGGACTGCAGCCAATCGCGATTCGGGTGCAGCACTTCTCGAAGGGGGCTTGTTCGCGTACAACTATATCGTTATATAGTTATAGTATCTGCCCGCACCAGACTGCAACTTCCTCCCAACCCAGCACGATGAACGCACCTGCCTCGCCGCTCCTCCACCCGCGCGCCATCGCTGAGATGGTCCGCACCGCGCCCGGCACCCGGCTGCTCGATGTGCGGACACCGGGCGAATTCGCCTCGGTCCACATACCCGGGGCCTACAACGTCCCGCTCGACATACTGGCCGAGCACGCCCTCGAAATCCGCAGCGTCGGCGACGCGCAGCTCGTCCTCGTCTGCCAGAGTGGCAATCGCGCCCGCCAGGCTGACTCGGCACTGCGCTCGCTCGGCATGGCCAACCTCCACCTGCTCGACGGCGGCATGATCGCCTGGCAGGCCGCCGGCATGACGGTGAACCGCGGCGAAAAGCGCATGTCTCTCGAGCGCCAGGTGCGCATTACCGCCGGCGGCATCAGCGCCATCGGCGCCATCCTCGCGCTCACGGTCAATCCGCTGATCGCGCTGGTCCCGGCGATAGTCGGATCCGGGCTCGTCTTCGCCGGCCTCACCGATACCTGCGCAATGGGTATGCTGCTCGCACGACTGCCCTACAACCGCGGCAGTTCGTGCGACGTCGGCGCCATGGCGCGCGCGCTCTCGGCCGGATCGTCGCCGCCGCTGGCCGGGATCAACGCGGCCACGTCATCCCCCAGCAGTTGAACCGCTCGTGATGATCGTCCTCGGCTACGCGCTCGCGGCGCTTATCGGGCTGTCGCTCGGCCTCATGGGCGGCGGTGGATCGATCCTCACGGTGCCGATTTTCGTTTACGTACTCGGCTTCGACCCGAAGCTTGCCATCGCCATGAGCCTGCCCGTCGTCGGGATCACGAGCCTCGTCGGGGCTCTCGGTCACTGGCGCGCCGGCAACGTACGGCTCCGCACCGCGCTCCTGTTCGGCGCCATCGCGATGGTCGGTGCGTTCGCGGGCGCGCGCCTAGCGGTGTTCGTCAGCGGCGTCTTTCAGCTCTCGCTGCTGGCCGTGATCATGGTTGCGGCCGCGATTTCGATGTTCCGCTCGGCACGTGGTAGCGGCAGTGGCGCCGCAACGGAGAGCGAGGAGCAGTCGATGTCGCTGCCGCTAATTATTCCCGTGGCGCTTGGCGTCGGCGTGCTTACTGGGCTGGTTGGCATCGGTGGCGGTTTCCTCGTCGTGCCGGCGCTGGTACTGCTCGGGCGCGTGCCGATGAAGAAGGCGGTAGGCACCTCGCTGCTCGTCATCGCGATGAACTCGGCATCGGGCTTCGCCGGGTACCTCGGGAGCGTTCAGGTGCCGTGGGCCTTCATGGCCGGCTTTACCGCCGTCGCCATCGCGGGCATTCTCGGCGGTACCGCGCTCGTCCGTTTCGTCTCCCAGCGCGCGCTCAAGCAGGAGTTCGCCGTGTTCCTGCTGTTGATGGGCACGTTCATCCTCTACAAGAACCGAAGCGCGTTCGGCGGCACGCCGGCGCCGGCCACGCAACGGACACACTGACCATGTTGCTCAAGCGATTCTATGACACGAAGCTCGCCCAGGCGAGTTTCCTCATTGGCTGCGCCGCGACGGGCGAGGCGATCATCGTCGATGCCAATCGCGACGTCGCGCAGTATCTCCACGCCGCGGACGCGGAAGGACTGCGCATCTCCCACGTCACGGAGACCCACATTCATGCCGACTTTGTCTCCGGCAGCCGTGAGCTCGCCGAACGTTCCGGAGGCCTGCTGCTGCTGTCGGGCGAAGGTGGGCCGGATTGGAGCTATGCGTTCGCCGAATCCGCCAAGGCGCGACTGCTGCACGACGGCGACACATTCATGGTGGGCAATCTCCGCGTCGAGGTGATGCATACGCCAGGGCACACTCCTGAGCACCTCACGTTCGTCGTGACCGATACGCCGGCGACGGACCAGCCGATCGGTGCGATCACGGGCGACTTCATCTTCGCGGGTGATGTCGGTCGACCGGACCTGCTCGAGATTGCCGCGCACGTGGTCGGGACCATGGAGGCGAGCGCGCGCACGCTCTTTCACAGCCTGCAGCGCTTCAGGCAGCGGCCTGACCACATCCAGCTCTGGCCTGGCCACGGTGCCGGCTCGGCATGCGGCAAGGCGCTCGGCGCCATGCCATCCACGACACTCGGTTACGAGAAGATCGCCAACTGGGGCCTTCGGCTCACCGGAGAAGACGCATTTGTCGAGGCGGTGCTCGCCGGACAGCCGGAGCCGCCGCGCTACTTTGCCGAGATGAAGCGCATCAACAAGGAAGGACCACGGGTGCTGAATGGGCTGCCGCATCCCGCGCTGGTCGCCGATGCGATGCTCGCTGACGTGATCACGCGCGGCGAGCTGGTCGTCGACACGCGGAGCGCTGATGCGTTTGCAGCACGCCATGTACCTGGCACGATCAACATTCCGCTGAACAAGAGCTTCAGTACATGGGCGGGGTGGTTCGTCCCGTTCGACCGGGACTTTTACCTGATCGCCGGCGACACCGGGCAGTCAACTATCGCAGAGGTCGCGCGCGACCTCGCGATGATCGGGCTAGACCGCGTTGCCGGGTACTTCGAGCCGGGCGCCATCGACGCCTGGGTCAAATCGGGGCGAGAGGTGTGGGCCATTGCGCAAATGAGTCCTGCGGAGGTCGCGCGACAGCTGGCTGCGGGCGACGTCGCGGTCCTCGACGTGCGAGGGCGGTCCGAATGGATGGCGGGACACCTGCCCAACGTGAAGAACATGCCGGCTGGCTACATCGCCGACGATTTGGCCAGCCTGCCAAACGATCGGCCACTCGTGCTGCATTGCCAGGGCGGCGGCCGGTCAGCAATCGCCGCGAGCGTGCTTCGCGCGCGGGGCATGAGCAACGTGGTCAATATGCGCGGCGGCTTCGCCGCGTGGGAAGCACAGGGAAATGCGGTGCACGTTGAACCATTCCTCGCGAGCCTCTAGGAGAGAAGCTCATGGCGCGAAAACTCAGCCCGGAATTGCTCTCCCTCATCGCACAGCGCTTCAAGGCACTGTCGGAGCCGGCGCGGCTACAGATCTTGTCGGCGCTTCGGCGTGGGGAACTGACAGTGTCCGAGCTCGTCGAGGAAACGGGCATGGGGCAGGCGAACGTCTCGAAGCATCTCCAGATGCTGCATGCGATGGGGTTTGTCGATCGTCGCAAGGGCGGTTTGTTCGTGCATTACGCCTTGGCCGACCAGAGTGTCTTTGACCTGTGCGACCTGATGTGCGGCCGCATCGAGGCGCAGGAGAAGAATCGGCGGAAGATCATTGCGCGGTGAAGGTGGCCGCGCCGGAACGCTGCGGATGTTGTGCAACCTTGGAATTGCGCTTTTGGTTCGACGCGCATATTCTAAATGCAATCCTTTGGTTGCACCTTTCTGTCCCTCATGGAGACAACGCAGATGACCACGCTGACCGAGACCGCCCAGATGACCGACACCAACAGCATCGAGAAGGAGATCACCCTCCGCGCCCCGCGCGCGAAGGTGTGGCGCGCGCTCACCGACGCGCAGGAGTTCGGCGCGTGGTTCGGCGTCACGCTCGACGGCGCGTTCAAGCCGGGGCAGCCCATCCATGGCCGGATGACCAACCCCAAATACGCACATATCGACTTCGAGTTCGTCGTGGAGACGATCGCACCCCAGGAGCTCTTCTCGTACCGCTGGCATCCTTACGCGATCGCGGAGAACGTCGACTTTTCGCAGGAGCAGAAGACGCTGGTCGAGTTCCACCTGTCGGACACGCCCGACGGAACCATGCTCCGCGTGATCGAGTCCGGATTCGATCACATCCCCGCGGGTCGCCGCGCCGAGGCGTTCCTGATGAATGGCAAGGGGTGGACGGCGCAGGTCGAGAACATTCGCCGCTATGTCGAGAAGTAGCGCCGCCATCGCGACGCGCGTCCGCGACGCCGCACCGCTCTTCGCCGCACTCGGCGACGAAACGCGGTTGCGGCTCATCGTGCGCCTGTCGTCGGGCGGACCGGGGTCGATCACCCAGCTCAGCGCGAAGTCGGACGTGTCGCGCCAGGCGATCACCAAGCACCTTCGCGTGCTGTCGGATGCCGGATTGGTCCGCAGTACGCGGAAGGGGCGCGAGCAGGTGTGGGATCTCGAGCCGAAGCGGCTCGACGATGCGCATGCCTATCTCGACCGGATCTCGAAGCAGTGGGACGAGGCGCTGGATCGCCTCAAGGCATTCGTGGAGGAGTAACGCTCAGCGGCATCAGGATCGCTTCATTCCTGACGAGGCTTGTCATGTGCGCGACGTCCACCGCTTACTCGGATGGTCGTCGCGCATGTACTGGCATAGGCGTCGCCGCGGTTGACCTCAGGCGCAACATTTTCCTCAGGCGATTGGGGTGCTGTAGCCAGCTTGTTCGTTGACACTTGCGCCAGATGAGACCACCATTGGCTTGCTGGACGGGAACAGCCGGCCATTGTACGCGAACCGGGAATCCTGGAACGCGTTGATTTCAACGGAAGCTTTCTGCTGGAGCAATGATGTCCAAGTCGATCCTGTTGATCACCGGCGATGGCGGCGAGTGCTACGAAGCGCTCTACGCCGTTCATCGTCTTCGCGAGGCCGGCTATGAGGCGCGCATCGCCGCTCCTTCGCGGAAGCGTTTGCATCTCGTCATGCACGCCTTCGCTCCTGATTGGGACACGTACGTCGAACGACCGGGCTACGAACTCGAGTCAGACCTCACATTCGGCGAGGTTCGCGTGGCGGATTATGACGCCGTGCTTGTGCTTGGCGGCCGCGCGCCGGAATATCTTCGGCACGACGCGCGGGTGCTCGAGATCGTGCGCGAGTTCAAGGCGCTCGACAAGTGGATCTTCGGGCTCTGCCACGGCGTCCAGGTGCTGGTGAATGCCGGTCTCGACGCCGGAGCACGGGTGACCGCGTACGCGCATTGTCGCACCGACGTCGAGCTTGGCGGTGGGCAGTACGTGGCCGACCAGCAGGCAGTGCGACACGGACGGATGGTGACCGGGCAGACGTGGCAATCGCACCCCGAGTTCTATCGCGAAGTGATGAAGTGCCTCGAGGACAGCGCGCGGTAACAGCGCCGTCTAGCCCTGAGACACTTTCGGCGTGATACTTGGCGTGGCTGGATTCGTAGGGCGGTCACACTCCAAGGAGCACAATATGATCTGGTCAGGACTGATCGACCTGGTGCGCGCCCTCGTCTTCGCCGCCTCGCACGTGTGTGGCAACAGCCTTGGCGACGGCATTCTGCTCGTGTCGTTCGCGGTGCGTATCGCCCTGCTGCCGATGACGCTTCGCGTCGCGCGGCGGATGCGGGATCACCAGGCGCACGTTGCGACGCTCGCGCCGGAGATGGAAAGGCTGCGCCTACGCTACCGCGATGATCGCACGGGACTCGCACAGGCCACGACCGCTCTCTACGAGCGAAACGACCTCTCCATTCTCCCGCGCGGTGTCGTGTCGTCGTCGCTCATTCAGTTGCCCATCGGCGCGGCGCTCTATCGCGCCTTCGCCACCGGACTTGGCCCACGCGCTGGGTTTCTCTGGATCGGCGACCTCGCGCGCCCCGATGCCGTCATCGCGCTACTCTCGGCCGTTCTCGCGGGAGTGGCCGTCGGCGCGGGGCCATCCACGAGCAGGACGGCAATTGTCACCAACATGCTGCTGACGGGCTTCCTTGCTTGGCGCCTTTCGGCGAGCGTCGGACTCTACTGGGTCGCGTCCAACAGTGTGGGCGCGGTGCAATCCATCGTCCTTCGCCGGGCGCCGGCCGTCCGCGCGGGGTAGCAGTACGCCATCACCGCAACACTTCGACATGGAGCCGCCCCTGCCGACGGTGTCGGATCCCTGCGCGCTGACCCGAGCAGATCTCGCCGCGGTGGCGGCCGTTCAGCGGCGAGAGAATTCTCGCTTCGGCGTTCGCGGTTTGCCTCTGTTGTTCGGCGGCTTGGCCTTGGGCGTCGCAATGCTGACCTTGCGACCCCACCTGGGATGGCCGGAGGCACTCGATCCGGTGTTCTTCTTTAGCGGATGAGCAATCGGCCTCGGCGGCGCGTTGCCCCTTTACCTGCGCTGCCGGCGCGCTCTCATTGCACTGCGTCTGCCGTGCCCGCACTGTGGGACGGCGCTACTCGGCGAGCCGTGGCGATTCGGCAACAATTACACGCGTGCAGACATCGTCGTTGCCAGCGGTGTGTGCGCGAATGCGGCCAACGGGTGACGGTCGAACGTGAGGCGTAAAGCCGTAACGTCGGCACGAATGCTGTCGGCTTTCCTGCTTCGATTGATCGTCCGCCTCCGCACGCAAGCCTGACCCGGCCAAGCTTCAATCGCTCGAGCTCGCATGGTCGTTCTGCGCGCCCTCACTGGCGACAGCGGCGCATGCGTTGCGTTCCGACCCTATCTTTTTGAACGCGCGGTCGGCACCACATGTCCCTGCTCTGGCGTCATGACAACGACATCCCCATTCGAAGGACCAGCCGCGCTGGCGTTTCGTACGTCACGCCAGGCGGCCATCATCCTGGTGCCCGACGGATCGCTGTGGACCATCGTTGACGTGAATGATGCATACCTCGCCGCGACCGGACGCGCGCGCGCGGACCTCGTAGGGCAGTCACTCTCGGATGCCTTCCCCGAAAGCGCGGACACCGGCGACGAGCATGGCTGGCGTCGCGTCGCCGCGTCCCTCGCGGATGCCATGCACAAGGATGCGCGCGTCGTGCTTCCCGTGCAGCGCTACGATCTCCCGGACAGCAACAGCGCGGGTGCCTTCGTCGAACACCATTGGGAGATGTCGAGCGTTCCCCTCCGCGACCGGACAGGCGCGTTCACGGGCGTGCTGCACGAGGTGGAGAACGTCACTGCGCGCGAGCTGGCGAACCGCGAACGGCAGCGCCTCGCCGCCGATCTCGAGGACAGGGTACGTGAGCTCGAGGCTGCACACCGCGCGACAGCCGCCGCCGAACGTCAGTTGCGGACGGTGTTCACCCAGGCGCCGGCAGCGGTTGGCGTGACGGCGGGACCGGAGCATCGCTTCACCCTCGTCAATCGCGGCTATGAAGTATTGGTGGGACGGGAAGTGAACGTGGGACAGACGTTCCGGGAAGCATTGCCAGAGATTGCCGCGCAGGGCTTCGAGTCACTGCTCGACGAAGTCTTCCGCACGGGAATACCGTACGCCGCGCGCGAAGCCCCCGCCATGCTCGACAAGGGCGGCGCGGCACGCGAGCCGGGCTGGTACAACTTCGTGTATCAACCCCTGATCGACGCCGACGGACGCGTGACGGGCATTCTACAGCAGGCGATCGACGTGACCCAACACGTGCGGGCACGGCAGGAGGCCGAGGCCGCGAACACCATGCTTCACGAACAGACTGTCGAGCTCGAGGCACAGACGGAAGAGCTGCAATCCGTTGCGGCGCAGCTCGAGGAGCGCACTGCGGAAAGTGAGCGCGCGGCGACGGAGCTGGCCGAACATCAGCAGCAACTCCGTACCCTGGCGGACGCCATTCCGACGCTCGCGTGGACGGCACGGGCGGACGGCTTCATCGACTGGTACAACGCACGCTGGTACGAGTACACCGGCACCACGCCCGAGCAGATGCTGGGCTGGGGCTGGGCGTCCGTCCACGACGCCAGCACACTGCCGGTGGTGGCGGAGCGGTGGTCGTCGAGCATCGCGACGGGAACGCCGTTCGAGATGACGTTTCCACTGCGGTCGGCCACCGGCGAGTTTCGCAATTTCCTCACACGCGTTTCCCCTCTGACGAGCGATGATGGGCGCGTGCTGCGCTGGTTCGGCACCAACACGGACGTCCAATTGGAATACGCAGCGCGAGAGGCGGCGGAGTACGCCAATCGCGCGAAGAGCGAATTCCTCACGGCGATGAGCCACGAGCTGCGCACGCCATTGAATGCGATTGCGGGCTACACGGAGCTCCTCGAAATGGGCATTCACGGACCCGTCACGGACGTGCAGCGCGACGTACTGGGCCGGATCCAACGGAGCCAGCGCCATCTCCTCGGCCTGATCAACGACATCCTCAACTTCGCCAAGATCGAGGCGGGGCGGATCGAGTATCATGTCGACGATGTACCGGTGCGGGATGCGGTCGATGCACTGGAACCGCTCATCGCGCCGCAACTGCTTGCGAAGTCGCTCGCGTTCGACCGATCGGGCTGTGCTGGGGACGAACGCGTGCAGGCCGATCCCGAGAAGTTGCAGCAGATCCTCCTCAACCTGCTCTCGAATGCCATAAAGTTCACGCCGGCGAGTGGCCGCATCACGGTCGCCTGTGTCGGCCGCGGGGAGCGGACGCTGGTGAGCGTCGAGGATACCGGGATCGGCATTCCCGCGGACCGGCTCGAGGATGTGTTCGCGCCATTCATCCAGGTCTCGCGTCGCCTCAACGCGCCGCACGAGGGCACGGGACTCGGGCTCGCCATCAGCCGCGACCTCGCGCGCGCCATGGGAGGCGACCTGACCGTGGAGAGCGCCGTGGACGTGGGGAGTCGCTTCTTGCTGTCCCTTCCCTCCAGCTTCTCCCCGTCATCGGTGTCGGCCTCGGGACCATTGTTGGCCTGATGGTGTCTGCCGTCCAGTAGGCGTCATGCCGTTCTGTGCGCGGCCGTGCCCCGGACCCAGGTGAAGAGCCGGGACGCACGGCTCCTGCACAGAACAGAAGCTCCCACGTACATCACCCATACTCCAAGCGATGAAAAGCACTCGACGAGTATCGCAACCGTCAGACGATACTCGGAAGGTGGCCCCCGAACGGCGTGACGGCGGCACCGATCGCCGCGATGACGTGAAGCGTCGCCGCGTGGAGATGGTGCTCGATCAATTCTTTCGTCCGGTCCACTGGGCCACGCACGTGCTCGATGCGCTCGGGCTTCAGAGCGGACGTCCCACCCGCGTGGACCGTCAGCAGGTCAGCGCCGCGCGGCATGCTGGCGCGCGGCCGCTGCGCGTCGTGTTCGCCTCGGACTTCCACGCCGGCGCCACCACAGCGGAACGCGTGATCGCGGATGCCTGTGCCGCCCTCGACGCGCTCGAGCCCGACGTCCTGCTCCTTGGCGGGGACTTCGTGAGCGTACGCGCCAACGACATCCACTCGCTCGCACCACTGCTCGCGACAGTACGTGCACCACTCGGCAAATTCGGCGTGTATGGCAACCACGACCTGCGCGCAAACCGCCCGGTGATCGCCGAGGCGCTGGCCGCCGCGGGCGTGCGCATGCTCGTCAACGAGGTGGAGCAGCTTCCCGCCCCGCATGATGACGTCAGCATCGTCGGACTGGACGATCCCATTCGTGGTACCCCGCGCGGCGAGATCCTCGACGCGGCTGGCGGCGTCCGCATCCTGCTGATGCACGCGCCCGATGGGCTGCTCGCGGCTGGGGACCGTCACTTCGATCTCGCGGTGTGTGGTCACACGCACGGCGGACAGATCGTGTTGCCAGGTGGACTTATCCCCTACCTGCCGCATGGCGAACTGTCGCGCACATACCCCGTGGGTGTGTATCAACTCGAGCCGGACAGCACCCGTACGCTGCTGGTAAGCCGGGGCATCGGCTGTAGTACGTTGCCGATGCGGCTCTTGTGTCCATCGGAGGTGCACGTCATCACGATCGCCGGCGGCGGCAGTTGACCATGTTGGTTGTGGCTTGAACCGGGTCCGGCTCGGGAAAGTGGGTCATCGCGGAGGACTTCAATGATTCACTTCCAGCGGACGTCCTCGCCGCATTCCACGGTAAGAGCAAGTGACTGCCCTGCTCCTCGACACGGAAGCACTGATCTGGTGGGATGCAAACGATCCGCGGCTTGGCGGGCGAGCGCGCACCGCCATCGAGGATGCATCGGATGTCTACGTCAGCACTGCTTCCGCATGGGACATCGTCATCAAGACCGCCCTTGGAAAGTTGCGCACGCTAAGAGCAGCGCCTAACTCGGCGAAAGTTCGAAGACGAACTTCTTCATTGGCAACAAATTAAGAAGGCCCCTGCAGGGTTCGCAGAGGCCTTCTGGTGTCGAACGTGTGGCTACGCGGAACGTCGACGCGACCAGCCCAGGCCAGCGAAACCCACCAAACCGCTCGCGACGAGCATAATCGACGAAGGCTCGGGCGTTGCGACCACCAGGTTGGCGCGAATCTCACCGCCGGGGTATACCTGGTCATGGATGTTGGCGTACGCATTGCCCGCGTCCAACCCGGCGATCAGCGCGGCCTCCGCGCCCGCAGCCGTTCCCCCGCCGAAGTTCGCCACGAACGTCGCGGTGTAAACGGCTAGGTTGGTGAGGTCGAAGGTGCCGAAATAGGTGCCAGACGCGGTGTTCGGGAAACCTGTGAATGGAATCGCCACGCCGACGTTGCTGCCCGGCGCCACACAGCAGTGGATGTGCGCGGCGGCAGCGTTTCCCCCCGTGAGGCCCTGCCACGTTTCGTTCACCGTGAGGATGTTGCCGGTGAGGACGACGTCCGCCCACCCGTACGCCGCGGACGCGTTGGCCGGATTCTCGTTGGCGCCGAGCAGGCGACCGGACCATTCCTTCTGTGCGTGCGCTGGAACTGCCAGGCCGGTGAATGCCACGACCAGCGCGATGCGGCGGGACCATCGGGTGCGAGTGCTCATTGTCGGTCTTGTGGTGTGGGTATGCGAACGCGAAGAAGTACGATCCGGCAGCAAGAGGCCAGGTACAGCGCAAGGCAGGCTGCTTGACCACTCCCGCCCCACCGCCGATGTTCGCGTGATGCAGGCCCCGCGCCACCGGCTCACGAGCACACCACCGCCCACCATGCGTTTACATTTTCGCACTACCCACTGCGCGCTTGTCGGCCTCTCTGGCCTGCTGCTGTCCACCATGGGCTCCGCGCAATCCTTCCATGTCGAGAACCTGCGCACCGAGTACGCGAAGAACCCCATTGGCCTGGACGAGCCTTCTCCACGCTTGAGCTGGATCCTTCATGCCGAGCGCCGCGGCACCATGCAGACGGCATACGAAATTCGCGTTGCGCCGACTGAAGCCGCGCTCCCCAAGCCGGCCTGGACCTCGGGCAAGGTCACCACCAACGAAAGCGTCAACCGCCCCTACGCCGGCCCCGCCCTGAAGCCCGGCACGCGCTACTACTGGCAGGTTCGTTCGTGGGACGACCGCGGCACTGCGTCCGACTGGTCGATGCCCGCCTTCTGGGAGACTGGGCTCATATCCTCCGCTGGGTGGTCGGCCAGCTGGATCTCGCCGAGCACCAGCGAGGACACCACTCGCTCGAATGCCGCGCCGATCCTCCGCAAGGAATTCGCGCTCGACGCCGGCACCATTGCCTCTGCACGCGCCTACGTCACCGCGCTCGGGCTCTACGAGATGCAGATCAATGGTCGTCGGGTGGGGGACCAGATGCTCGCTCCCGGGTGGACGAGCTATGACAAGCGCCTCGAATACCAGAGCTACGACGTCACCGACCTCGTGAAACGCGGACGCAACGCCGTCGGCGTCACACTGGGCGATGGCTGGTATCGCGGCCGCCTCGCATGGGAGACGCGGCGCAATACTTACGGCAAGCAGGTGGCGCTCCTCGCGCAGGTTGTGGTGACGTATGCGGACGGCCACCAGCAGGTCATAGGCACGGACGGCTCATGGAAGGCCTCGACCGGCCCGATTCTCGACTCCGACATCTACAACGGCGAAACCTACGATGCCCGGCTTGAACGTAAAGGTTGGACCGACGCAGGATTCGCCGATGCGAACTGGGTACCTGTAAAGACGATCGAACATGCAAAGGACATCCTCATCTCGCCCGCGGGCCCGCCCATTCGCCGCATCGAGGAGCTCGTGCCGATCAAGATCATCCGCACGCCTGCGGGGGAGATTGTCGCGGACATGGGCCAGAACATGGTCGGATGGGTGCGACTGCGCGCGACGGGTCCGTCCGGCACCACCATCAGGCTTCACCACGCCGAGGTGCTCGACAAGGCCGGCAATTTCTACACGGCCAATCTTCGCACGGCCAAGCAGACGGACACGTACACGCTGAAGGGCGGAGGCGAAGAGGTCTTCGAGCCCCACTTCACCTTCCACGGCTTTCGCTACGTAAAGATCGAGGGCTTCCCGGGCACCGTCACGCCCGCGGCCCTCACCGGGATTGTCGTCCACTCGGACATGCCGCGCACCGGGCAATTCGAGACCTCCGACGCCATGCTCAACCAGCTCTATCACAACATCGTATGGGGACAGAAGGGCAACTTCGTCGGTGTCCCCACTGACTGCCCGCAGCGCGACGAGCGACTCGGCTGGACCGGCGACGCGCAGGTCTTTGCACGCACCGCGGCCTTCAACTTCGACGTCGCCGGATTCTTCACGAACTGGCTCGGTGACGCGATCGCGGATCAACGTCCCATTGGATCATTCCCCGACGTGATTCCGGACGTCCTTACTCGCGGCCAACCCAACGCCACCAGTTCTGCCGGTTGGGGCGACGCGGGCGTCATCATTCCGTGGACCATGTACCTCGCCTACGGGGACATGCGGCTCCTGGAGCGACAGTACCCGAGCATGAAGCGCTACGTCGAATATCAACACAAGGTCGCGGGCGATGCGCTGCTCTGGAACACCGGTGCGCACTACGGCGACTGGCTCGCATTCGCCACAGTGCGCGCCGACTATCCCGGCGCCACGACGGACAAGGACCTCATCGCGACCGCCTTCTTTGCCCACTCCACCGATCTCCTCGCGCGTTCAGCGGCCGCACTCGGCAAGACGGACGACGCGCGGCAATATCGCGACCTCTTCGAGCGCATCAAGACCGCATGGAACAAGGAGTTCACGACGGCCTCGGGCCGACTCAGCTCCAACACGCAGACCGCCTATTCACTCGCGCTCCGGTTCAACCTGCTGCCGGAAGGCGAGCGCGCCGAGGCGGGTGATCGCCTCGCGAAGGACGTCCGCAGCTTCGGTCACCTGACAACGGGCTTCCTCGGCACGCCCTACATCACGGATGCGCTGACGCAGACCGGACATCTCACGGAAGCGTATCGACTGCTGCTGAACAGGAAGTATCCGTCGTGGTTGTATCCGATTACGCAGGGTGCAACGACGATCTGGGAGCGATGGGACGGTGAGAAGCCTGATGGCTCGTTCCAGGAGACCAGCATGAACTCGTTCAACCACTACGCGTACGGCGCCATTGGCGACTGGATGGTGCGGACGGTGGCTGGACTGGACCTCGATGAAAACGCGCCGGGATACAGGCATGTCGTCATTCATCCCATGCCGGGCGGAGGCCTCACGAACGCACGCGCCGAGTTGATGACGCAGTACGGCAGTGCGGTGAGTGGTTGGAAGATCGATGCGGGGGCGATTCAGGTGATCGTCCGCATTCCCGCCAATACGAGCGCTACTGTCCTGCTGCCGGATGCGACGCTCGCGCAAGTGATGGAAGGCGGACAGCCGGTCGCAACGGCTCCGGGGGTGCAATCCGCCAGTCAGGACGGGAAGGCGGTGCTCGTCGTGATGGGATCGGGCGACTATGCCTTCCGGTATCCCTACGGGGCGAAGTAGCGAGAAGCGGGTCGTCCACCACCACCAGGACAC
>JALYVY010000374.1 GCA_030852985.1 Gemmatimonadota bacterium | reverse complement strand
GTACAGCCCAAGGCGGCGGCGGCCGCGCAGTTCGTTCGACGACAGTGCACAAGCCAGAGCGTCGTTCAGGGAGCGGACGTCCGACGTCGAATCCGGATCGAACAGCAGAAGCGTGGATAGCTCGGGCGCACCTTCTGCGTGCGAGGGCGGTCGCAGCCATTCGCGCGCCCGGGCGTCCACTCTGCTCTGAGTACCCAGAACCTCCATCGCTACAAGTTCCGCTTTCCATGGCGCCCGCGCGCGGCGAACGTGATTCAACGTCCGTTCGGTTGCGCCGGAATCCGTGCCGGCTCCCGCAATTCCGAGCACCGCCGTGCCATCCATGCCGCCACCGTAGACCGCGACGACCAGGGCGGAATCACCGCGCTTCACCATTGCGAACTGAACCGCGAGATTTGTGATGGTATCCATGTAGGCTGGCGCGTACCGTTCTCTCGCGGTATGAGCATACAGGTCCCAGTGGGCCGCGCCACCGGACAGGTCCGGTGCGAAGTGAAAGCTCGGGCTCCGGTCGTGCCCCGTCGGCGTTGATGGCTCGGCGACGAACGCTTCCCACGGGATCGTATACCAGAGCGGCTCGCCATACCGGATCAGAATTTCGCGAAGGTCGGGCCCCCATCCCAGACCGTATGGATTTTCCCCGTCTGCCGAAAGGTCGGCGAGCAGCACCCTAGAGAAATGTTCCGTTCTCCGGTCGTTGCCCGTGACGGCGAATGACGGTTGAGCCAGCTCCCAGAAGTGCCGCTCCACCGAATCACGCTGGCCGCACGGCATACGGTCGTACGGAGCGCTTTCGTCGTCGTCGAGCAATAGCGAAATATCGTTCCACCTGCACCGCTCGGCGGATGACATCTCGGCGAGCGCACTGTCGAACTCCGCCGCGGCGTCGCCGAATCGTTGCGATGCATGGAATGCGTAGGCAAGCACAACCCGGCAGCGCCATCGCAGTGGAGCGCATCCTCGCGCGGCGGCCACGGCCGCTGAATCCTGGCCGGCCTGAATCATGTAGCGCACGCGCTCGCCGTTTATCCAGTCATCTTTCGGGGCGCGCCGGCTCAGCATGTCGAGAGTGGCGATCAACTCCAATCGCGCTCTCGTTATGCTGCGCGGCTCTCGCGGTGGCGTCTCGGTACCGGCGTCGTTCCAGTAGCACATGCGTCCGATCTTCACGTCGCATGGCGGCGGGCCTTCGGCACTCAGTGGCGAGAAATGGCGGCGTACCCGCTCGAAGTGAGCCTGCGCACCGTGGGCGGCGGCGAGAGTTCGTGCGGAGTCCCCGTGCGACTCCTGACCGAGAGCGCACTCGTGAATGAAAAAACAACAGACGCCGAGCAGGGTCGCAGCGTGTCGCATCGCTACATCTCTAGAGTTGTTCGAGCTTCTCCAGACCAGTGGACGGTACCCACGGCAGGATCTCGTACTGAGCCATGCCGTTCTTCACGTACGGATCGTTGTCACGCACCGCGTCCAGCGTCGCCCACACCGCATCGTCCGGGACTCGAAGCAGCAGTGCGCCACCATTGCGCGGATCCAAAGGTCCTGAAGCAAGCAATGTTCCGGCGTCGTAAAGAGTCCGCAAGTACGCGCGATGCGCCTCGAGTACTCCAAGCACCTCGTCCAGCGGACGACGGTAGCGAATAATCGCTATCGCATACATCAGCCCTTCTCCTGCTCCGGGGACGATTGCGGCCTGTCGCCAGCGACGGCGATGCCACGCTCGAGTGCGTTCCACGCCAACAACGCGCACTTCACCCTGGCAGGGAATCGTGAGACACCGGCGAGCGCGCGCGCCTTCCCAAGTGATTCGTCGTTCGCCGCCTCGGCATCACCCATCACCATGGCGCGGAACTGCTTTCCGATCCGCGCGATTTCTCCGGCGTTTCGTCCCTTGACCATTTCGGTCATCATGCTGGTTGATGCCTGGGATATTGAGCAGCCGCGGCCGGTAAAACGAACGTCGGCCACCGAGTCTCCGTCCATGCGCAGCTCGAGTGTGATCTCGTCACCGCACAGCGGATTGCGCATGGGTACGGATACGCTCGCATCCTCCAGTGTCCCCTTGTTCCGGGGGCGCCGGTAATGATCCAGGATGATGTCCTGGTAGAGAGCGGTGAGCGATGCGTCGGCCATGAATTCGAAATATATGCGGCGCCATGACCACTCTTGACGGTCGGACGCACGAAAAGACTGCGCGCGTTCCATAATTCCGTGTATCTTCTCGCCGACGGGCGGAGGAACGGATCACCCTTCCTGGCGCTACATCTGTCAACGGCCTCGACACGATTGATATGCGACTCAGTTGCGTTTCTCTCACCAAGCACGCCTGGCGCCTGTGGCTCGCGGCTGCCGGCATGACACTCCTGCTCGCCGGGCCGGTGCTGGCGCGGTCGTTGATCGCCGAGGGCTGGCCCGGCCCGGGTGCGCTCAGGGGTCGCGAGATCGCCGCATCCGAGCGCGCCGACACGGGCGCGACGGCCACAGTCACTGGAACCGTTTACGACAGCGTCGCGCACGCGCCTCTCGCGGGTGCCGATGTGCAACTCGTTGAGCTCAAGGACAGATCCCGAGCCTACACCGTGCGCGCGGATTCGCTGGGCCGCTTTCGAATCGACTCGGTGCGGCCCGGCGATTACGCTGCGGGTTTCTTCCACGCCGCCCTTGATGCACTCGGGATCGAGCCGCCACTCCAGGCCGCGCGGATCCGTGCGGGCAACGATAATGTACTTGCGCTCGTGATACCGGGACCCGTCGCTATGATGCGTGCGCTCTGTCCCGCGCGGCCGGCGGGAGATTCGGCCGGTGCCGTCGCGGGATCGGTTCGCGGCGCGGAAAGCGGAGCGCCAGTTAAAGGAGCCAAGGTGATCGTCTCCTGGTTGGAACTTTTTATCGATTCACGCGGAATCGTCACGCAGCAACGCCGCGTCCCCGTAGCGACCGGCGAAAATGGCGATTATCGCATCTGCGGTGTTCCGGGTGCAGACACGGTCTTGGCCAGCGTGGAGGCGCCAGGTCGTCAGTCTGGCGTGATCGAGGTCGCCATCCCTTCACGGGGAATCACGCGCCAGGACTTTACACTCGGTGATTCCACATCCGCTGTCGCTTTGTCGCCCGACTCGG
>JALYVY010000002.1 GCA_030852985.1 Gemmatimonadota bacterium | reverse complement strand
CGCGGGCGCCAACGCATAGGCGCCCGCGATGGCGAGATGGGGCGCATCGGCGAGCGCCCTTCGCCATGAGACTGCACTGGCCACCCATTGTCCAAGCGCCGCGCGCAATTGCGCATTCTCGTACTCGAGGTCGCGCAGGCTGCCCAACGCCGCGCGTCCGCGCGTCACGATGCTGTCCGCCGCCGCCGGTCGACCGAGCTCGATGAGGATGCGCGCATATTCCCGATACGGCTGCGCGTCGCGCGGCATGGCCCTGACCCACTGCTCGAAGGCGCCGCGCAGACGATCGTCGCGGCGCAACATCTGGAACGTCCGCAGCTGCACCGTGCGATAGGTGGGCTCCCGCGGATTCTGGGCGATGATGGTGTCGAGTGGAGCGAGCAATGAATCGCTCTTGCCCAGTTCCGCATATACGCGCTCGAGGCCAAGCACGGAGTTCGGCGTTGGCGCGTCATGCACCGCGGCGCGGAACAGCACCGCGGCCTCCTTGTACTTTCCGTCGTTCTCCAGTTCCAATGCGCGCATCACGTCGGGCCGCTCCTCCTGCTGCGCACGCACCGCCGCGCGCGGCCATCCGAGCGCGACGAGGAGCAACAACAGGAGCCGTGTGGTGCGCGACATCAGCTCAGGGCGTCGCCGAGGGCGCGCTGTTGAGGCGGGTGAAGTAGTCGAGAATGGCGCGGCGCTCGTCGGCGGAGAGTGACCGAAGCTCCTGCCACGCAGGCGGACGGAATTTCACCGCGGCCCTGGCATCCACTTTCGCTCCCGGACCAAAGACGTCACCGCCCGTGGCAGACTTCGCCTCGCGCTTTCCGGAATCGTCACGCTCTTCCTTCTCCAGCGACTTGCCCGCGTCGAGCAGCCGGCGAAAGAGCTGCTGCTGCCGCGCCATCGTACTCCCGTCGAGACGACCGTTGTCGAGCGCCTCGGCGAGTTGACGCGCTTCCTGCGCGAGCTTCGCCGCGCGATCACCACCCGCGGCATCGCTCGCGTCCTCCAGCTGCTCGGAAAGCTGGCGCTGCTCACGGGCCAGCTGTCGCGCCAGCGATTGCCCCGCCGCGCTGTTCTGGCCGTTCGGCAGGTTGAACAGGCTCTGCGCCTGTCCGTTGATCTGGCCCTGCTTCTGCGCCATCTCCTGCATCTGCTTGATCATCTCCTCGAGCCCCGACGCGCTGTTCGAGTTGTTCGCCTTTTCACGATCGCGCGCGAGCGACGCGGCTGCCTTCGTCAGTGCGTCGGCCGCCTCACCCAGCGCGTTCGCCTGCTTCTGCGCGCCGCTGTTCGGCTGTGTCACGCTCTCGGTGGCCTGCGACACCTTGTTCTTCGCCTCGGACATGGCGCGCTGCGTGCCGCCGGAGAGCAGCGCGCTCTTCTTGCCAGCGCCCTGCAGGCGCTCGCTCGCCTTGTCGACCCCCTGCTCCACAGCGCTTTGGGCACTGCGGCGGTCGTCGGCCGACGATCCGTTGCGAGCCTTCTGCTCGAGCGACCGCTCTTCGCGCGCGAGCTGCATCATCTCCTGCACGGACTGGTCGAGCTCACTCGTGAGCTCCTGCTTCCATTCCTTTACCTGCTCGCTTCGCGCGTCCTGCATCGACTTCGCGGCCTGGTCCATCTCGCTCGCGGCATCGCCGGCGGCCTTCGCGCCGGCCTGTCCGCCCTTCTGGCCCGCGCCCGGCTTGCTCTCGCCAGACTTTCCGGCGGCGGACTTGGAGTCTCCACCCGCCTTGCCCTGGGCGTCCTTCTCGCCTCCAGCCTTTGGCTCGCCGCCTGCCTTTGATTCGCCAGCCTTCGCTTCGCCACCCGCCTTCGACTCGCCACTCTTGTTCTCTCCACCCGCCTTCTTCTCACCGGTGGGAGCCTTGCTCTCGTCCGGCTTGTCGCCCGCCTTGATCTGTTCAGCCAGCCGCTGCAGCGCGTCCTCGGACTTTTCGGCGTGCTTCCCCGCGTCCTCCGTTTTCGACGCACCCGCATCCGCCCGATCCTTCGCGAGACGCGCCTTCAAGTCGTCCATGGCCTGCTTCAATCGCTCTGAGCGGTTCGCCAGGTCCTTCGCCTGCTTCGCGTCGCTCGATTTCGCGCCCTCTTGCCGATTGAGCGAATCTGCCAACGCGCGCTCCTTCTGCGCCAGCTCCTTCGCCTCATCGCCGAGTGTCTGCATCGCACCTTCGTGTGCGGCACGCTTCAGCATCTCCGCACTGCGCTCTAGTTGCTCGCGCATCTTCTGCTGCATCTGCGCCAGATCGCGCAGCGCGTCGCGCGACTGCTCGCCGTTCATCTGCTGTGACGCACTTTCCAGCTTCTGCATCTGCGCCAGCATCTGCGGCGTGAGCGCCTGCCGAAGCAGCGCCTGGGCTTCGCCGAGTTGACGCGCCAGCGACGTATCGAGTGCGCCCGCGGCCTTGAGCTGCTGCTCTAGCTGTTGGGTGGCCTGCCGGAGCTTCTCCACGCGTTCCGTCATCGCACGCTGTTCCTGCGAGAGCGCCCGTGCCTTCTCCGCCGACTCGAAGTTCATCGGGTTCTTCTTGTCCGCGCCGGCGCCGTCCTTCGCCGCGCCAGCACGACTCTGCGCGTGCGCTGCTTCATCGGTGCGCTGTGCGAGCGCCTTCTGGTCCTTCGCCGCTGCCTGGGCTTCCTTCACGGCGGAGTCGCCGAGCGCCCTGGCGGCTGTGCGCTGTTCTTCGCCGGTCGCACGACGGAGGACAACTTCGCGACTCACGCCCCGCTGCGACCACGGCGATGCATCGACGGCCTCGGCGCGCAGCGTGACGGCGTCGCCGGGTGCGAGATGCAGGCTGGCGATGTCGACGCTACTCGCCCCAGACCAGGCTGTGCCGACGGAACCCGCCAACGCGCGAACCATTGGCGCGGCGTCCCGCGCACCTGCACGCATTACGCGCAGCGCGACGGACGCGATGCCGTGATCATCGGAAACCTGGATCGCCAACGGTACCGTGGCATCGGAAACGAGCAGCGTGTCCGCACTCGGATCAGCGATGACGACATGCGGCGCGGAGTCCGCGACGACGACGATGTCGAGCGGCTCGGGAAGATCGGGCACGAGTCCACCAGGCCCGCGCGCGGCCCAATGCAGCTGTTCGGAGTGATCCGCCACCAGTCGACCACTAAAGGTCTGTCCGATCGCGGTCAGTCCGAAACGCGCTCCATCAGGCGAGACGAGCGCCACATCAGACAGCGGCACGGACGCACGACCGGCGATCGAGAGTGTGCTGCCTCGCGGAATGTGCAGCGGCTCGCCAACGGGAAGCGATTCGTCCGTCCGCGACAGATACGCCGGATAGTGCACGCGCAGCGTCACCGCACCGACGAATGGCCTGTCCGCGGCGCGGATCACCACGCTGTCCGATGTGGACCGACCGTCGGACACGGTGAGTCGCACGTCGGTCCGCAGCGTTTCCATCGACCACGGGGCGGTACCGGTCGCCGGATTGATCTGCAGCGTATCGGTGCGCCACGCATCACCCGTCTGTCGGACGTCGAGGTACACCACCCTGCGGCCTGGTGCGCGCACGCTGACATGCAGCGGCGAGCCGCGGAGGAGCTCCTGCGGCGCGCCGATGATGGCCGGTTTGTCGAGCAGCGTGCCCCTCCACGCGTCAATCGGGCGGAGGACCGCGCGAAGTCCATCGCCAAACAGCGGCGACGCCGTCAACAGCATCAGCACACCTGCGGCCGCAGCAGCCGCACCCGTCATGGTCCGACGCGAACTGGCGCGCCGCATCGCGGGAGCAAGTGGCGCATCGGCCGGAAGCGACCCGCGCACACTGCGCGCCGCACGCTCAGCGAGCGCGCCCTGCCCTTCCAACTCCAGTGCGCCGATCAGCGCACCACGGCGAATGCCCTGCTCCCGCTCGATCGCCTCGGCGACATCGCCACGCGACGCGCGACGCAGGAGCCGGTAGCGCGTGCGCAGCGCGAGGGCCGCAACAGCGACGACAATGAGTATCCAGACGACCACCGGCACCCCGCGCGGCAGCGACAGCCACCGGGCGCGGGCGAGGAGCACAGAGCCGATCGCCACCATCACGGCCGCAATCGCGACGGCGAGCAACGCACCGGCCGCTACCTCCGCCCGGCGTAGGTACCGCCGCTCCAGCTCTACGAGGGTGCGGATCGTCATGGCAGGGGACGGCTCGTGACCGCGTACACAAAGAGGTTCACGCCCATCCGAAGCGCGGCCTCGTGCAACGCGGGCGGGTCATGATACGTCTCCGGATCTTCCCATCCATTCCCGAGGTCACTCGAGTACGTGTAGTACACCGCGAGGCGATCGCCGAGAAAGATGCCGAAGCCGCGCGCGGGCTTCCCGTCGTGCTCGTGGATCTTCGGCACGCCCTTCGGAAAGTCGTACACCGCATGATAGATCGGGTGTGACAGCGGTACGTCCACGAGCTCGCGATCTGGAAACACGCGCTTGATCTCGCGACGGAAGCTTTCGTCGAGCCCGTAGTTGTCGTCGGCGTGGAGGAAGCCACCGCGCAGGAGGTACTCGCGCAGGCGCACCACCTCCGCGTCAGAGAGCTTGATATTCCCATGCCCGGTCAGGTGCAGGAACGGATAATCCCACAGCTTGTCGTCCATCAGCGTCACGCGCGCCTCGACCTTCTCCACCGGCAGCGACGTACGCTCGCGAATCGCAGCGAGCAGGTTCGGCAGGCTCGACGGATTGGCGTACCAATCGCCCCCTCCGTCGTACTGCAGGCGAGCAATGGTGAGGCGCGGCGCGGGCCGCGCGCCAGTGAGTGGCAGCAACGCCACGATCAGCAGCGCAAAACGGATTCTCACTCGTGCGCCATCCGATAGGCGACGTTTCGTGGCACGCCAAGCTCCGACACCAGCGCGGCGGTAATGTCGCGCGCCGTGAACCCTTCCGCGCGCAACTCCACTACACGCGTCCTCAGCGTGTCCTCGCTCGCACCGGCCGGTGCAGAACCCCCCGAAACGATTATCACAACTTCTCCGCGTGGCGGTGCATCGAGGTAGTACGCCGCAAGTGCGGACACCGTTCCCCGTTTCATCTCCTCGAATTGCTTCGTCAACTCCCGGGCGACGACGGCAGCGCGATCGCCCGCGCCGGCTTCCGCCAGGCTGGACAGCGTATCCGCCACCCGGGATGGAGCCTCGTACACCACGGCAGCGTGACGGAGGCCCACGATTTCAGACACCGTCTCACGCCGCTCCCCCCCTTTCCTCGGCAGGAATCCGAAGAAGGTGAATCGGTCGAGCTCCAGTCCTGACGCGACCAGCGCCGCCAGGAGAGCCGACGCGCCCGGTACGGACGTTACGGGCACGCTCGCGTCGACGGCCGCGCGCACCAACCGACCGCCTGGATCCGACAGGAGCGGAGTGCCTGCGTCCGAGATCAGCGCCATTGATTCACCACGCATCAACCGCTCGATGAGCCAAGGCGTGGTCTTCGCTTCGTTGTGCTCGTGATAGGCGATGAGCTGCGTCTTGATCTCGTATCGATCGAAGAGATGCCGAGAATGCCGCGTGTCTTCAGCCAGCACGACGGCAACCGCAGTCAGTACCTCGACCGCACGGAAAGAAAAATCCCCCATGTTTCCAATGGGGGTGCTGACGACGTACAACGTGCCGGACCCGCCAGGCGTCACGCCAACTTCCACGACAGTCGCTCGAACAACCCCGCCGACGTAAAGAGGTGACGACGCTCGTGGGTGAGCTCACGCAGCATCTGCTCGGGCGTGGC
The DNA here is from genome assembly GCA_030852985.1 of Gemmatimonadota bacterium. Lineage (GTDB taxonomy): Bacteria > Gemmatimonadota > Gemmatimonadetes > Gemmatimonadales > Gemmatimonadaceae > AG11. Next base: position 60,653 of record JALYVY010000002.1, on the reverse strand, counting down.
ACTCTCCTGGTCCACCGCGGTCCACAACACTTCGTTGATGAGGGCGGCAATGGCGTCCGTGAGCGCAGTTGCGTCGGCGACCACCGCTTTCGTGGGACGGCCATTGAACGAGAACCCTTCCAGCGCCGGATGAGCTTCTACCAGAGTGCTCCTGGCGTGCTCGGCGATTGCAGGCGCGCTCTCACGTCCGTCGGCCACGAGCCGCAGAACGAGCGACGTCGTGAGGTCACGGTATGCCTGCACGAGTCCCGTGGCGGCTTGGTGCGGCAGCGCGGCCGGTTGCGCCCAATGCCGCACGCCCATGTGCAGCGCGCGACGGTCGCGCGCGAACAGCCGGCTCACGCGCTCCACGAGCGTCCCTTCGTTCGGGCCAGATAGGTAGGCCGTGTGCACAACCCCATGCTTGAACAACAGGAAGTTCACTTCCCCCTCGACCGCGAGCTCCACGAGACCGTCAAACATGCTCGCGATGAGGTATGGGAACAACGATTTCGGGTCGCTCGTGCGCAGCTCCGGCGGCCAGGTGAGCGCCGGTTCCGTCTGCGAGGCGTACATGCACGCCAGCTGTTCGGGTTGCGCTTCACAAAAGCAGATCTCCCCGTACTCCGGCTCCGACGGCACCTTTTCCACCGCCGCGCCGATCGCGACTGCGTGAAAGTGCTTTCCGTCGTGGGAGCAGGCGTTGATGAGCTCACCCTGCTGGAGATACAGCACGAGAAATTCTTCCGGCAACCAGATCGCCACGTACCCGGACACCCGCGCTCCCCGCTCGCGCTTGGCGTCGGTCAACAGGTTCTTCAGGTGGACGTAAGCCAGCCGCGTCCTCGGCAGGAGAACCCGCGTGTAGGGATAGCGCAGGCCTGCGACGGTGGCGGGCATCAGAGCGGAAAAAAAGGGCCGGGACGACGACAGTCGTTCCGGCCCAATGTGGTGCCACGCCACCGCACGTGCAACGGGAAGTGGCGGACGTCAGGCGGCTGGAGCCGCTACGTGACGCTTCAACTTGTCCTCGATCGCCGGCCGCGGGACGGCACCCACGATCTGGTCAACGACCTTTCCGTCCTTGAAGAACAGCAGCATCGGGATGGACCGCACATTGAAGCGCGTCGCCGTCTTGATGTTGGCGTCGACGTCGAGCTTCGTCACCGTAACCCCCTTGTCCGCGTACTCGGACGCGAGCTGGTCGAGAATGGGGGCGATCATCCGGCACGGTCCGCACCAGGTGGCCCAGAAGTCCACGATGGTGAGTCCTGCGCCCTTCTCGACCTTCTCCTCGAAATCCGCGTCCGTTACCGCCTGTGCATTCGACACCGCTCGTCGTCTCCCGGCAGCCGTTCTCGGGCCGCCCCAGAATTAATATTCAGCGCCAGCGCACCCACACCAGCGCCCTCGAAATGACTCCCACCGCTCCCCGCCCCACCCGCATCGCTCACGTCGGCGTGGCCGTCACCGACCTCGACGCCATCCTGCCCTTCTACCGCGACATCCTCGAGCTTCCCGACATCCCCCTCGACGATGCCGACGGCGCCCGCATTGCCGGACTCGGTGCTGGTGAATCCCTGATCGAGCTCCTGCAAGCCCACTCCGACGAATCTCCAATCGGCAAGTTCGTCGCCAAACGCGGGCCCGGCATTCATCACATCTGCTTCGCCGTCGACAACATGGACCGCACACTCGCCCGATGCCGGTCCGCCGGTATCCGGCTCATCGACGAGACGCCCCGACTTGGAGCAGAGGGAAAGCGCATTGCCTTCCTGCACCCGAGTGCGACGGCCGGCGTGCTGATCGAGCTGACGGAATTCTGATCGGTGTCGCGAATGCTACTTCATGGAGCAGAGATCCTTGACCGGCTCCATGTTCGCGGAGCGGACAAACCACTTGTCCGGAGCCTTCGTGAGGAAGAAGTCAGTGACGCGACGCGTGGTTCCCCTCGTCAACTCCACTTGGTAGTCACGCTCGCCATTGGCCGCTGCGGCGTCGCCAAGAATGCGCGCACTGTCGTGCTTGAAGCAGCGGATGAGGATGAGCTCCCGCTGCTCCATCTCCTCCCGGGCGAACACCTTGGAGTCTCGCACGGGCCCGTTCTTGTCGCCCCATACTTCAGAGATGGCCTGCAGATCGCCGCCGCGAATGGCGGCGAGAAATGCTTCGAGGGCCGGGCGCGGTCCGCTCGCCACGGGCGGCGTCGCAGGAACCGGGGCGGGTTGCTCGATCGTCCGGGTCTGACAGGCGCCGGCCAACATCAGGCCAGGCAGCAGCAGCTTTCTCACACGTCCTCCTGTAGTCTGTTTCATCCTGAGCAGTCTCGCTTCTTTCCCGCATCCCGGCCAGTGACTCAGCGCACATGAGCACCATATCGCAGCGCCTCTACATCAACATCGACCACGTGGCGACCATCCGGCAGGCTCGGCGCGGTGAAGAGCCCGTGCCCGTTGACGCGGTGAAAGTCTGCGAGATGGCCGGCGCCGATGGCATCACCGCCCACCTTCGCGAAGACCGCCGGCACATGAACGACGCCGACATCGACGCGATTGCGGCCGCCGTCACGACCGTTTTCAATCTCGAAATCGCCGGCACCGCTGAAATGATTGCGCTGGCGGAGCGGCTCCGCCCCTACCAGGTGACCATCGTACCCGAGCGACGCGAAGAAGTGACAACGGAAGGCGGGCTGAACGTCAACGCGGATCCCGCGCAGCTCGCTCGCAACTTAAAGCGACTGTCGGCCGCCGGCATACGTACGAGCCTGTTCATCGATCCCGACACCACCAGCGTGCAGCGGTCACGCGACCTCGGCGCGGATTCCGTCGAGCTCCACACCGGCCAGTACGCGCACGCTTCGCAAAATCCGTCAACCCTGCAGGCCCTGGCCGACGCGGCACGCCTGGGCGCGTCAATCGGGCTGGCGGTGCATGCGGGACACGGGCTCACGACAGCGAATGTCGGCCCTGTGGCGGCCATTCCGGAGATAGAGGAGCTGAATATTGGCCATCATGTGATCGCGCGAGCGGTGTTCGTCGGACTGACGACAGCCATTCAAGAGCTGCGCGCCGCAATGGACTCGGCGCGTGGTTCTCTCTAACTTCGTGGCGCAGCGCTTGTTACCACTGCTCACCAGTCAGGAGCGGGCATGACGGTTCCCACCCCCGTCGGTTTCCTCGATTTCTTTATCCTGGAAGCGGGCGACTACGTCGAGCAGCTCGACGGATTGCTCGATGCCGGAGGCGTGTCCGGACCCAATCCGGACGAGCTCCAGCGCGTCGCGCGTGCGCTGCGTGGCAGCGCGACGATGGCGAAGCTTCCGTCGTTCTCGGAGGTCGCGGCCGGCATCGAACACGTGGGGCGTGCCATGCGCGAAACGGGGCTGCGGTGGGAGCCCGAACTGAGTTCCGTCGTCGTGGCCGCCGTTGATGATGCAAAGCTGCTCCTGCGCCAGGTGCGCACGTGGGGCGATGCCGAGAACACCCGGGCAAAAGCGCGCGTGTCCGAGTTGTCGCGCTATGGCGCCCCGCGCGGCAACACCCCCATGGCGTCCGCCAGCTTGCAGGGACACGACAGCTATCTCGCGACCGAGGCCGCGAACATTGCCGCCGGATTGGAGCTCGTCGCCACGCGCCCCGCGGATCGGGATGCAGCCGCCAACGTGCTGCGCCGGGTTCGCGCGCTGCGGGGCATTGCCAGCATCAAGGATCATCCCACGCTGGCCGATGTGCTCGAACCCGCCGAACAGGCCGCACTGCCGCTCGAGGCCAACGGCACCGCCCTCAGTGCCGAGCGCATCGCCTTGCTCACGGCCGCGGCGACGGTGCTTCGCGGCGTTGCGGCGGGTATTCGCAGCGGCGCGGGGCAACCGCCTGCCGCGGACGTCGCGCGATTTGCGACGGCCCTCGATGCGCTGCACGAGCAGGAGATCGGCGTCGATCGCGTGCTTCCCATTGCGGACTTGTTTTTCCGCGACGGTGGAGCGACGGTCGTGGAGTCGGCGGCGAATCCGCCCACGACGGCCGCTGAGCGTTTTCGGCGGGATGTCGTCGGGCACGGTGAACATCTTCGCCGGCTTGTCGCCGACGCCCGGAGTGCACGCGACGACCTCGCCCGCGATCGGGTGCGGCGGGGGCTTCGGCTCGCCTTGCGCCAGCTCAGGGACGCCGCAGAGAGCTATGGTGACAGCCAGGTAGCAGCCGTCATCGACGAGCAGGAATCGGCCGTCGTCATCCTCGACACCGGCGCGCTCGACGCGCTCGACAAATTCGCGTCCGTGCTGGCGTCCCCAGGTCTTACCGCCGTGCCGGTGATCGATCGCCTGGTTGCGTTAAAGGCGCCAGCACCCCGTGCCGCGACGCCGGCGCAGCCAACGCCCTCCGTTGCGCCTCAGGCGCCGACGCATTCCCCTCCGTCGCTTCCGCCGCGGCTGGAGACACCACACCAGCACGTGCCTGCAGTTTCGGACCTCGCCGGCGCCATGTTGAACGCTGCCCTCACCCAGGCGACGTCTGCCGCATCGCGGCTCGGCGATCTGCTCGATGCGGGCATCAAGAACCTCGGCGCCCTGAACTACACGCCACTGAGCGTGCGGACCGTTGTGCAGGAACAGCCGGCTGTTCCCATCGAGGCCCTGCTGTATCGCGGACGCGCGGCCATCGAGCGGTGTGTGGAGATTCGGGAGGAATCACGTCGCACTGGCGGATCGCTCGATCCGGAGGCGCAGGCGGAGTTGTTCGACCTGCTCGATCGCGCGCTCGCGGGCTGAGCGGCAATGAAATTCGGCTGGCGAAGTGCACTCGGAATCGTTCTGAGCGCCCTACTGCTCTACCTCGCCTTCAAGGACATCGAGTTCGCGAAAGTCATCGCGAACATGCGCAAGGCGAACCTGCCGTTGCTTGCGCTGTCGGCCTTGGCCGCCACGCTGACCGTTCCAGCGCGGGCTCGTCGTTGGCGTCCGATCCTCGACCCCATCGCGCCGAACCTGCCCTTCGATGCGCTGTGGCGCGCCACGGCCATTGGGGTGATGATCAACAACGTCGCTCCCGCGCGGGCGGGCGAGCCGGCGCGGGCGTATGCGCTTTCACGCTTTGCGCCGCGTGTGTCCTTCCCCGCCGCGTTCGCGTCTCTCGCGGTGGACCGGCTGTTCGACATGGTCGTGCTGCTGCTGCTGATGTTCGGCGCCATGCTCGATCCCGCGTTCCCGTCGGGGGCGGACGTGTTCGGCTTCTCGATGTCGAGCATTGCCGTGAAGGGGATGCTCCTCGTGATCGTCGTGCTGTGCGCGATGTACGCGATGGTGCTCTTTCCGGCGCGGGTGTTGTCGCTGTACGAAGCCCTCGCGCGGCGGATCGCGCCGCGACTCGAGGAAAAGGGACGGACGGCTCTCGTTGCGCTCATGCACGGGCTCAGCGTGCTGCGTTCGCCGAGTCGCTTCGCTACCGTGTTTGCGTGGACGATGCTGCACTGGCTGCTCAACGCGCTGGCATTCTGGCTCGGCTTCAAGGCAGTGGGGATTGAGGCACCGTACAGCGCAGCGTTGTTCCTTCAGGGCGTGATCGCCATCGGCGTGGCCGCGCCACAGGCGCCAGGGTTCTTTGGCGTCTTCGAGCTGCTGGGCAAGGAAGGATTGCGGCTGTACGGCGTTGGTGCCGACGCCGCCGTCAGCTGGGCGATCGGTTACCACTTTCTTTCGTTCCTGCCCATCACGGTGATCGGTGCGTGGTACTTCCTGCGGGCCGGTTTGTCGCTCGAGCAGATCGGAACCGTCGAGGAGGGCGCCACACCTCCGGCGTCTTCACGGGCGTGACGGACGACACCCGTGCCTCCGCGCGTGGGGCGCGCGCCGTGGAAGTTGCGGCTCAGGCGAAGATCAACCTTCGACTGCGTATCCTCGCGCGCGAAACGAGCGGCTACCACCAGTTGGAGACCCTCTTTCTTCGCATTGAGCTCGCGGACACCGTTCGCGTCCGTCGCACGTCGGGCGCTCGCACGCTGGATGTTGCTGGCGAAGTGGATCGCGCGCTCATCGGACCGGTGGAGGAAAACCTCGCGTGGCGAGCCGCCGAAGCCTTTTTCGCCGCCAGCGAGATGCGCGGTGGGTTCGCGATCGAACTGACGAAACGCATTCCGATTGGCGGCGGGCTCGGCGGCGGCAGCGCCGATGCGGCGGCCGTTCTGCGTGCCCTCAACGCGATGGATGACGAGTCGCTCGAATCCGTCGTCCTTCTCGATCTGGCTGCGAAGCTCGGTGCCGACGTCCCCTTCCTCGCGACCGAATGCGCCTATGCCCTCGCGTGGGGGCGCGGCGAGCGTATGCTGGCGCTCGATCCTCCTCCCGCGCGCGATGCCCTGCTCGTCGTCCCGCCGTTCTCGGTAAACACGGCCGAGGCTTTCGGATGGCTCGATGCGCTCGCGTCAATGGGCGGTCGCAGATACAGGGACGTGACTGTGCTCCGGCCGGCGGATCTCAGCGATTGGGACGCCCTCAAATCTCTGCACATGAACGCTTTCGAATGGCCCGTGGAAGAGCGCCACCCGGAGCTACACGAGCACCACGAATTCCTCCGTGCGCAGGGCTGCAGCGTCGTGATGATGAGCGGGTCCGGGTCAACGGTGTTCGGCATCTGGACGTCGCCAGCCGCGGCTCCGCCCACGGAAGCCTTGCCGTCCGAGTCCGCCGCGGGAACGAGATACATTCGCACTCGCACCGTGTCGCGAGTTGAGCAGGTGTCCGTGATCGAGTAGCTTTTGGGCTCCCGTCATGCTGCCCCTTCGTTCAATGGCAGGACAGCGGCCTTTGAAGCCGTGAATCTTGGTTCGAATCCAAGAGGGGCAATCGAGTTCGTTGTGTTCAGTTCCAGTTCCGGCCCTACTCAACTACAAGGCAATTCATGGACGGGCTCGCCGTTCCGGCGCACGGGTTCAAGCTGTTGTCGGGTACGGGAAACCGGCCACTCGCCGAAGAGATCGCGAAGCAGCTCGGCATTGCGCTGTGCAAGCTGACCTGTACCCGCTTTGCGGATGGAGAGATCTTCGTGCGCATCGACGAGAACGTGCGCGGCAACGACGTCTTCATCGTGCAAAGCACGAATCCGCCGGCGGAAAACATCATGGAGATGCTTCTCCTGATCGACGCGGCGAAGCGGGCGAGCGCGGCTCGTGTGACGGTCGTGTTGCCGTACTACGGCTACGCGCGACAGGACCGCAAGGACCAGCCGCGCGTCGCCATCGGTGCGAAGCTGCTGGCGAACATGATCACCGAGGCCGGCGCCGATCGCGTGCTCGGCATCGATTTTCACCAGCACCAGCTACAGGGCTTTTTCGACATCCCTGTTGATCACCTGTATGCGATGCCGGTGCTCACGGCGCACTTCAAGAAGAAGCAGCTCAAGGACACCGTGATCGTGGCCCCGGACGTCGGGTCCGCGAAGATGGCGCGCGGCTTCGCGAAGCGCCTCGACGCGTCACTCGCGATCATCGACAAGCGCCGCCCGCGCGCGAACGTGAGCGAGGTGGTGAACGTCGTTGGTGAAGTGGAGGGGCGCGATTGCATCCTGGCCGACGACATGATCGACACCGCCGGCACGATCTGCGAAGCGGCGAACGCCCTGATGCGACTGGGCGCCAACAGCGTGTATGCCTGCGCCACGCATGCGCTGTTGAGCGGGCCCGCCATCCAGCGCCTGACGGATTCGCCGATCGTCGAGCTGGTCGTCACGGACACGATTCTGCTGCCGCCGGAGCGCCGGTTCGATCGGCTCACGATCCTGTCGGTCGGTGAGCTCCTCAGCAAGGCGATCCGCTATACGCACGCGGAACAGTCGGTCAGCTCGCTGTTCGAGTAACCGAGAACGCTGTTCAGGTTCCGCGCTCTGCCGGACAGTCACACGGTGAGGCTGTGTGGGCCGCTACCTTCTCTCCCGCGCCACAAAAGTACCGGCGTGCTGTGGAGGAAAGCGCCCGTAGGATTGATACCAGACGATGTCCCCATACACGCTGTCAGCCGTCGCAACAACGTTGGTAAATGAGATATCGCTCCATGGGTCTCCGGGCGACCAGGAATAGGGTCCTTTGGGCGCGATGAGTTCGGTATCGAAGGGTGCTGTAGCGGCGCGGCTATGCCCATTACCAGCATAGGGAGCGTCCACCATGTTTGCGACACCTGTGCAGCCATTCGGCGCTTCGATGGAAAATGCGTTGCAGAACGACCCGGTGAGCCGCGAGGACACGCCGTAATCCTGGTGCGAGTATGACACGGTCCCGCTCAGGGCGGCACCGGTAAACGGTCGCCTGGTCGCGCAAAAGTAAGATATTATTGGGCAATCAATCCTATCATCTGCGCCGGTTTCCCACGCAACGGTGGTGAGCCGCGCCGTCATGTCATAGACCGATATCGCAGGCAGCGCCTGTACCGTGGCAGCGCTGGACACCCCGTTGGGCAGGGTCGCGTAAATCATCGTCGTCATGCCTCGCAAGACTCCTCGAACAACCGCTGTCGCAGGCGAGGAGGGCGCGGTAGTGACCCTCGCCACCGAGGTGTCGGTGACGCTCCATGTGATCGCCGGGTTGGCCACTACTACGCCAGACCTGTCGGTCGCCACCGCAGTGACGGTGACGTCCAGGCCCGGAGGCGCCCAGACCATCGGCGCGAGGATGGAGACCGATACGGCCACCCGCGCGGTATCGGAATTCGAGCTTCTGCTCGGCGCGCCCGCATCGTAAGACGAGCACGCCAGCAAGGCGAAAGCCAGAATAGGGCTAACAGTATAGACACGCCATGATGTCATCACAGACCGCGCGGCCGGGGAATCGAATTATAAATTGGCTTGAATGGGTCGCAAGCGCCATGCCTTGAAAAAGGCGATTTGAACGCCCTTTTCCCTAGCAGTCTCCCGTATCCTTTCAGAGGTTCCGACCGTCGGACTTTCAGGCCCAAGCTATCCCTGCTATATTTCATGATTACCCCGCGAAATGTCGCCGAAGGCGACCCCGGCATGGTAGGGCGGACGCAGCCGCCTGAGAGTAGCACCGGTCATCGCGGTTCGCTGCAGTCGAAGAACGCTCGTCTGAAACACAACAATGGCAAACGCATCACTCGGCGCGGAGACGCGCTCTGATCGTGGTAAGGGATATGCCCGCAAGCTTCGCGCTGCCGGCCGAGTTCCGGGTATCGTTTATGGTCACGGCCGCGAGCCGCAGTCGCTCTCCGTCGTCGCGCGCGATCTGGACAAGCTCCTGTCGTCCATCGCCGTCAGCAGCACGGTCGTCTCGCTCGGACTCGGCGGCGCAATCACGAAGACCCTCATTCGTGAGATTCAGCGCCACCCGTTCAAGAAGATGATCATGCACATCGACTTCCAGGAGCTCGTCGCCGGCGAGAAGGTCACCGTCGATCTGCCGCTCGTGTTTGTCGGCGTGCCCGAGGGCGTGCGCCTCAGCGGAGCGCTGCTCGAGCAGATCCTGCACAAGATCGAGGTGCTCGTCGATCCGGCGAACATCCCGAACCATGTGGACGTCGACGTCACCCACCTCGCGATGGGTCACTCGCTCCACGTGCGCGACCTGAAGCTGCCCGCCGGCGTCGAAGTGTTGTCGGACGAAGATGCCACGATCTGCGCCGTCATCGCGCCGCGCGCTGCGGTCGAAGCCGCCGCCGCCGAAGGGACCGTCGCCGAGCCGGAGCTCATCCGCAAGGCGAAGGAAGACGAGGAAGCGAAGTAATCTTCGCTTTCCTCGAAGCACTCACACGACGGCTCCGCCCTTTCGGGGCGGGGCCGTCGTTGTATTCAGACGACGAGAACGCGCCAATGAAGGTGATCGTGGGCCTGGGCAATCCGGGGAAGGAGTACGAGCACACCCGCCACAACGTGGGCTGGTGGCTCGTGGACTACCTGGCCGATCGCTGGCACTTCGAGGGATGGAAGAAGGACGGCCAGGCGAAGGTCGTGCAGGGGCAGCTCACGGGCGTGAAGGAAGCGACGCGACTGGTGAAGCCGCAGACCTACATGAACCTGTCGGGCGGCGTACTCGTGCAGTACGCGCGTCGCCCGTTCTGGTCGGCGGCGAACGACCTGCTCGTGATCTCGGATGACGTCGCGATTCCTGCCGGCACGTGGCGCATCCGCGCGGAGGGAGGCGCGGGAGGGCACAATGGACTCAAGTCGATTCAGCAGGCGCTCGGGACGCAGGTTTATCCGCGGCTACGGATCGGAGTGGGAGATCCGGAGCGGGCGCCTGGTGGGCCGCTCACCGACTTCGTATTGGGTGGGATGGGGAAGCGGGATGCGGAGGCGCTCCGCGGACTGTTTCCAGTGATGTCGGAGGCGATTGAAGCGTTCGTGCGTGATGGGGTGAAGGGGGCGCTGGACGTCCAGTCGCGTGCGACTCCTCCAGCGGGTCGGTAGCCCAACCGGGGATCAGGCCTCAGGTGTTCAGGCCTCGGCCCCAGAATACAGGAGAACAAGGGGGTGTGGCGTCCGGGCATCGATCCGCATACGCCACACCCCCTTGCGTTCCTGTCCCCTGGGGCCGAGGCCTGAGCAGCCGAGGCCTGTTTCCTGATCCCGTTCACGACAGGCGCGTGCTCGCGCGTTGGCGCACCACGCGCGAGAGCGAATAGAGGATGCGCTTCACTTCATCCACATCGGTTAGCAACGATTCGGAGTGTCGACCGTCGACACAGTCAAGCGCCTTGGCGAGCATCAGGTGATTGTCGACTTCACGCGCGGATCCGAGCGCAATCTCGAGAAAGCGCGCGAACTCGGATTCGGATTCCTTTCCCGCGCCCTCAGCGATATTCGCTGGTACCGAATCCGCTGCGCGCAGCAACTGCGAGCGCAGTCCGGGCGCGGGCCGAAAGTTGGAGGCGTTCCCGATCTGGTGCACGGTGACCGCAAGCGCATGAGCCTTCTGCCAAGCGATTAGTTTCCGAAAGTCTCGCATGGCGGCATTGTGTACCCGTGACGAGCTCCCAGCGACATCATTTCCTCGCACTAAAGTTCGTTTCAATGCTCAAGCTAGGTATCGTCGGTCTCCCCAACGTCGGCAAGTCGACGCTGTTCAACGCGCTCACCAGCGCCGGCGTGCTCGCCGCGAACTATCCGTTCGCAACGAAGGATCCGAACATCGGCCGCGTGAACGTGCCCGACGATCGGCTGGGCGCCCTGGCCGATGTCGTAAAGCCCCAGAAGACCGTCCACGCCGCGGTGGAGTTCGTCGATATTGCCGGCCTCGTTGCCGGCGCGAGCAAGGGCGAAGGACTCGGCAACCAGTTCCTCGCGACCATTCGTGAGACCGATGCCATCGTGCACGTCGTTCGCTGCTTTGACGACGACGACATCCTCCACGTGATGGGCTCTGTCGACCCCGTGCGCGACCGCGAAGTCATCGAGTTCGAGCTCGCGCTGGCCGATCTCTCCACGGTCGAGAAGCGTCTCGACCGCGTCAAGCGGTCCGCCAAGACCGGCGACAAGGAGGCACTCGCCGAGTTGCCGACGCTGGAGCGGGCACACGAGTTTCTCAAGGAAGGCAAAGGTTTGTGGGAGGCGAAGCTCAGCCCGGAACAACTCGCGCTGCTCAAGCCGCTCTCGCTGCTCACGGCCAAGCCGATTCTCTACGCTGCCAATGTTACAGATGCGGAGCTCTCGGGCGACGAGGGCCCCCACCTACTTGCCTTACGCAAGGCAATCGAGGCGAGCGGTGAATTGGCGGAAGTCGTTCCATTCTCGGCGAAAATCGAGAGTGAGCTCGCCGAGCTTCCTCCGGAAGACCGGCAGGAATTCCTGGCCACACTCGGTTTAGAGAGCGCCGGACTCGACCGACTCATCAAGGGCGGATTCCACCTGCTCGGCCTTCAGACCTACTTTACCGCCGGCGAGCAGGAAGTTCGTGCGTGGACGATCCATCGCGGCGATACTGCGCCTCAGGCCGCCGGCGTGATTCACTCCGACTTCGAGCGCGGGTTCATCAAGGCGGAGACGTCCGGCTATGACGACTTCATCGCGAACGCCGGATGGAAGGGCGTAAAAGACAAGGGTTTGATGCGACAAGAGGGAAAAGAGTACGTTGTAAAAGATGGAGACGTACTGCTCTTCCGCTTCAACGTGTAGCCACGCGCGGCGAGGATCTCCTATTGGCGCCGACGTAACACGAAGGTGCCAGAGTGGGTCGGCGGGCTGCGACCGTCGACCAACGACCACGAGAGCGTACCCGAAAGACTGTCGCGGGCTATCGTGGTTGCCGGAAACATCAGCACCGAATTTCCGGTGGCCGACTTGCCGCCCATCCAGATGAAGTAGGTACCGTTGCTCAGCCGCATGGGTGTCTGCAATTGGCTGTAGGTGATTGGAGCAGTGGCGGATACGCGCGTACAGCCGCCCGGTGATGTCGTATCAAACCTGTCGCAGAATGCTCCACCGAGGAGCCCACTGTAGCCGGCCGACTCGATGGTGACCGTGCCGCTCAGCGATCCGCCATTGAAGTTCCGGCTGTGCCTGCAGTAGAGCGTACTTGCTGGGCAGTCCGGCGGATCCGGCGCGGGCGTTTCCCAGGAAACATTGGTCAGCGACGTTGTGAGGTCGTAAACGCCGGGGAGTGGCAACGCGGGTACTGTGACAGGTTCAGTGGACGAGCCACACCCCGCTGTGAGCAAACCGAGCGCGGCGAGCACAAGAAATCGTTTACGGGTATACGTGCGCATTCCTTTCTCTCGAGCCTGGAGTGGGGCCGACGGTTACCCCATGGCAAAGGGCGAATGCACTCCGAGAATCGCAAATGCCGCGCCGACATCACGCTTGATTGAGCGCGATCACCAGCCGTGTGGCCACCCGCCGTGCTGCCAGGCATCGAACGCCGCTTGCACGAGCACGAGCAGCACCAGCGCGATTGGATGCACCGCCCAACGCGGCGCCTGCGGCGTTCGTCGCAGGATCACCCACGCAGCGGTCATCATTCCGGCTTCGAGCGCAAAGTCGGCGCCCGCGTGGGCGTACAGGCTCAACCCCATATCGGGGCCGCCGATCCAGAATTTCTTGTACCCGGTCAGCATGTCGCAGAGCACGTGCACCACCACGAGCGCACCCGCGAGACCGGCGGTGACCCGACGATGCCAGACACCCCACGAAATTGCAGCCATCGCCGCCGCGAGCACCAGCACCGCCGGAAACGCGTGCGTGTACAGCTCGCAGGTGGTGCGACACTGATCGCCCTGCGGCAACACGAAGTCCGCGAGATCGGGCACCAGCGTTGCTACGACGAGCGCGAACAACTCGGCGCGCGGCCAGCGCGCTCGCGCCGCGTACGCCACGGCGACATGTCCCGTTACCATGAAGTGGCGATCGGTATCATCGGCAACAAGCTAAGCCTCCCCTCGCCGACCAACGCAGGTCAGCCCTCCGCTGTCCGCGCCGGGTTGGATGCCCCGCCTGGACTCGCGTCGCGCACGGTCACCGCGACGCCATCCGCCAAGGGCACCACCTGCGCTTGCGTGCGCCGCGCGACGCCGAACGCATCGGTGGACTCATGCATATACAGCTTCCCCTGCCCCGCGCGCATGACGGCGGTCAGGGCCGCGACGGAGGGGAGCTGCCGAGCGGCGGCGGGGAGCGCAGCGAGACGCAGTCCGGTGAAGGCGTCATGAGCCAGCTCGCCCAACTCCTCGCCGCGTCGATTCGCGTCAAGGACGACGAAGTCGATGATCGTGTCAGTTTCCGAGCGGACCGCACCCAGGATGAACAGCGCATCGGGCGACGCATCCATCGCGGCGCGAAAGCGTTCCTCGCTCGCACGCTGGTGCGCGCGCGCCGTCGCACGCTCCTCCAGCAGCGTGCGCTGCGCCTGCGACGCCTGCGCCTGCGCGAGCGGCGCACCCAGCAACGTGGACATCAGTTCGAGCGTGGCGGCGTGCTGCTCGCTGAACGCCCGTGAGGCGCGGCTCGAGACCGTGAGCCAACCAAGCGTCGCTCGCTCGTGGAGGATGGGAATGGCGAGCATGCTGCCGATGCCGAGTCGGTCGCAGACATCCCCAAGCACTTCCGGCGACTCGGTGGTGTCGTCATAGCGGATGCAGCGCGGCGTACCCGCCGCGGTTGCATTGCCCTGCGGAATGAGCACCGCGCCAAGCTCGACGTCGAGATGGCGGAGCCCGTCAAAGGCGCGCGCACGCTCGCCGACGCCGTCGCGCAGTTCGACGATCGCTGCCTCCGCGCCCGTGAGTTCCCGCGCGTGGGCGACAATGCGGGGCAGCAGCTCGGTGAGCTCGAGGCCATAGGCCGCGACATCCTGGCGCGTCACCGCCAACGCCGACAGCCGCTCTCCCCGCGCGCGCCGACGGGCGTCGGCGGCCTTCTGTGCGGCGAGATCGCGTATGAAACAGGCGAACCCCGACACCATACCGTCCGCGCTGCGCAGGGCAGTGATGGCGGTATCCGTCCAGACCTTCTGTCCATCCTTGCGTTGGAGCCATCCCTGCCGCTCCGTGCGACCGCGGCCAGCCGCCAGTGTCAGGTCGCTGGACGGGTGACCCTCCGCTTGCTCTTCGGATGGATACAGCGCGTGCACGTCGGAGCCGACAATCTCGGCCGCAGTGTAGCCCGTGACACCCGCGGCCGCGGGACTCCAACCCGAAACGACTCCCGCGGCGTCCATCACAAAGACGGCGGCAGAATTTTCGGGTATCGTGTGTTCAGAGGGCGTCGATGTCGGCTCGTGCATCGTGGTCATCGCATGAAGTATCGGCACGACGGGCCCCGGAATGTCGCGGATGCGCAAAATAGCGTCACGACCACCCCCTTCACCCAAGCACTGTCCTGAGCTATCCTTGAGGGCTGCCAACAGCCGGCTCGCTCACGCCACCGTGGGCGCCGAAAATACATTTCCCCTCCTCTCGCTTCGGCAAACCAGCGGGGGGCTGGATTTCCGTCCAAAGGGAGGATTGCCAGGCCATGCCACGTCCATACGAGGCGGTCTATGTTTTCGACTCTACACTCGAAGACAGCGCCGTCACTGAAAAGCTCGACAAGTTCCACACGCTCCTCGGCACGTCCGGGGAGATGAAGGTCGATCACTGGGGGCGCCGCCAGCTTGCGTACCCCATCGGTCCCCGCGAGAATGGCTACTACGTCATCGCGCGCTTCGAGGCCGAGTCGGCCGGCATTCCCGAGTATGAGCGTGCGCTCAAGCTCGACGAGAGTGTCATCCGGTACCTGCTCACCATCTTCGAGAATGAAGTCGGCGCTCCGCCGATGACCGAAGAAGAGCTCGCCCTCGCCAAGAAGCGTGGCGAAGACGACGACGACGACGAGGAGTAGACCATGCGACGCCCATCCAAGGCTTGCCCGTTCTGCGAGACGCGCGTGCGCTTCGTGGACTACAAGGACGAGCGGACGCTCGGCCGCTTCATCACCGATCATGGGAAGATCCTGCCCAGCCGCCTGAGCGGCGTCTGCGCGCGGCATCAGCGTCAGCTGAGCACCGCGATCAAGCGCGCTCGCTATCTGGCGCTGTTGCCGTACACGCGGGGTCTGCAGGGATAACATGCAGGACGCCGCTGCACCGGCGCCGTCCGAGCGGGGGTGGGGGAAACTCCTCCTCGCGCTCGCGGCGTTTCTCTTCATCCCGGTCATGCCGCCGCTGCGTGCGTTGTTGCCGGTGGAGGAGACGCTGCTCCTCCTCCTTCCGGCGCTCGCGGCATGCTGCCTGGTGGGATGGTGGGCCGGTGGGCGGTTCCTGCTGGCGTTCATCTGGGTCGGTCTCGCTGGCTGGGCGCTTGCCCAGCCGGCGATTCCAGGGTCGTTCTACAATCTCGTGCGTGGGTGGAGCTTGCTGCTGGCGGGTGCGTTCGGGCTGATCTGCCTGTTCGGCGCGCAGCGACCGTTCTTCTCGCGCGCCCTGAGCACGCTGTCACTCGCGATGGTCATCGTGCTGGTGATGAGTGCACGGGGTCCCCTGACGCCCTCGCGGGCATCAGAGGCG
This sequence comes from Gemmatimonadota bacterium, assembly GCA_030852985.1. Classification (GTDB taxonomy): domain Bacteria; phylum Gemmatimonadota; class Gemmatimonadetes; order Gemmatimonadales; family Gemmatimonadaceae; genus AG11. The sequence goes on along the minus strand of JALYVY010000002.1, from coordinate 44,702 downwards.
GTGACGGTGGAGTTCACGCGCCGCAACACGGAGTCGATGTCGATGTTGCGGGCGTTTATCAAGGATCATCCGGACGTCATTCAGGCAATGCCCCAGGTAGGGTCGTTGCCTGAGGCGTTCGAGCAGCAGTTGACGCTCGTGGCGCAGACTGGGGTCGGGTTGTTTCCGTCGCTGTTGTTGCTCGAGTCGCTGGTGGCCCTCGCCTTGGCCTGGGCAACGTTCCACCGCCTCTCGCGGACGCGTCTTGGCGCGCCGCTTGGGCCGTTGAAGGATTTTCGTTTCAACGACCAACTCGTCTGGGGGTTGATCGCCGGTCTGGCCATCGTGTTCGTACCGGCGCTCGGCTTTCTCGGTGGGACAGGTCGCAATCTGCTTGTCTTCTTCGGTGCGCTCTATGCGATCCGCGGGTTCGGCGTGCTTTCCTGGTTTCTTGCTCCAGGTGCGCTTGCCGCAGCGCTGTTCGTTGGGTTCGCCATGCTCTGGTGGCCGGTGCTCAATGCGGTCGCCGTGCTCGGGTTCGTGTTCCTGGCGCTTGCCGCCTTCGGACTCGGCCTGGGCGATACCTGGGCCGACTGGCGCCGCCGTGCGCGCCCTACCACGTAACTAGAGGGTCTTACTCATGGAAATCATTCTGCGGCAGGCGGTCGAGAGCCTGGGACATCCCGGGGACGTCGTCACGGTCAAGAACGGCTACGCCCGCAACTACCTGCTTCCGCGCGGCTTTGCCTTTGAAGCAACGCCGGGCAACCTCAAGCGCATCAACGCCGAGCGCTCGCGTCTCGAGGCGGCCGAAAACGAGCGCCGCGACGGCGCCTCGGACCTCGCCAAGAAGCTCGAGGAAGTCCAGCTCACCTTCTCGGCGCGCGTCGGCGAGGAAGGCAAGCTGTTCGGCTCGGTCACGTCAGCCGACATCGCGGAGCAGCTCGCCGCGCAGGGCTTCAACATCGAGAAGCGCCTCATCGACCTGCACGACCCGATCAAGGCACTCGGGGTGTATCGCGTGCCGGTGAAGCTCCACGCGGACGTCAAGCCAGAGATTCGCGTCTGGGTCATCAAGCAATAACCAACATCCGTTACGAGCGTACCTGGTACTGCGTACCATGTATCGGGACCTTCCGCGACCCACGGGGAACGATCGAACCATCTCCGTGGCACGATAGGTCATGATCACAAAGCGTTCGACGTTTTACACGCAGTTCCGACACGCATAGCGTCCACTGTTCCCCGTGGGTATGCCATTCCAGGTACCAGGTACGATGTACCGGGTACGCCGTTCCAAGAGTTGAGCGATGATGCAAGTAACAGCACCAAGACAGTCCGAAACGGATATTGCGGCGCTTGTCCAAAGGGCGGCTGCTATTCTGATTGACAGGAAGGCGAATGATGTCGTGCTCCTCAGCCTGAAGGGCGTGTCGGACATGACGGACTATTTCCTCATCGCCAGCGGGACGTCGGATACGCACGTGCGTGCCCTCGGGAACGCGGTGCTGGAGGACATGAAGAAGGACGCCGGGCAGATGGCGAACCATTCCGAGGGTTTGCAGCAGGGCCGGTGGGTGTTGCTCGACTACGTGGATTTCGTGGTGCACGTTTTTCATCCGACGCTGCGCAACTTCTACCAGATTGAACGTCTCTGGGCGGATGCGCAGGTCGTGCCGATCACCGCGGCTGCCTCAGGCTGACCGTACCGGGTCCGCCTACACCACCCCTCGGCGGAGTGTGTCTGTGACCCTGCGAACGACGCTCGTGGCGTTCGGCATCGCGCTCGTGGCGTGTGGAGGCGGCGACCGACCAGGTACACCGTCCACACAGGTGACGCCATCGGCAACGGTTCCCCGTGGCCCCGATCACCTGGTGCTTCGCATTCCTCGCACCGGGGGCGCGGCGCGGGTGTACGCGTATCCTCGACTTGACACCGTGATGTGGAGCGCTGACGGCGCTCCAGCACCGGTCCGCGTGCTGGCCTTCGATGACGAGGCGGGCAGCATAGCGTTCGTCGACGCGAAGGGCGCGCCTGGCAGGATCGACCTGCGCCAGGGCGCGGCGAGCTCCGTCACCAGGACGAAACTCACCGGACTCGCGTCCTGGGACGGATCGAACATCTACGGCATTGCGGGCGATGGCGGCGTCGAGCGGTACGGCCCGAACGGGCCGTGGAAGTGGAAGCCCAAGCTCGCCGCGCGTGCCGTGTTTCCGCAGCCAGATGGCAGCCTTTTGGTCCTCGCGCAGCGCTCCGAGGGTAGCGTCGTGTGGCGCGTGCGACCACCCGCCACGAAGATCGTCGACTCGGTTTCGCTCGGAAAGGTGAACCGCACGCTGCGCACGCAGGTGGGTGACCGCCTGTATCTCGGCAGCGGACATGAGCTCACTGGCGTGCGCACGAAGACGATGCAGCGCGCCGCCAGCATCGAGTTCAGCGACGACATCGAGCTGCTCGAGGCGACCCCCAGCGGTGATCGCGTGTTCGTGGTCACGAAGGGCAGCACCACGGTTGAAATTGTCGACCGGTATCGCGAGGCCATCAGCGGCAAGATCGAGCTGGGGCGTCACGCGGAGGACCTTCGCGTGGATCCGCTGGGCCGCTACCTGCTTGCGCGGCCTGAAGGCAGCGATAGCGCGTTCGTCATCGCGCTGGGCACCAACCGCGTCATGGGCACAGTGGCGACCGCGTGGCGCGAGGACCTCCCGTTCGTGGGAGCTTTTGGCGGCATCGTGCTCGCGCAGGGTCCCGACGTCGTTCTGGTGGACGCCGAAACGCTGCGCCCGACCGCGCGCGTGCACGCAGGCGCGGCGGATTTCTGGTACGCGTTCCGCTGGACGGGCTTCCGGCCGCGGGATGCCCGGCTCGACAAACCCGTGGATTTTGGCGGGCCGCCGGTCGACAGCACTCGGCTTCCCATCGATTCGGGCGCCGCGCCCGCCGATTCGACACACACCGCGCCGTTGCCAAGGGATACCGTCGCGAAGCGACCCAGCGGCTATACCGTGTCTTTTGCCGCTCTGCTCATCGGGGACAAGGCGCGTGATCTTGCGGCACAGATCAAGGTGGGGAACGAGTCGGCGCGCGTCGTGACGGCCATGCGCGACGGCGCGGCCATCTACCGCGTGGTGCTCGGCCCCTACCCGACGCGCGATGAAGCGGAGCGCATCGGGAAGGAGTCGAAGCAATCGTACTGGGTCTATGAGGGAGGTCCGTGACCGATCCGCTCGACTGGACCACACGCGGCCGGGAGCTGTCGGAAACACTGGATTCGTGCCATACGATCGTCGTCACAGGCAGTGATCCCGTGGCAACGGCCGAGGTGGCGCTGGGGATTGGTCGTGCGCAGGCCAGTCGGCGACGCGTGGCCATCGCGGACCTCATCGGCGAAGCGCCGCCGCTGCAATCGCTCGTCAGCGGCGACGACATGCACGGGATCTCCGACAGCTTCGAGTTCGGCATCTCGCTGAACAAGATCGCGCGCGCGGTTCCCGAGGCGGGCGAGTTGTTCGTGGTCCCGAGCGGCACCTCGTCGATCGACTACGAGACGATGCTGGCGCATCCGCGCTGGCGTCGGCTCATCGGGGGATTTCGCGAAGTGGGGGCGCTGCTGATTCTCGCGGTTCCCGCAGATGCCGTGAATCTCGCGGAGCTCGTGCTGGCGACAGATGGTGCCGTCGTCGTTGGTGATACGGTTCCCGCGGACGTTCCCGTCGCGCAAACGCTCGCGTGGTTGCGCGTGGCGCGCCGCAGCAGTGTGGCCAGCGTCCCCAGCGACGCGCCGCTCGCCATGGTGGAGGCAGCGCGCGAGCATCCACGCCGCGACGGGCGTCGTTTCTTCGCCGGCGCCGCAGGGTTGCTGCTGACCCTGGGGTTCATCGGGGCGGCGGTATGGTTCGCGTATCGCCCGTTCGCGTCCGCGCCGAAGGTGCGCGCGTCGGCGCAGCCCGAAGCATCGCCGCTTGGCGAACAGCTGGGGACATCTCCGGCGGTGCCGGCCCCCGACACCGTGCGCCCGGATAGCCTGACGCCGTTCGTGAGCTCGTCCTCCGCGACGGATTCGTTCCCATTGCTCACGCCGGCCAACGCGACCGACTCCAGTACGGCGTCGGCATGGGCAGTCATTCTCGAGCCGACGCGAACAAAATCAGGCGCTATCTTGGATCTTCGCACGCGCTTCGAGACCGTCCCGGTGGGCACGTATGGCATCGACGTCCGAACGCGCTCTTTCGTCCTCGTATCCGGCGCGTACCGCCTTCGCGGGTCGGCCGACTCGCTGCTGGCGGACCTTCGGAATCACAAAGTTCTTGCGCCGGGGTTCGGGAGCGTCACGTCACTGCCCTTTGCATTCCTCGTGCAGGCGGACGTCCCCGACGCGGAGGTCCCGGTACGCTTGAAACGCTTCGCGGGAAGCGCCCATCCTGTCTACGCGCTGCGCCAGACGAATGGCGTGGCCAACCTCTACTTCGGTGCCTACGAGAGCGCGCAGCAGGCCGCGCTCGCCGTGCCTTCCGTACGTGAAGCCGGTTTGACACCGACGCTCGTCTATCGAATCGGGAGAGTTTTCTAGTGCGCTTGACCAAGCTGGAGCTGCACGGATTCAAGTCGTTCGCCGACGCCACGCAGATCGTGTTCGAGCCTGGCGTCACGGCCGTCGTGGGACCGAATGGATGCGGAAAGTCCAATGTGTCGGACGCGGTGCGCTGGGTGCTCGGCGAGCAACGTGCGCGCCTGATGCGCGGCGCCAAGATGGACGAGGTGATCTTCCAGGGGTCATCGGCGCGGCGTGCGGTGAACGTGGCGGAGGTGTCGCTGCACTTCTCGAACGACGAAGGCATCCTGCCCGTGCCGTTCAAGGAGGTCGTCATCACGCGGCGGCTCTCGCGTTCGGGCGACAGCGACTACTTCCTGAACCGCGCGCCGTGCAGGCTGCGCGACATCTCCGACATGCTGCGCGGCACGGGGCTGGGCGCCGGCACGGGAGTGGTGATCGAGAGCAAGATGATCGACGCCCTGCTCTCCGACCGCCCCGATGAGCGCCGTGAGCTCTTTGAGGAGGCCGCTGGTGTCGGCCTCTATCGCGATCGTCGCCGCACCACCGAGCGTCGCCTCGAGGAGACCACGGGCGACCTTCAGCGTCTCGACGACCTGATCAACGAAGTCTCGAGCCAGGTGCGCAGCCTGTCACGCCAGCGAAAGCGTGCCGAACGTCATGGCGAAATCATGCTGCGACGCTTCACGGTCGAGCTGTCACTGGCGGCGCGCTCGATGGAAGCGTGGCGCGAAGAGCTCCAGCTCCTTGAAGTCCGGGTAGCGGAGCTGCGCGAGCAGCTACCGTTTGCGGAAGCAGCCATGGCCGAAGCGGAAGTCGCGCGCGAGATGGCCAACGGCGCGCGTGCGGCAGCGGAGGCGCAGCGCAACGAGCTCTCGCGACTCGTGCACGGCCAGCGAGAGCAGGTGCAGCGGATTCGCGGGGAGATGGCAGTGGCCGAAGAGCGTCAGCGCAATGCGAGTACGCGGCGGCAACGCGCGGAGGCCGAGGCGTCCGCTGGAGAGGAAACGGGCACGCAGATCGCCGCGGAACAGGAGTTCGCGGCTGCGGAACGCGTGCGTCTCGAGGAGGAGCTGCGGCAAGCGGAGTCGGAGCTGGCGCAGCACCAGGAAGAGGAGAATGAAGTACGGCGGCTCGTGACGGATGCGCGGGCGGCAGTGGAACGCGCTGAACGACAGCTGCGCGAGTCGCAGGACCGCGCGCGTCGCCTGGAGCACGAGCGTGAGCGCGCCATGCGCGAGCTGCACGAGGTGACGCAGCGCATGGAGGCGCTCGCGCACGAGCATGCGCATCTCGAGGACGTGCTCGCGCTCGCGTTACGCGAGCAGGAGGAATCGCAGTCGGCCGTGGAGACCGCACAGGCCACGGCGACAGAAGCCGCGGAGGAGCTCGCGACCGCGCGCGCGACCGATCGCGAAGCGCGCGAACGCGAATCTGTGGCGCGCGCGGAGCTGTTCCGCGCCGACGAGGCGCTGACATCGCTTCAAGGACGCGTGAATGCGCTCGACCAGCTCGAGCGTGATCGCGTCGGCCTGGCGCCGGCTGCGTCGCGCCTGCTGAAGGAGCGTTCGAAGTTCGAAGAGGGCGCGATTCTCGGACCGCTCTCCGACTTCATCGGGGCCGACCAGGAATCCGCCGTATTGATCGAGAAGTTTCTCGGCAATTCGGTGCATGCTGTGCTCGTGCGCGACAGCGCGGCGGCCACTGCCGTGCGTGCCTGGCATGCGAGCGCGAACCCCGGCCCGCTGCTGCTGCTCCCGGTCGACGCGATGACTGATGATGCGACCAACGAGCCCCTGCCCGGCGCACTCGCTGGCCTGGTCAATGCGTCCGACCCCGCGCGCGGCTGGATCCGCAATCTCCTCGGCTACGTCCATGCGGTGGACGGAGGCAGCGCATTCGTCGATGCCCGCGGTGCGGTGTGGCTGCCCGGGACTGCTGTCGGCGCCGGCCCCCTGCGCCGCCGCGCGGAGCTGACGAAGTTGCGCACCGAGCTCGGAAACCTCGAACGGGTCCGGCAGGCAGCGTCGCAGTCGGCAGATGCGATGCGTGAGGCACTGACGCTGAGCGAGCAGCGCGTCCTGGCGGCGACCGAAGCCGGCTCATTGGCCCAGCAGCACGCACGCACTGCCGCCGAAAAGCACACAGAGCTCACGCGGCGCGTGGCGCGTGCCGAAAAGGAAGCGTTGGACGCCGCCGCGCTGTCAGGGCGGCTTGACGTGCGTCGCACGGAACTGGGAGAGCGCGGGAGTGCGCTCGATGCCGATGCCGAGACGCTCCTCGCGGAGGCGAGCGTACACGAGCAGGCGATCAAGGATGCGCGAGAGCGCGCTGCGCAAGCCGAGCATGGACAGGAGGAAGCACGCGAGCTTCGCACGAAGTGGCAGGTCGAGCAGGCGCAGGCGCGCGCGCGCGTGCAGATGGCGATCGACCGTGAGCGGAGACTGTCGCAGGAGGTCGCGACCGCATCGCAGCGGCTCGCCCAACTTCGTGTCGAGCTCGGGGAGCTGGCACGATCGGACAGCGCACTCGCCGAGCAGATGGCGGTGTGGACGCTCGACCTGGAAACGCGCGCCGCCATGCTCAACGACGGCGAGACGCATCTCGCCGATGCGGAGTCTGCCGTGCGCGTCGCCGACGAGACGCTGGCGTCGACGGAAGCGCGGTTGAATGAGGTGCGGCGTCACGCGACCATAGTCGCGGACGAGCTGCATCATGCGGAGCTGCGCTTCACGGAATTGTCTGGTCGCCGCCTCGCAATTCGCGAGCGCCTGGAAACGGAGTGGAAGCGACCACTCGAGGAAATGATCGCCGAGGTGCCGGCCATGGACCTCGACGACGATGCCTTGAAGACGGAAGCCGACGACCTTCGTAGCCAGCTCGACCAACTCGGCCCAGTGAACGTGCTGGCGATCGAGGAGCACGATGAAACCGTCAAGCGCCACGATTTTCTCGTGGCGCAGCGCACCGACCTGTTCGATGCGCGAGCGTCGTTGCTCCAGGCCATCAAGGAGATCGATGCCACGGCGCGCGAGCTGTTCATGGCGACGTTCGAGCAGGTGCGCGTGAACTTCCGCGAGATCTTCATGTCGCTGTTCGGCGGTGGCGAGTGCGACTTGAAGCTCGAGAATCGCGACGCGCCGCTGGACTGCGACATCGAGATCCATGCGTCGCCAAAGGGGAAAAAGACGCAGCGGATCCATTTGCTGTCGAGCGGCGAGCGTGCACTCGTCGCATTGTCGCTGCTCTTCGGCATCTTCCTCACGAAGCCGAGTCCCTTCTGCCTGCTCGACGAGGTGGATGCGCCACTGGACGACGCGAATGTCGGCCGGTTCGTGCGGATGCTGAACCAGTTCAAGGATCGCACGCAGTTCATCGTGATCACGCACAACCCGCGCACGACCACTGAAGCGGGCGACGCCGTCTACGGCGTCACGATGCAGGAGCCGGGCGTGTCGTCGCTGGTAAGCGTGCGGATGAAGGGTCCGTCAACGGAGGGCGGCACGTCGTCCGGCACGAATGGGACGGCGACATCGCGCGAGGCTGTCGCTGTCTCGTGAGCGGGCACCCTGCAGGCGCCGCGTGATGCGTCTCAGCACACTCGGCACCGGCACGATCGCGCTGGTGCCGCAGCGGGTATGTGCGGGTCATTTTGTGGAGGCAGGAGAAGTGCGACTGCTGCTCGATTGCGGCAGTGGCATTGCCCATCGCCTCAGCGAGCGGGTAATGATGTGGCGGGACATCACGCACGTCGCGTTCACGCACTTTCACCTCGACCACGTCTCGGATTTTCCCACGCTGGTGTTCGCGTGGAAGTACGGCGATCTCCCCGGTCGTAGCGCTCCACTCACGGTGATCGGACCCGTGGGCACCGTGGCACTACTCGACAGGATGGCGGATACCTTTGGCCACTGGCTTCGCGACCCCGGCTTCACGATCACGGTGCTCGAGATCGCGCCCGGCGACGTCGTCGATCTGGGTGATTCGGTGCAGCTCGGAGCCACGAAGGTTCCGCATACGGTCGAGAGTGTGGCATATTCCATCGCGCGAGGCGGTCGCCGGGTCGTCTATACCGGCGACACCGGCTATGACCCGATGCTCGGGGAATGGGCGCGCGGGGCGGACGTGCTGCTGTGCGAATGCTCACTTCCCTCGGCCATGGCCATCCCCGAGCACATGACACCCGAGCAGTGCGGAGCACTCGCCGCGGCGGCACTGCCGAAGCACCTGGTACTCACGCACTTCTATCCGCCCGTGGAACGGATGGACATCGTCGCCGCGGTCGCAGCCCACTATGCCGGACCCGTCACACTCGCTGGCGACGGGGATACGTTCGAGATCGAGGAAGGCTGAATGCTGATCGTCATGATGAACGACGCGACGGACGCACAGATTGCTCGTGTCGTCGAGGTCATCACCGAGATGGGGTACGAGGGGCGCCCGATGCCCGGCGCGCAGCGCACCACGGTGGGGCTCGTCGGCAACGACGGACGCGTGGATGGCTCGCGCTTCGAGTCGCTCGACGGCGTCGCCGAGGTGATCCACGTCTCGCGCCCTTACAAACAGGTGTCGCGGGAGTGGAAGCAGGAGAACACGCTCGTAACGATCGGCGCTGGCGTCGTATTCGGCGGCAAGGACATCCCGATCATCGCGGGCCCCTGCTCCGTCGAGAGCGAAGCGCAGATCGTGCTGGCGGCCCAACAGGTGCGCGAGGCGGGCGGGAACGCGTTGCGGGGCGGGGCATTCAAGCCGCGCAGCTCTCCCTACTCGTTTCAGGGCATGGGCAAGAAGGGACTGGAGCTGCTCGCGCTCGCGCGGCGTGAAACAGGGCTGCCCATCGTGACCGAAGCGCTCGACGAGGAAGGCGCGCACCTCGTGGCGGAGGTGGCGGACTGCATCCAGATTGGCGCGCGCAACATGCAGAACTATTCGCTGCTGCGCACCATCGGTCGCCTCGGCAAGCCGGTGCTCCTGAAGCGCGGCATGTCGGCGACGATCGTGGACCTGCTCCTCAGCGCGGAGTATCTCCTTGCCGAGGGCAACACCCAGGTGATCCTGTGCGAGCGCGGCATCCGCAGCTTCGATCCGTCAACACGCAACCTCTTCGACCTCACCGCCATTCCGCTTGTACAGAAGCTGTCACACCTGCCGATGGTTGCCGATCCCAGCCACGGCACGGGCCTGCGCGAGAAGGTCATTCCCATGGGCCGCGCCGCCATTGCCGCCGGCGCCGATGGGTTGCTCGTGGAAATGCATCCGAGCCCGGACAATGCCATGTCCGACGGAGGCCAGTCACTCTATCCGGATCAACTTGCGCGACTCGTACGCGAAGCGCGCGCGATCGCCGATGCGATCGGCCGCTCGATCACGGACGCGGGGACCGGTTCGTCCGCGAGAGTGTAAGGAAACAGGACGATAGGACGATAGGACGATAGGGCGATAGGACGATAGGACGATAGGCAGATAGGAACTATGTCCTCGTTCTATCCGCCTATCCTCCTATCCTCCTATCCTCCTATCCTCCTATCCTCCTATCCTCCTATCCTCCTATCCTCCTATCCTCCGACCATCCACACGTGAGCGGCCTCATCATGAAAGCAAAAATGATCGCGCTTGGCCTGGCCCTCGCGCTCACCGCTAGCACGGCTGCTCGCGCATCGACACCCACGCGAAAGCAGAGTGACCTGCTCGATCGGGCGGTGACGGCGTGGGCGAAGGTGAAGACCGTGCGCGGAACGTTCGAGCAATCGATCGTTAATTCGCTCACCGGCCGAACCATGACGACGACGGGCGAATATCAGCAGGATCGGCCGGCGAAGCTCAGCGTGACATTCGCCGCACCAGCCAACGACCGCATTGTCGCCGACGGAAAGAACGTGTGGCTCTTCCTTCCCAGCTCCGCGCCCGATCAGGTCATCAAGACCACACTCGGCGCCGGTGGGACGGGGACGATGGATCTCACCGCGCAATTCCTCGTGTCTCCACGATCGAAGTATGTCGTCACGTCGGCGGGCGCGCTCACGGTAAGCGGGCGCGCGACGCATGCATACACGCTCGTGCCGAAAGCTGTGGACGGTGCGCCGTTCAAGGTCGCCACCGTGTGGATCGACGACGCGGACGCCGTCATCCGCCAGTTCGAGGTCACGGAAACGACGGGCGTGCAGCGCCGCATCCGCCTGACGTCGTTCAAGACCAACGTTCCGGTCGACGCCCGTGCATTCGTGTTCACGCCGCCACCCGGCGTGAGGATAGTCACGCGATAGGATGATAGGATGATAGGATGATAGGATGATAGGATGATAGGATGATAGGATGATAGGACGATAGGACGATAGGACTGAAAGCCTTTCCTATCTTCCTATCTTCCTATCTTCCTATCTTCCTATCTTCCTAATCCATGCCTCCCCGCCCGCTTACCCGCCTTCGCAAGCTGTGCCTCGCGCTGCCCGAAGCGCATGAGGTGGAGGCATGGGGCGCACCGACCTTTCGCGTGAAGAACAAGCTGTTCGCGATGTTCTCCGCCGCGTCAGATCATCATGGGGCAGGCCGGAATGGCGTATGGTTGAAGGCTGCTGCGGGCAACCAACAGCTCATGGTGCGCGATGCCCCCGATCGCTTCTTCGTGCCGCCGTACGTTGGACCCAGCGGCTGGGTCGGCGTATACCTGGATGGTGACACCGCTTGGGACGAGGCGCGCGAGCTGATACGGGATTCCTATCAGCTCGTCGCACCTAGGAAGCTCGTCAAGCTCCTGCTCGAGGAGCCCTGATCGAAATCATTCCATATTCCTGGTCGTGCGGGTCACGTCTTCGCGGTTTTCCTGCACCAGCTCAGTGATGTGCTTGGCGCGCAAGCCGGCATCGGGACCGGTATCCGCAACCGCACCACCGAGACGCACATCGTCTCGCAGATGGTCGGGGCCCTCGGGATCCGCGACGAGATCGTCGACATCCGCCGTGCGGACCTTGAAGTGTCCATGAACATCGCGTCCATTGTGCGGCTTGTTGCGCTCAGACATTCCGCTGCTCCATCGTTGAATGGAGCAACAACGAAGGCAAGGACTACACCAAGGCGAGGTCCTTCGCGAAGACACCCTTGTAGCGGCTCACCTCGCTCCGCTCGCGGTCCAGCTCGGGAATATGGCGCGGCTCGAATCCGAAGCGGCGGAAGAACGCCTCGTCGTTACTCACGGCGAACAAGGTCGCGCTGCCGCGTTGCCGTGCGAGCGCTTCCGTCGCCAGCACGAGCGCTCGACCCACGCCCTTGCCTTGTCCGTCGCGCGACACCGCGAGCGACCGAAGTTCCGAAAGGCTTGGGGCGTATTCGTCGAGGTGCACACACCCGACCACGCGTCCCCGTGCCTCCGCGACGATGAAGTTGTAGGCGTTCGTGGCGATGAAATCCTCGGTTCTCGGCAACAGGGTTCCATCGGTCACATAGGCATCGATCAATACCCGGATCGCGTTCGCATCGTTCATCGTCGCGCGGCGGGTGCGCACCGTATCCACCGCGGTGGTCACTTCGTCACCGCCACGCGTGAGAGCAACTCCTTGGGCGTCTGGACGCCGTGCAGCAATGTCATCGCACGTTGCATGGTGGGATCCTCGCGCAGGTTCCGCGCAAACTCCGCCTGGGGTCCAAAAACAAAACGTTCCACCTGCGAGCTCAGCGCGCGATCGATAAGACCGCTCGCCGCGTCAAATATGGTTCGACTCACACCGGCGCCGCGCGACTGCATGCGCCGAAAGAGATCATCGCGCATGGCCGCCGTCACGATGAAGTTCGTATCGCGAATCGAGCGCGCGACCTTCGTCGAAAGTGCAAGGTCGACGATCGCATCGCGGAAGCGCGGCACCTTTGCACCCAGCGCCACCTGTAACGCGCGATCGGACGGCGCCACCGCGCGCGTCGCCACTTCGATGTCCGGCACGATGCCGCCGCCGCCCAGTACGGTGCGGCCACCGTCGGTCTTGAACCGCGGTCGCGCTGGCGCGCTGTCCGATTTTACTGGTGCATTCGCGTTGTCATCCGTGAGCGGAACGCGCCGACGGTTGATGCTGCGCCCGCTCGGTGTGTACCAGAGCGCAGTGGTGATCTTCAGCGCGCTGTTCTCGATGCGGAAGACCCGCTGTGCACTGCCCTTTCCATAGGTGGCCGTGCCGACGATGACGGCGCGATCATGATCCTGCAGCGCACCGGCGACGATTTCGCTGGCCGAGGCGGAGGAGCTGTCGGTGAGCACGACAATCGGCATGTCGGGCCAGCGTTGCGGCGCGCGGTCCTCGAAGGACTGCGTTTCCGCGGCATCGCGTCCCCTCGTGGCCACGATGGGCTGCTTGTTGTCGAGAAAGAGGTCGGCGACCTCGATGCCCTGATCCAGCAGCCCACCTGGATCCCCGCGGAGGTCCAGTACGAGCGAGTGCGCCCCGGCCTTCCGGAGCGAATCGACGGCGGCTCTCAGGTCGCTCGCCGCTGCGGTGCTGAATACCGTCAGGTTCACGTATCCAATGCCGTCCCCTACCATGCTCGCGTGCTGAACCGGATTCACCTCGATGTTGCGCCTGGTGAGCGTGAATGGCATGCGGTCGTTGATGCCGGGCCGCACCACCAGCACGTGCACCGCCGTCCCCGCCGCACCACGCAGCGACTTCAACGCCTCATCGGTGGTGAGGCCAACAGTAGGCTTGCCTTCGATCGACACGATGCGATCGCCAACGAGAAGGCCGACGTCTTCCGCGGGCGATCCGGGAAGCGTGCCGATGATGGTGACGCCGTTGTCACGCACGTCCATCTGGATCCCGACGCCCGCATAGTGTCCACTGGTGCTCTCGTCGAGCCGGCTGAGTCGCTTGGCATCGAGAAATACCGTATGCGGATCGTGCAGCTCGCCCAGAACGCCGTCGATCGCGTGGCGGTAGAGGGTGGAATCCGCAAGCGTGTCCACGTAGTCACGACGAATGTGCTGCATCACTTCATCGAAGAGGTGCTTGCTGGCCGGCAGGTCGTGCCCTACGGGGCGCGACCCATGCTCCACGATCCACCCGCCCGTGACGAGCGCGCTCGAGAAGACGGCGAGGCCCACGATGCTCCTGTTCTTCATGCGAACGACCACCGCTGCGTTACCATGGCTAGCACCTTTTGCGCTACATCGTCTTCGGACCCGGTGGCATCTACTGAAACAATCGGGCCGCACTCGGGATGCGCCGTCTGCCACGCACCCTCGGCAAAGCTGGCGAGGGCCGCGGCGACGCGCTCGTGAAATGAATCGCCGAACGCCTCGATGCGGTCGTGGGCCAGCGCGCGCCCCGCTGCGCGTTCGAGCCCCTCATGAACAGGATAGCGCAGCAGCAGCGTGAGATCGGGCACGAGTCCAGCCGTCGCAAAGGCGTTCGCGGCACGAATTGCCGTCTCGTCGAGATTATGCCCGGCAACCTGATAAGCATACGTCGACAGGAAGAACCGATCGAGCAGGACGTACACCCCGCGCTCCAGCGCCGGGAGGATCTCGCGCAGCACCAGTTGCGCGCGCGACGCCATGAACAGCAACGCTTCGGCGCGCGGCTCAATGTCCGATGCCGGGTCAAGCAGTATACGGCGCACATCCGTTCCAAGTGGAGTACCGCCTGGCTCGCGAAAGCAGACGTGCACAACGTCGTTCTGCGCGAGCACCTGCGAGAGACGCCGGAGCTGGGTCGTCTTGCCCGAGCCCTCACCGCCTTCGAACACGATCAACCGTCCGCGGCCGACCTGCGCCATGCGACGTCAGCCCAGGGTGATGATGGAACTCTGCGCGCCCTTCTCGATTCCGTCGACGATCCAGTCATTCACCTTCGCCATCGTCTTGTCAAAGTTCTCCTGCGCGGACACGAGGCGCTGGTACACCGGCTGACCCTGCACCTGGCCGAGCAGGCCGTCCAGCTCTTTCTCCATTTCCTCGGTGGGCCGCTCGCCGCGCTGAATCATCTGCTGCGCGTTGAGCCGAAGCTGTTCCATCTGCTTCAGCAGCGCCACGGCGCCCTTGTCCTCGCCGAGCGCATCATTGGCGCGCTGCACGGCCTTGTACTCTGCGCTCTGGCCGATGAGGCGCCCGAGCTCCTTTGCCTTGTCCTCGATCATCCTACTCCTCCCTTCGTCGTGCGACCACGAATCGTTCGCGGCCGGTGAGATCAAGCAACACGCGTACGTCGACGTATGCCCCGTGCGAGGCGGCAAGCCCGGCGACCCGCATGGCGCGTCGACTATCCGCTTCGAGTGCCAGCATTCCCAGCGGCGCCAGCCGTGACGCTGCGTCGCGAATCAGCTGCGCCGACAGCGCCATGCCGTCATCGCCAGAAAAAAGCGCGACGGACGGCTCCCAATCGCGAACCGACGCGGGTAGGTCCGCCGCTTCTCCGAACGCAATGTAGGGCGGATTCGAGACAATCGCCGCCAGCTGCTGCTCGGGGACAGGACCAAGCAGCGAACCCTGTCGCAGATCGACGGAGGCGCAGCAGCGGTTCGCAAATTTCGTGGCGTTCGCCCGTGCCACGGTGAGTGCGTCGAGGGACACGTCCGTCCCGATCACGCGCGCGAAGCGGCCCTCGCTCGCAAGCGAGAGCGCGATCGCGCCAGACCCTGTGCCGACGTCGACGGCGGTTCCCCCGCGCTCGCCGCGCGCATGCTCCAGCACGAGGTCGACGAGCTGCTCCGTCTCCGGGCGCGGGATGAGCACCCGTGCGTCGACGTCCAGCGTCATGTGCCGGAACGCGGCGCGACCTGCCGCATACTGGATCGGCATCCCCGTGGCACGTCGCCGTGCAGCGTCCAGCGCCATTTCCGCCTCGGCCGATGTGAGCAACTGTTCCGCCGAGGTGGAGGGCCAGAAGCGAGGCATGTCGTGCAGCAGTGCCAGCAGTTCGCGCGCCTCGTCGTTCGACGAAAGGATCTCAGCCATGCGCGCGACCGTGTCGCCAACGGTCAGTGGCGCGATCGCGACGTCAGCCACCGAGTTGCTCTTCGACATCCGCCATGCGCAACGCTTCTATGATCGGCTCGATGTGTCCGTCCATCACGGCCGCGAGGTCGTGCGTCGTGAAGCCGATCCGGTGATCGGTGATACGGCTCTGCGGGTAGTTGTACGTCCGAATCTTCGCCGAGCGATCGCCCGTTCCCACTTGCGACTTCCGCATCTTCGACCGCGTCGCTTCGGCCTCGGCCACGCGCAGGTCGAGCAGTCGCGCGCGCAGCACCTCCATGCCCTTGAGCTTGTTCTGGAGTTGCGATTTCTGGTCTTGCTGCGAGACGACCAATCCCGTTGGCAAGTGCGTGATGCGCACGGCCGAATCGGTGGTGTTCACACTCTGTCCGCCCGGGCCGCTCGCGCGGAAGACGTCGATGCGGAGGTCCTTGTCCTCGATCCTGACGTCGACTTCTTCCGCTTCCGGCAGCACGGCCACGGTGGCGGCCGATGTGTGAATGCGCCCCTGCGTTTCGGTGGCGGGCACGCGTTGCACGCGATGCACGCCACTCTCCCAGCGCATGGCGCCGAACGCTCCGGCACCTGACACCTTGAAGATGGCTTCCTTCACCCCGCCCAGCGTGCCGTCGGAGTGCGACATGCTCTCGCGTTTCCAGCCGGAACGCTCGATGAAGCGCGTGTACATGCGAAAGAGATCCGCGGCGAAGAGCGCGGCTTCATCGCCGCCGGTACCCGAGCGGATCTCGATGATGGCGTTGCGGTCGTCGAGTGGATCGTGCGGAAGCAGCGCTGGCTTGAGCTGAATCTCGAGCTGCGCGATGCGTCCCTCGAGGGACGTGACCTCGCGGGCGGCCTCTTCGGCCATCTCGGGATCGTCCACAGCAGAAACGAGCTCGCGTGCTTCCGCGAGCTCGTTCTCCTGGCGTTCGAGCTGGGCCGCCAGTTCCACTACGGGCTGGAGGCGGCGGTGCTCCCGGCCGAGCTCGGCGACCTTGTTCGAGTCGCCGAAGGTGTCGGGATTGGAAAGCAGCCGCTCGACCTCCGCCGCTCGGGCGAGTGCGTCGCCGAGCAGGTCGCGGAGGCTCAGGGGATCAGCTCTCCTTCGTCTCGCCCGCGGGTGCGGCCTTCGCGTCCGGCTTCGCCTGGTACTTCTGGCGGAAGCGCTCGACGCGACCAGCGGTATCAAGCAGGCGCTGCTTGCCGGTGTAGAACGGGTGGCAGTCGGCGCACACGTCCGTATGGATCTCGGCGACGGTGGAGCGCGTTTCGAACGTATTGCCGCACGCGCACTTGACGACGGCGGTGGCGTACTCTGGATGGATGTCGGTCTTCATTTTAGTCCTGCCTGAGCTGATGGTGCAATTCTGGAATAGCTACGCAATATAGCGGCGTCTGGACGGTGTAGACAAGCCGCTCAGTATTAATGGGTTGCGAGGGGGAAAGTTCCGGGAAACAGCCGAGCGGCGAGCAAGAAGCCAACTGCCAGCTGGAGCTTTGAGCTGAAGCCTGAGCTCGAGCTGCGGGCTGAAGCCTGAGCTGCGAGCCGAAGCCTGAGCGTGAGCCGCGATCTGACGCCTGAGGATCCACAGAGGCAGGACCTCATCGACTACGCGTCCTCGGACGAGCGGCGAGCCGAAGGCTGAGCTCGGCCCCTGACTTAGGGCTGAGGTGTGAGCTGCTGAGGGAGCTCGAGCTCGGGCTTCAGCTCGCGCTCTTGCTCGATGCTCTAGCTCGCGGTTCGCTCCGTGCTCGCCGCTCGGCTTTTATGTCCCGATGCCCCACACCATTGGGATGCCGACAAAGAAAATGTGCCCGACGAGCATCTCGAAGTACGCAGGGGTAAACGCTGGCAGACGGTGTGTCATCGTGGGAATCACCACGAGCGACATCACCAGCCAGATCACGGGCCCCAGCACGGCGGCCACCTTCAGTATTCCATACGGCGAATCGATCACCGCGCGAAGTGTATAGGAACGCCTCACAGCCATCAGCAGCAACCCTGACCAGGTGAACGCCACGAGCATGTGCAGGGCGAGGCCGGCACCCACGGTAGTCATGCCTCCGTCTAATGCCGCCTTGCCGAGTGGTACGCTGGCGACGCCCTGCCACATGCGAGCCGCGCTGACACCGCGGACGAAGAGCCCGAATGCGGTCGCGAACAGGCCGTCCACGATCGACACGAGCACGCCGGCCCGGATGAGCCGGTGCGCGGAGCTGTCCGCACCCGCGAACCGCAGCGTAGTTGAAGACATTGGGTCCTCACGACGAGGTGGAGAGAGGAGCCTTCGAAGAAGGGAATACTGCTGCGCAAGTCATGAAGCCGCAACCACTTCACATGGCGTCTGAAAGCGGCTCCGGTTTGACAGGCTCTAGGGCACTCAATACGTTTTCGGACACCTTCCTCCACTGGTTTCCAGCGGGTCCCGCCGCGTGATCGCTCAGACAGCAGACTTCCTCGCCAGTGTCCCGCTCTTCCGCGGCCTGGATCACGACGAGCTCGCCAGATTCGGTGAGCTCGTGCGCGAACGCTCGTATCCCAAGGGGAGCGTCATCCTGTTTCAGGATGACCCCGGCGATTCGCTCTACATCCTGCGCACCGGTCGAGTGAAGGTCGTGCTCATTGGAGAGGATGGACGCGAGGTCATTCTCGGCGTGCTCGAATCAGGTTCGCACTTTGGCGAGCTCGCGCTCATCGACGACCAGCCGCGATCGGCGCACGTGGTTGCCATGGAAGATTCACAGTTGCTGATCCTGCGGCGCGAAGACTTCCGTCGCCGTGTGGATGCAAGTCCGAGCGTCGCGTGGGCCCTGCTCTGTGAGTTGTCGCGGCGCCTGCGTCGCGCCGATGAGAAGATCGGCGGCCTTGTGTTGCTGGACGTCCCCGGACGCATTGCACGGTTGCTGCTGGATCTCTCGGAGGAGAGTGGCGGACCGTCCATCGAGAAGGCACTCACGCATCAGACCATTGCGCAAATGATCGGGGCGAGTCGCGAAACGGTGTCGCGGTCGATGAAGGAATTTCAGGACGAAGGACTCATCCGTGTGGAACGCCGCCGCATCTCCGTTGCAGACCGCGCATTGCTGGAGAAGCGCGCGCAGGTTCGCGTGTGACACGTATCACAGGTGCCGCGTGACCCGCTCCTTTGCGTGCGGACGCCCGGACGTGGCATACTGTCGCGTGAATGACGGGTACGCGCGCTGATGTCGCTGACGGTTCGCTTCTGGGGAACTCGGGGCTCCATTCCGAGTCCGGGTCCCACGACGGTTCGCTACGGCGGAAATACACCCTGCCTGGAGCTGCGCACCGAAGAAGGGCGGCTGATCATCCTCGACGCGGGCACCGGCATTCGCGAGTTGGGCAGGTCACTGACCGAGCGGGCCCAGGGCGCGAGAATCGAAGGCGACATTTTCCTCACGCACGCGCACTGGGATCACATTCAGGGCATTCCGTTCTTCGCTCCGCTGTTCCGGAAGGGCAATCGCTTCACGATCTGGGGTTCGAAGTCACTCCAGATGAGCATCGACCAGGTGGTGCGCGACCAGATGTCGCCCGTCGTCTTTCCAGTGGCGTTCGAGGAGCTGCAGGCGCAGATCGATTTTCAGGAATTGGCTGAGGAACAGCGGGCGGGCACCGGGTACCACGTTGCGGCGATGGGGGTTCGACACCCGGGTGGCGCGCTGGGCTACCGGTTCTGGGATGGAGAAGTGGGGCCGCGGTCGCTCGTGTACGTCTCGGACAATGAGCTCAGTCCGCGCGCCATGTACGACGAGTTGCCGAACTGGCGCGAGCGGTTCGTGAAGTTCGCCAAGGGCGCGGCGGTGCTGGTGCACGACACGATGTTCACGGCCAAGGAGTATGACGCGTTCGTCGGGTGGGGACATTCGACGCACGAGGATGCGGTGCAACTCGCGCTCGATGCGGGAGTGGAAAAGCTGGTGTTGTTCCACCACCGCCCGGAACGCAGCGACGATGAAGTGGACGAGTGCGTGTCCACCTGCAGAACGCTGGTGCAGTCGAAGGGAGCTCGGCTGGAGGTAGTTGCCGCAGCGGAGGGTATGAGTCTGGTGATATAGAGCCATCTGACGGCGCGAGTGCGCCAGGGCTGAAGAGCGTTTTCCGTACGAGTCTCGGAGGAGACCATGACCCGCATTGCCCGTTTCATCTCGCTTGCTGCCGTCGTTGCCGTGGCAGCGCCCGTCGTCGCTCATGCGCAGGCCGGCAAGCCGACCGTGGCAATCCTGGCCTTCAGCAATGGCTCGTTCGGGAAGGACGCCAAGGACTATGATGGCCTGGCGAAGGGCATCCCCGCGATGCTCATCACGGACATGCAGGCGAATCCGAATATTCGGGTCATCGAGCGCGACCAGGTGCAGGCACTCGTCGACGAGCAGAAGCTCGTGACCGGCGGTCAGGTCGACCAGGCAACGGCCGTGAAGATCGGCAAGCTGCTCGGCGTGCACCACATGATCTGGGGCACGTACATGACAGATCCCCGGGGCAACTTCCGCGTCGATGCGCGCGCGGTCAGCGTCGAAACGGGACAGATCGAGCACGTCGAGCGCGTCGATGACAAGGCCGACAATATCATGAGCAGCATCGGCACGCTGGCGAGCAAGCTGAACGCCGGCCTGAAGCTGCCACCCATGCCGGCCGTTCGCACCGGGAGCACGGCTCCCGCCGCGGGCGCCTCTGGCGCACAGCAGGCCGGTGCGCCGTCAGCCTCCCCGACCAGGATGCCGATGCGCGTCGCCGTCATGTACGGCAAGGCGCTCGACGCGAAGGACCATGGCGAGAAGACGAAGGCGGTAGAGTACTTCAGAGCAGTAGTGAAGGACTTCCCCACGTACGAGCCGGCAATCAAGGAGCTGGCGGGCATGAGCAAGGGCGCCTGACACCGATCGAACACGCCAACCCGCCGGCGTCCATTCAGTGGACGCCGGCGGGTTTTTCGTCTGACCCGGCCACGTGACCTCGCGCGCGCAATGAAGCCTCTCCTCCTCACGGCACTCGGTCGCACGATCTCCACGGCCCCATTGGGGCGCCGCGGCGACGACGTCGAAGTGCGGCACGTGCCCACTCTGCCCACCGCACGCTCCATCGACCTCGATCGTCCCACGGTCATCGTGCTCGATCGTGCCCTGCTCGCGAGTGTGGGGGACGATCCCACGCGTGTGCAGGAGCTTGCCCTCATGGTCGCGATGGTGGGCCTCGGCGATGCGGGCGAGATGGAACCGCCGCCGGGCTTTCCCGTGGATGCAGTGTCGTGCTGGATCGCCGGCGACGCGCCACTTCCGACGATCGTTGCCGCACTGCGGGGTGCCTTTCGGCATGCGTCGGCACTGCTGATTGCGCGAACCGCGCGACGGGACGCCGCGGACCGCGCCCGCGAGCTCGCGGAGCTCACCGCGATTGGCGTCGCGCTCTCCACCGAGCGCGATCTCCATACGCTCCTCGACCTGATCCTCACGCAGGCGCGCCGGCTCACGAATGCGGACGCGGGCTCGCTCTACCTCGTTGAGAAGGACGACACGGGAGCGCCCTACCGGCTGCGCTGCGCCATCGCGCAGAATCATTCGCTGCCGGGCCTTCCCTTCGAGACCTTCACGGTGCCGATCAGCCACGCGAGCCTTTCTGGCTACGCCGCTGCTACCGGCGAACCGCTCGTGATTGGCGACGTCTATCTCCTGCCCGACGACAGTTCGTACAGGCAGAACCGCAGCTTCGACGACAAGGTCGGCTATCGCACGAAGTCGATGCTCGTGTTGCCGATGAAGTCGCACCGCGACGAAGTGGTCGGCGTCCTCCAGCTCATCAACCGGAAGCGGTCACCAGATGTGCGCCTTGCGACGGCGGATGTGGTGGAGCACGAGGTGCTCACCTTCGACGATCGTTGCGTCGAGCTGACGACCGCTCTCGCATCGCAGGCGGCCGTTGCCATCGAGAACGGCGAGCTGTACGAGGACATCGAGCGCCTGTTTGAAGGCTTCGTGACCGCGGCCGTGACGGCGATCGAATCGCGCGACCCGACCACCTCGGGACACTCGGCGCGCGTTGCCACCATGACCGTGGGCCTGGCCGAAGTAGTAGACCGGGCCAGCGACGGCGATTTTCGCGGCGTGAACTTCACGCGCGAACAGCTCCGCGAACTGCGCTATGCTGGACTGCTGCACGACTTCGGCAAGGTTGGTGTCCGCGAGCAGGTGCTGGTGAAGCAGAAGAAGCTCTATCCGAGCGACCTGGAGATCATCCGCAATCGCTTCGGCTACCTCATCCAGCGCTCCGACCTGGACTTCGAGCGGGAGCGCGCGGACTTCGTGCTGGCCAATGGGCAGGCACGCTACACTGACGAGGTGGCACGCATCGCCGGCGTTCGCGATGCGCGGCGCGCTGAGCTGCGGCAATTCCTCGATTCCATTGTCTCCGCCAACGAGCCAACCGTAATGCCCGAAGGAAGCTTCGAGGCGCTGCACGAGATCAATCGCCGGACCTTCATCGACTTCGAGGGACAGGAGCGTCCCTTGCTCGAGGATCACGAGCTGCAATTCCTCATGATCCGCAAGGGCAACCTCGACGACCAGGAGCGCCGCGAGATCGAGTCGCACGTGACGCACACCTACCGCTTCCTCGAGCAGATCCCGTGGACGCGCGAGCTTCGGCGCATCCCGCAGATCGCATACGGACATCACGAGAAGCTGAATGGCGGCGGCTATCCGAACGCCGTGACCGCGGAGTCAATCCCCGTGCAGACGCGCATGATGACGATCGCGGACATCTTCGACGCGCTCACCGCCACGGATCGCCCCTACAAGCGCGCGGTGCCGATTGATCGCGCGATCGCCATCCTGCACATGGAGGCGAAGGACGGCATGCTGGACAAGAGCCTGCTGGATGCGTTCGTCGACGCACGGGTGTTCGATGCGCTGCTCGTACCGTGACCGGCACGTCGTGACGTGAACGTCGGCTTATGCCGACGCTGCGCGTTCCTCGAACCTGCCCAGTATCGTCGCCGATGCCATCTGCGCGGTGCAATGCGTGGCGGTGCGGATCATGTCGGGGATGGTATCGACGCCGAGCAGGAGCCCAACGGCAGCAACGGGCAGGTCGGCGGCCAGGAGCACCGGCACGATGACGATGATCGTCCCTCCGGGCACGCTCGGCACGCTGAACGTCGTCACGACGGTGACGAGCGCGATTGTCACGAGTTGCGTGGTCGTGACATCCACGCCGTAGAGTCGCGCCATGAACAGCACGCCAATGGGGATCATCACGGCACTGCCGCACTTGAACGTCGCCGCAGCGAGCGGGAGGAAGAACGAACGCACTGCGAGCGGAAGGTGCAACACATGATCAGACGCTTCGAGCATTACCGGCAGCGTCACGAGCGACGAGCGTGCGCTCACGGCCACCGCTTGTGCGGGCGCGCAGGCACGCGCGAAGGTGCGTAGGTCCTTTCCGCCTACGAGCCAGGCGGCGACGTACAGGAGCGCCATGAATGCCACGCAGAACAGCGCGACGACCGTCACGTAATACAGTACTGCCCCAGCGGCGGCGAGGCCAAGCCGCTGCGCGAGCGGAATCGTGAGCGCGAACACCCCAATGGGTGCCAAGAGCATCACCCAGTGCATCATCATGAGCGACGCCTCGTAGATGCCCAGCATGAGCCGCAGGATGCTCGTGCGATCCTCGTGCGCAATGCGTGTGATCGCCATCGCAAACAGCAGCGTGAACACGATGATCGGCAACATCGCGCCGTCCGCCATGGCCTTGATCGGATTCGACGGCACGAGGTCGACGAGCCATTGACTGAACCCCACGATTTTCTGTGCGCCCTGCACTGCCGCACCGGTGGACGTCGTCGCGCTCGCCCGCAGGGCCGCCGACGCGCTCGCGTCGATCGTGAGGAACGACATTGCCACGCGTCCCCCCACCGTGGCGAACGTGGCGGCGGTCGCCAGCATCAAGAGAGCAAGCCCCAGTCCTCGCGCGCCGATGCGCCCGATGGTGCGGGCGTCCGGCAGCGAGTTCACCCCGATCACGATGGACGTCACCACGAGCGGCACCACGATCATGCGGAGCGCATTGACCCACATGGTGCCGAGCGGCTCGAGGTAGCCGGGTATGGCGTGGAGCGCGGGGCTGGACGAGCTCGCGATGATCATCCCCATCCCGAGGCCCGCGACAAGCGCGAGGAGTACGCGGGTCGTGAGGCTCATGGCGTCGGCACTGCGTCGCCGTCGCCATAGCCCCCGCCGCCTGGCGTCTCAATGGTGATGACGTCACCCGCCGAGAGTGACACGCGGCACTTGGCGGGAAGCAGCACGCCGTTGAGCAGGTTCCGCCCAACGTGACCGTCGCTGCCGCCACCAACGCCGCGCGGTGCATGACGCCTCCGCTCGGTGAGCAGTGTCACGGTGCACGCAGTCGTGGCGCGATAAGCACGCACGATTCCATTACCTCCTCTCTCCACGCCGGCGCCGCCGGACCCCTCGCGCAACGCATAGCGATCGATGCGCAGTGGCGTCGAGAGCTCGAGTGACTCCACCGGCGTGTTCAGCGTGTTGCTCATGCCGACATGCACGCCCGACGGCCCGGCCCCTCGCGAGCTCGCACCCTGCCCGCCGCCGAGTGTCTCGTAGAAGGTCCATCCCGCGCCGCCGAAGATGACGTTGTTCATCGTCCCCTGCCCCTGCGCGGCAACGTCGACGCCCGCGTCGCCGAGTGCGGCGAGGATGGTGTCGGCCATGCGTTGTGACATTTCGACGTTGCCCGCGGCGACCGCGGCCGGCCACGCTGCGTTGACCGCGCTGCGCTCCGGCAGCGTCAGCGAGATCGCCCGGGCGATGCCGTCGTTTGTCGGGACATCGTCGTCGAGCAGCGTGCGCAGTGCGAACACGGCGGCCGCTCTCGTCACGGCAGCGGGGCAGTTCACATTGCCGGCAACCTGCGGCGCGCTGCCCGTGAAATCGAGATGCAGTGTCGCATCGCGAATCTCGGCCCGCACGACCACTGCGATGTCGGCGTCGGTCACGCCGTCACCCTCGAGCGCATCACGCGATTCGCCTCGGCGTCCTTCCAATAAGGCAAGCCTCGCCCGCACGCGGCGCTCGGCGTAGTCGAGCAGTGCATCGCAGTCGCTGACGAGTGCAGCCAAGCCCCGACGCCTGGCGAGCGCGCGCCAGCCCGCCGCTCCGGCGGCGCACGCGGCAAGCTGCGCGCCGAGGTCACCGCGTCGCTCCTCCGGCGTGCGGACGTTGGCGAGGATGAAGGCCAGCAACTCTTCATCGAGCACGCCGGCGCGCACAAGGCGGATGGGAGGGATGATGAGGCCTTCCTGCACGAGCTCCGTCGCGCCTTGGGGCATGCTGCCAGGGCTCATGCCGCCCACGTCGGCGTGGTGCGCACGCACCGCGGTGTATCCGCCAATGTCGCCGTCCAACTCCACCGCCTCGACGAGGGTGAGGTCGGGCAGGTGCGATCCTCCGTGATACGGGTCGTTCAGGAGGAAGACGTCGCCGGGTTGAGGGTTTCGCGCGCGTACCGCGGTCACGGATTCAGGCATGGCACCGAGGTGCACGGGAATGTGCGCGGCCTGCGCCACCATGCGGCCACGCGCATCGAATAGTGCGGCCGAAGCATCGCGGCGCTCGCGAATGTTCGGCGAGAGCGCGCTGCGAATGAGGACGGCGCCCATCTCCTCCGCGATCATGGCCACGGCGTTCGCGAGCACGGAGAGCTCGAGGGCGTCGGTCGTCACGACGTGCACCGCATCAGCGAATCTCCTCCAGGCGCGTAATCATCCACCCACCGGTCGCGTGCGGTACGCCAACCCAACCATTCGCAATGCGCATGGTCGCTCCGCGCAGCGTAATCACAGCGGGACCCACGATGCGTGCCGCGAATGCACCGCCGTCGTCGATACGCGTTGACGAACTCCAGTTCGACTCGGCGTGCCGCGCGAAGGCGATGGGTGTACCTGGCCCGCTGGCCACGTGCCGCAGGCCGATGATCTCTACCGGTGCGGCGATCGTGAAGCCATTCCGGCGCTGATGCAGCGCATCGAAGCGACTGCCAAGCGCCGCGCCATCGTCGCCGTGCGAGAGCGGAACATCGAGCTCATGTCCCTGTCCGACGTACCGCATCCGCGCCGTCCACGCGCGGCTCCACTCACCGTCGTTCGCAACGCCACGAGCCACCTCATCGAGTGCGGACGCGACCTGCTCGGCGTCGAGCGCGGCGACGCGGACCAGGTGGCTGAGCATTCGCTCGCGGCGCTCTGGCGTTATCGCCAGGCCCACGGCGCTCAGGACGCCGGCATGTGGAGGAACGAAGATCGTGTCCATTCCGAGCTGCTCGGCGAGCCCGCATGCGTGCAGCGGACCACCCCCGCCGAACGGCACGAGCACGCAGTCCCTCGGACTGACGCCACGCTCCACGCTCACACGCCTGAGTGCGCGTGCGACCGCCGCATCCGCGATGTCGATGATCGCATGCGCGACGCGCGCGGGTGATGCGTGCAGTTGCTGCGCGAGCGTATCGACGGCGCGATGTGCAGCCGGTGCATCGAGCTCGACGCCGCCACTGAGCCCCGAGGCGGCGATATGGCCGAGTACGACGTGCGCGTCGGTAACGGTCGCTGCCGTGCCGCCGCGCCCGAAGGCTGCGGGTCCAGGTTGTGCGCCCACACTGCGCGGTCCGACACGCAGCGCGCCGCCGTCATCGATCCACGCGATGCTTCCGCCACCGGAGGACACGGTCTCCACCAGCACGCGAGGCAGCGCGATCGGCACGCCGGCGACCCTGCCGCCGGGCTCGACGAGCGGCTCGCCATCCAGAATGAGCCCGACGTCGGCGCTCGTGCCGCCGATGTCGACGGTCAATGCGTTGGTAAAGCCGGCCGCACGGAGCACGGCCGCTGCGCCAACAATGCCGCCCGCCGGACCCGAGAGCGCCAGCGACGCTGCACCCAAGGCGGCCTGCGCCACTGTCCGCATTCCTCCACCGGACGTCATCACACCGGGTGCGGGGATGCCGAGGGCGCTTGATCGCGCGGTAAGTCGCTCGAGATAACGCGAGACCCCTGCCCTCAGGTATGCCTCGGCCACTGTTGTCGCTGTTCGCTCATACTCGCGAATCTCGGGAAATACGTCGGAGGAGATGACCACGTCGAGCGTTGGAAATCGTGTACGCAACGCTTCGCGCAGGAGGCGCTCATGCGCCGGGTCGCGATAGGCGTGGAGCAGCGCGATGGCGACGACACTGGGAGCGAGATCGCCAACGCGCGCGATCACCTCCTCGATGGCGTCGTCAGACAGCGCGAGGACGATGCCTTCCGGTGCGATGCGCTCGCGAGCGGCAACGGTATGATCGCGTGCGACGAGCGGCGCCGGGTGATGCAGCGACAGATCGTAGAGCGACGCGCGATCCTGTCGTGCGAGATGCAGCAGATCGGTAAACCCTTCCGTCGCTACGAGTGCGACCTTCGCCCCGGAGCGCTCGAGCAGCATGTTCGTGGCAACCGTGGTGCCGTGCACGAATCGCCCGATGGTTGCGCCACCGAGCAAGGCGACGCTCGCCTCCACGCCGCTGCTCTGGTCGGCGGGCGTGCTCAACACCTTGTACGTCGTGACTGCGCCCGCCGAGTCGACGGCGACGAGATCCGTGAAGGTGCCGCCGACGTCGATGCCTATGGAGAGAGCGGTCACGCGTTCTGGTGAGAGGTTATACGATTTTCACCGACAATTCGATCCTGCTTGGCGGTCGTCGAGATACTTCGAAGCGCATCTCCACCTTGTGGCATTCTAGTGCAGGCGAGATGCATGCGCCCAGATGATCGCGTGCGTCACTCCCAGCGGAACACGCGAGACGACACCCCGATGCACACCACGAACACGGCAGCGAGCGCGCCAAGATCGGTGAGATGCGCCATCCAGCCTTCGCCACGCCAGATGCCCTGAAGCAACGACGTCACGTACGTCAACGGCAACAGCCTCGCAATTGTGCGCAAGGCGGGCGGCAGCGAGGCAACCGGAGTGAACAGTCCGGACAACGCGATCATCGGATACCAGACCAATGCGCCGATCGGCTGCGCGAACCTGGCCGTGGGAACGATGCTCGCGATCACGAAGCCGATCGACAGGATGCTCACGACGCTTGTCAGGAGCGCCACCACGAACGACACGACGGGAACATGAGCGCCGAGCGTGATATAGCGTCGTCCGGCGAGGATCATCGTGACCATCGTGAGCGTCGTCACGATGAGCTTCGCCAGGACGTGCGCACTCAGGATGGTCGCGGGGCGCAACGGCGTGGCGCGCAGTCGCTTCAGTATCCCGCTCTCTCGATAGATGGAGACGATCGTCACGAGCGACTGAACCGCGCTGATCGCGATCAACACCGAGACGAACACCGCCACGCCGCCCTCGCTGAACATGCCCGTCATCGACGCCGTCGGCGCCGAAAGGCCGCGTGGCGCCATCCGCTGGAGCACGAGGAACGCGACCACCGGAAACACCACGGTGCCAATGGCGCCCAGCGGCTCCCGGGCGAAGATCTTGATCTCCAGCCACGTGAGGTTCCAGAGTCCGCGCATCATGGTGAGCTAGTCACGTATCGAATGCCCGGTCAGCTTGAGGAAAACGTCTTCGAGTGTTGGAAGCACGGTCCGAAAGGCGGTCACGTGCATGCGGTGCTCCGACAGGCAGTCGATGACCCCGCTCACGAAATCCTCGCTCTCGCCCGCAAGCGTGTAGCTGTTGCCTTGCTGCGTGACCGATGCGACATGCGGAATACGCGCAAACCTGTCCGCGGCATCGGTTGCGTCGGTCGCGAGGACGACGCTCCGCGCTGGACAATGGCGATCGACAAGATCCATCGGGGCACCCATATCGACGATGCTGCCGTGCTCGATGATCGCCACGCGATCACAGAGACGCTCGGCCTCTTCCATGAGGTGCGTGGTGATGAACACGGTCTTGCCTCGCGCCCTGATGCCGCGCACCAGCTCCCAGATTGCATGGCGCGCCTGGGGGTCGAGACCGGTGGTGAGCTCGTCGAGAAACACGACCTCGGGATCGTTGATCAGGGCGAGGGCGATGAACAGGCGCTGCTTCTGTCCTCCCGACAGCGTCATGAACCATGCATTTCGCTTTTCGGCGAGTCCCAACTGCTCCAGCAGCTGTTCGCCCTGCGATGCCGGCTTGCGGTACAGTGACGACCAGAGCTGGACTGCCTCCCACACCTTGATCCGCTTCTGAAGCTGTGCCTCCTGGAGCTGAACGCCGATCCGCTCCTGCAGACGGTAAGCGTCACGCACCGGATCCAGTCCCAATACGGTGATCGCTCCGCTGTCCGGACTGCGGATGCCTTCAACGCACTCCATCGTCGTCGTCTTGCCGGCGCCATTGGGGCCGATCAAGCCGAAGATCTCACCCTCGTGCACATCGAGCGAGACGTCACGGACCGCGACCAGTGAGCCATAGGTCTTCCGCACGTGTTCAAGCTGGATGACGGGATTTGTCATTCAGCGCGGTCGCGCCGGTGCACGGCGCGCGGGCAGCGTGATCTTCACGTGGTCTGCCGTGCTCGAGACGTTCACGACGACCACTTCACGCGGCTCGAGTCCATCGGAGACGCGCAGCTGGAGCGCTCCGCTGGTCGCGAGATCACTGCAGAACCCGAACACCCCAGTCGCCCCCGTTTGACCCTTCGCGAATACATACTCCGACGCCTTGTTGAACTCCTCGCCTGCCTCCCACCGCGCTTGCTCCACCGGAGAGTCGTCGTCATGCAACACGTTGGCGGTCACCCATCCGAAAGACAACGCGCTGCAGCGCCTCCGCTGAAATGCCTCCAAGGGCGGCGACACGACAACCGCGCGAATGGTGCTGTCGCGTTGCGCAAATATCCGCAGCCCCGATCCGAGCATCGTTCCAGACGCGGCGACCGACGTGTCAATGACGAAGACGTCGTACGGCCCGGGCAGTACGTCGGGAATTTCGAGGTTGCCGTGGGCGTCGGGGCTCGCGATGTAGTTCGCTTCGCCGAGACGTACGGCGACGCGGTTCGTCGGCTCCCCGTCGCCGGTGACGACATGAAGCTGCACGGTACCGAGCGGCGCCTTCCATGCGCGACCGTCGGGCCAGATGGCGCGTGCGACTTCGCCTCCGACGTCGGAGCGAGCGTAGCGGGTCCAGATCTTTCTATTTCGAAAATCGCCAGTCGTGTCCGTCCTGGCACTCGCAAGAAAGAGCGCCCATGACTGGATGACGACCATGCCGTTCGGCATTTCATGGAAGTGAATGTGCCCACCTGGATGCGGAGCGTTGTACGGCTGTCGAAGTCCATCATACCGGAAATCGATGTCGATCAACTGACGCGCAACCGTATCGATCCACACGGCACCATCGATGTCGACGCGACCCCGTCGCGAATCCGCCGCAGAAAAACCGAGTCCGACCTGATGCGGACGCGCGCGATCGGGATCGACCAGGCGAAAGCAGTAGGCATTCGCGAAGGAGTCGTCGAGCAGCACCTCGGCGTCGGGTCCATACAAAATCCGCGACCCTGCGCTGTCACGCGCAAATCCCGCGCTGACGAAGGTCGCAGCACTTGTGGACGCCTCAAACGACTTCTGCCGACGAGCCACCGAGTCGATATGCACCGTCTGCCGCTCGATCCTGTCGCTCGTGCCATCCATGGTGCGCTCGTAGCGAAGGAGCTTCATCGTCCCTGGGTTCTGCTCCGCCGCGACGATGGTGGCGAGCAGGCCCGCGCGGGCCTGATCGAGCAGCGCGAGCGCCGATTGCGCGTCATCTCGGCGAGGGCAGGCTCCTGCCGCTTGCACAGTGACCTTCTCGAGCAAGGCCGGAATTGCGATGAGGCGTATGTCGAACGCGCCAGCGACTGGCGGGACGAGCGGAAGCTCACGCGCCCTGTAACCCAGACGCAGTACGCGAACCCGGCGGGTGTCCACGGACAGTCCGATGTGGTACTGACCGAGGTCGTTCGTGATGGTTCGTCCGCGTGGAGCGCCCGCCTCATCCATCAGCACCAACACCGCCGACGCAATCGGGCGCCCGCTGGCGCTGTCATGGACACTGCCATGGAGATCCTGCGCCGCTATCGGAAGCGGCGCCAGGATGAGTATCAACGCGAGGATTGCGGCGCGCGGTAAGAGAGGCATGTTCGCCAACGTCTGGCGAGATGTGCCGCAGAAAGGTGCTGCATACTCCGCGTTCACCGCGTCCAACGCCAGTCTGCGCATCCTCTCAATTCGCTCCGTTGGCGAAGCGGTCGACATTGAAGTGCGACAGATCGACGTCCACCGGCAGCTCGAGGGCGAGCTGCGCCGCGGCCTCGCCAATCGCGCTTGCGAACTTGAAGCCGTGGCCGGAGCATGCGCTCACGACCACCACACCTGGTTGGCCACGAGGCACGCCGATCGCAAAGTCGTGGTCCGGCGTGTTGGTGTAGAGACAGACCGCTGAATCGACGATTGGACCAGCAACCGCCGGGATGAATCGAGCTGCGAGCTCACGCACCGCCTCCGTGTCGCTCGCAGCAATGGCGCGATCGACGTCGTCCGGCGACGTCGCGATTCCCTCGTGGTGAATCGCCGCCTTCACGCCGTGGCCGGCATCGGGCATCGTGTAGAAGATGCGTTCGTCGCCGTGGTCAATGAGCGCGACGGGCAATCGATCCGGCGACCTGAGGCTCGCGTCGCCAGCCGGCGCGAGCCAATGCATGGTCTGACGCGTCACGACCAACGGTATGTGGATGCCGAGGCCTTCCAGGATCTGCCCATTCCAGGCGCCAGCGCTCAGCACTACTCGGCGTGCCTCGATCTCCCCGTGCGCACTGCGCGCCACGAATCCCGCGGCGCTCCGCGTAAGATTGAGAATCCGTTCGCCTGTCTTCACTTCGGCTCCTCGCGCGAGAGCGAGCTGCAGGAAGGCACGAACGCATTCCTCGGGGGCGAGCATGCCCGCCCTGCGTTCGAAGACGCCAACCATGTCCTCGCGGAGCGCGAAGCCAGGATATCGGGCGGCAATCTCTTCCCGTGAAAGCGGCTCGACATCGAGCCCGTGCTCGTCGGCGCTGCGCATCACCCCCGTGACCAGCTCGCAGTCCGGCGCGCCGATGCTCAGCCCACCCGTCTGTCGAAACAGCGTAGTGCCAGTCGCTTGCTCCAGCGCCGCCCAACGCGCAAATGCGCGCTGGACGAGTGGCACGTAGCTGGGGTGCTCGAAATACGCCTCACGAATGATGCGGGACCGGCCGTGGGTCGAGCCGATTGCATGTGGAGGCGCATACGCATCGACTCCGACCACGCGCGCGCCACGCGCCGCCAGCTCGAACACCGTGGCGCTTCCGACCGCGCCCAGCCCGACCACCAGCACGTCGTACACCGGCGAGTCCCTGTCAGCCCGCTGGCGACACGCGCCCACGCGGAAGCGCGAGCGCCCATGCGAACGCGAGATGCACCGGCAGCAACAAGGCGACGATTGCCCGGTTCTCCTGCCCGCCGGGGACCACCGCGAGGAGGAGCGCGACGAGGCCGAGCACCGCGACCAGCGTCGCCGTCATGCGAGCAGCTCGCTCGTGACGCGCACTGAGCAAGGCGACAGGAATCAGGAACACGAGGACGAGCGAGATCGGCGTAAGGAGCAGCAGGTTCTCGTTCCAGGCCCAGAACACATGCTTCGTCGCCACCCATGCGAGGGTGAGTATCACGCCAAGCAGTCCGCAGAGGAGTGACCACGCGCTGCCGAAAAGCGCGAGTCCCCACGCGGCGCTGCGGCGCGAGAGCATCATGATGCGCAGCCCCACAACCAGCACGGCCAGGAAGACGCCGAGCAGCAAGTATCGCGGTGCCAGGCGCGGAGCGGTGGGAAGCTCGGGCACCGCGACAGCCTCGGGCGGCAACGGCACGGCTTGCTCGTCCGCGACGAGCGGCACGGTGGTTCCATTCGGGCCAGCGATGCGAATCGTGCGCACCGCATCCCGCAATCGCATTGGAATGAAAAACGATTGCCACTCGGTGAGCGGCACGTCGGCGGGGCGTCCGAGCGCGATGTCGATGCCCAACTGCACCGGGCGGTCGCCCGCCGTCAGCCGCACACTCTCACTCCGGTACGAGAGTGCGGTGGTGATGGAATCCGAGGCGCGACGAATCGCGCCGCCGATTACGCCGTCGAGTGCGTCGCGCAATCGTGTGGAGCAGTTGTCCGCGAAGTAGTCGTACCGGTAGAAGCGGTTCTCTGGCCGCTCGTTCCAATGCACGAATTCCTGGAGCTTGCGTGCCTGGTCGGGCGTGAGGTTCAGGTGCTGTAGCGTGATCGGCCGTCCGCGCCCTTGCTCCGCGGCAATGAGTGCCCGCGCGTCGACCGCCCCCATCCAGTACTTGGTATCTCCGGTCAGGAAGCGCAGCAGGAAGCCGGGCTCGTTGAAGCTGAAGAGGCCCCAGTGATAGGCGACGTCCTGCATCGTGAGTGGATCGTGAAACCAGAGTGCGTTGTGCCCGAAGCGCTCGAACACTTCGCCACCCGACCCGAACGTGATGAGCGTGACGGAAGGTGCCGATGCGGCCAGCGCCGCTGGAGGCGTCATTCCCGCCTGTGCCCTCATCGCGCTCGCGCCACACATCGACAGCAGTACCGCAAGGGCGAAGCGACGCAGCATCACAGCTTGATCTCGCGCCCTTCGTCCGCCGACTTGTAGATCGCTTCGACGATGCGATGCAGCATGACCTGATCGGTCGGCGCCTCGTACTCCGATTCACCAGCGATCACGGACACGAAGTGCGCCAACTCGGCGCGATACGACTGGATGAAGGCACTCTCGCGCGCGGCGGCACCGCGCGGCGAAACGTCCGTGGGGCGGCCGTGGAGCTCCTTCACCACCCGCAAGGGCGCCAGGCGGGAACTGCCGCGCGTGGAGAGCGTCTCGAACCACCAGCGTTCCTCCTCTCCCACATAGGCAGCCGAGACGTCGAAGCTGAAGACGACTCCCGACGTGCACTTGAGCTGCACGATCATCGACTCCTCGACCGCGTTCTTGCCCGCTCCCCGTTCCATGCTGGCCGTCACGCGCTCCGGCGTGGGGTTGTCGCTGAGCCAGAGTGCGAGATCCAGCAGCGGAAGACCGTAGTCGAAGAATGCACCGCCGCCCGCCTCGAGCCGTCGGCTCCGCCATCCCACTTCCGCGCGCTTGTGGTGATAGGCCCCCGCGCGAATGCCCGTGAGCTTGCCGAGCTCACTGCCTCGCAGGAAGCCCGCGAGCGCCTGCACGTCGCTGCGGAAGCGATGGTTGTTCGCGATCAGCACCTTCCGGTTGGAACGCGCCGCCGCATTGACGATGCGCTCCACGCCCTTGGCCGTAAGCGAGAGGGGACGCTCCACCAGCACGTCGATCCCCGCGGCGATCGCACTCAGCACGTGTGGCTCGTGCAGGTGGTTCGGCGTGGCGAAGACCACCGCTTGCACCCCGTCTGATTCGAGCAGGTCCCCGATGTCCGTGTAGACATCCGGGATGTCGAAGCGGTCCGCTAGTGAGCGCGCCTTGGGGCGATCGTTATCGCAGATGGCGACGAGCTTCGCGCCGCGCATCTTTGCCAGCACGGGCAGGTGGGTGAGCTGCGCAATCGCGCCGGCACCCACGACTGCAATGCGCACAGGATCCGTCATCGATCAACTCTCCGGACTGGTACGACGCAGGCTGGCACAGCCACCCGCGCGGTCACTCGATCGTTCCAACGATGGTGCCGGGATAGTACGTGCGCAGGATCGTGCGGAAGTCCTGCCCCGCGCGCGCGCGCCCGATCGCGCCGGCCTGACACATCCCCACGCCGTGCCCATTGCCACCACCGTTCAGCGTAAGACTCTCCACGCCATCGCGCCCCGTGACTGCGTCGACGGAAAAATAAGTGCTGTACAGTATCTCGCCACCGGGAAGTCGCAGCGCTGAGCGCATCTCGTTGCCGTGCAACGACAGCGTCCGCCGGTCGGTCGCTATCTCGAGCGTGGCCACCCGGCCCGCGGGCGTGACGTCGGTGACGCGAACGGACTTCACGCTACTAACGGATCCGCCATTCGACAAACCGGCCACGTATCGCGCGACGGTCTCACGCAACGCCTCACGGCTGTAGGTGCGGGTCCATCGGAATTTCGGGGCGCCATCGCAGTAGAATCGCGACGTGCCGGGAATCTGGTCGCTCACGCGCTTGAGGTACGGTTCCGCGCCGGTGCGCCATACGTCCTGCGGCTCCGCGGTACTGCCTCCGCATGTCGAGAAATACGGCGCGTTCACGACCTGTCCGCCGTACAGCAACACCAGTCCCGAGGTGCCTTCCACCGCGACATTCCCCACGCGCGTCTCGACGCCAGCACCGCCGTACACCTGATCGGCCACCGTCGCGCGCAGATCGAAGAGGCGGTTGCCGGATTCGAGGTGCGTGAAGGCATAACTACGCGCCGTCACCGCCTGCGCTTCGACGGCGGCAGCATCCGCCGCCGCGGAGGTTCCGATCTCCAGCGGCACCACACCCTTTACGTAATCGTCCATGTTGAGCCGATTGACGACCGTGAGCCCCTGCGGCGTCGCCGTGATGAGCAGCTCACCGCGGTAGCGCCTCGCGCCCAGCGTGATCTGGCCGTCACTGTCCAACGGACGTGCGATCACGGTGCGCTCCCGCCCCGTGACCGGCCGCGAATCCTCGCGCCTGGCCCGCACGACCCCACCCTCGCGCTCGAGCACCCAGCGCTCGCCGGGCTGTGTGAGCGCAACGGCGGTGCGTCCGTCCTCGGCGTAGAGTTGCCACGCACCAGCCGACGTGAGTCGCACCTGCTCAACGTTTTCGCTCAACGCCACTCGTACCGAGCGCGCCGATGCGCCTCGGCGATCCCGCGCAGTCGTCGCGTGTGCCGGCGATGCACCTGTCCCCCGCGTCGCAGCAGCGGCGGAGCATGCCACTGCCGCCACCCCGAGCAGGCCGAAGGCCTTGAAGCCTCCGCGACGCGCGCGGTGCAGCCAAGCGCGGCACGACACACTCAAGGCAATTCCGGTGGCTCTCATCGACGGGTGCTGATAGAGCGCGCACATCCAGACGCCAGGCCAGCGGATGCACAATGCCGCAGGCTACGCCACGCAGAAGGCGCTGAAACAGCGTCCAAGGCATGCCGTCCTTCTGATTCTGCTGCGTCTTTCAGCGTGGCGAAGCCTGCGCATTTCTGCGTCCGCCGTTCAGCCCCCTTGATCATCAGCGTGGCTGAGTCTCGAACTGGCGACGAACAGTCATGCGCCTAACGCGCCACGCCAAGGGCGTCGTCCAGCCGCTCGAGCGTCAGCGCGATTTCCTCGTCGCCATGTGCCGCCGAGACGAATCCTGCCTCGAAGGCCGACGGTGCGAGATAGACGCCCCGATCCAGCGCTGCATGGAAGAACCGGCGAAAGAGCTCGACATCCGCGGTGCGCGCATCGGCATAAGATCGCACCGGCTCGGCCCGGAAGAAAAAACCGAACATCGACCCGGCACTATCGGCGGTAAACGGCACACCACGCCGCGCGGCAATGTGCCGCAAGCCCTCAACAAGAGCGCGCGTGCGCTGCGCAATCGCCGAATGCACCTCTGCCGTAAGCGCTGTGAGCGTCGCGATTCCGGCAGCCATGGCCAACGGATTCCCCGACAGCGTGCCCGCCTGGTACATCGGCCCACTCGGCGCCACCAACTCCATCAAGTCACGACGTCCGCCATACGCGGCGACCGGAAGTCCTCCACCAATCACCTTGCCGAGTGTCGTGAGGTCCGGCGTAATGCCGAAGTACTCGGCGGCGCCGCCGGGGGCCACGCGGAATCCCGTCATGACCTCATCGAACACGAGCAGTGCGCCGTACTGGCTTGCCAGACGGCGCAGCGCTGGCAGAAACGCAGCATCGGGCGCGATGAAGCCGGCGTTTCCGACAATCGGCTCCACGAAGATCGCCGCGACGCGGTCTCCGTGCTGCGCCATGATCGCCTCCGTCGCGCCGATGTCGTTGAACGGAACCGTGAGCGTCAGCGCGGCGAGCGCGTCGGGAACACCGGGAGAATTCGGCAAGCCCAGCGTGGCCACACCGGATCCCGCGCGCACGAGGAAGCTGTCGCCATGTCCGTGGTAGCATCCGTCGAACCTGAGCAGCAGGTCACGCCCCGTCGCCGCGCGTGCGAGGCGCAAGGCGCTCATGGTCGCCTCGGTGCCGCTCGACACGAAGCGCATCATCTCCACATGCGGCATGCGCTGCTGCACCAGTTCGGCGAGTGCGATCTCGAGTCCGGTCGGTATGCCGAAGCTCGTTCCGCGCGACATCACGTCACGCAGTGCGTCGAGCACCACCGGCGCCGCGTGACCCAGCACGAGCGGGCCCCACGACAGCACGTAGTCGATGTATTCGTTCTCGTCGACGTCCCAGATGCGGGCACCTTCACCACGAGCCACCACGAACGGTTCGCCGCCCACGCCGCTGAACGCCCGCACGGGTGAGTTTACACCACCGGGAAACAGTTCACGCGCTCGTGCCATCAGCGCAGCCGAGCGCGCCGACGGACGCGCGGTGGCCGCGAGGCCCGGCGTCAACGTCCGAAGCTCCCGATCGACGTCGACAGCATGGGCAGCGAGCGCACTCGCTTCGGCGGCGCACTCGGCGCATCGACGACGCGCAGCAGCGTCGCCGTGAAGTCGACGTCGTCCTCGATGCCCTCGATCACGGCGTCGATGATCGTGCCGGGCGCGAGATGTTCTGCGCCCTGCACGAAGGCGATGCCATCGACGTCGTCCGCCTGCCATACCGTGCGACCCTGCGCCTCTCCATCAACAATGCGATCGATCATCGTCCGCGCCGTGCGGCCGATGAATCGCTCGTACCGCTCGGCGGTGATCTGGCGCTGCAATTCCATGAGTCGCTCCAGCCGCTGCCGCTTCACTGACTCCGGCACGTCGTCCTCCATCTCGGCCGCCTTCGTCCCTTCCTGCGGCGAATAGGTGAACGCACCCACGCGCTCGAACTGTGTTTCCTCGACGAAGGCCATGAGCTGCGCGAAGTCGTCATCCGTCTCACCCGGAAATCCGACGATGCACGTGGTGCGGATGGCGAGATCGGGAACAACCTCGCGCACCTTCTGCACCCGGTCGCGGATGGTGCGCTGACGCTCCGGACGACGCATGCGCGCCAGCACGGCATCGGACGCGTGCTGCATCGGCATGTCGAGGTATGGCAGGATGCGCGGCTGGCTCGCCATCACTTCGAGCAGTCGCGGCGTGATGCCCGATGAGTAGAGGTACAGCATCCGCAGCCACGGAATCGACGTCTCC
Source organism: Gemmatimonadota bacterium (assembly GCA_030852985.1). Lineage (GTDB taxonomy): Bacteria > Gemmatimonadota > Gemmatimonadetes > Gemmatimonadales > Gemmatimonadaceae > AG11. The sequence continues at coordinate 6,869 of JALYVY010000002.1, read as the reverse complement.
TTCACGAGCGCCTCGAGCAACTCGGGCAACGTGAATCCATCGCGGCGATCGCGACCGTAGTGCGCGAGATCCTGCGCGACCAGATTCACCTCGCGCGCGCCCTGCGCCTCCAGCAATTGCGCGTCGCGAATCACCTCGTCGAGCGCGAAGGACCGATGCTTTCCGCGCATGAGCGGAATGGCGCAGAACGCGCAGCCGTGGTCGCAACCTTCGCTGACCTTGAGGTAGCGGATGTGCGGCGCATCGCCGGTGAAGAGGCGGACGCCGGGATGGATGGCGGGCACATCGTCGATCAGGCCGCGCGCCTCGAGCTCGGGCAGCAGACGGTCCATTTCGGATGAGCCGAGGAAGAGGTCGACCTCGGGCAGAGCCTCTTCGAGCTCGCCCTTGTGGCGCTGGACCATGCACCCGACGGCCACCACCGCCTTGCAGGCGCCTGCGGTCTTGTAGTCGCCGGCCTGGATGATGGCGTCGAGCGACTCCTTCTTCGCGGCGTCGATGAAACCGCACGTGTTGATCACGATCACCTCGGCCTGCGCGAGATCATCGGTGTACTCGGCGCCGCGGTCCGCGAGCTGGGCGAGATAGCGTTCGCTGTCGACGGTGTTCTTGTCGCAGCCGAGTGTGATGAAGCCGAGTTTCATGCGTGGCGAGACGGCGTGGCGGCCGGCGCCTGGAACTTGGCCGAGCCGTGACGAAAGGTTCGTAAATATAGTGCTGTCTGCGACTTACGCACAGCGATGCGGCGCGACGAACAGCTGTTGGGAGATTATCCTTGCGCCGGAGCACTTTGCATTATAAAGTTCTTTCCATGCGAACCCCGACTTCAACCGCCGTCGATGCACCGACGACCCGTGACGCCTCCCGCGCCGACTCGCGCGCCCGGATCGCCCCGCGTGCCATTGGTCACGCACTCCTGGCCGGAATCGCGGCCGACATGCTCCTGCGCGATGGTCCCATCGGCCTCGGATTTCCCCTCTGGATCGCCATCGCCGCAACCGCACTGATATCGCTGTCCTGGCGCGCGCAGCGTGACGTTCCGTCGGAATGCGCGGCGTGGCTGCTCGTCGCCTTCGTATCGGCGTGCGGACTCGCGTGGCGTGATTCCGGAATGCTGCAGTTCCTTGACCTCATCGCCACCGCGGGTGCGCTGGGAATGGCCGCCATTGCCCTTGGCAATCGAAGGGCTGGCCTGCTCGCCGAGCGATTCCGGGATACGATCTGGGCGGGAGTGGCGTCGATTCGCGTGATCGCGTGGGGTATTGTCCCGAATGTGGGCGAGGCAATCCACGACGCGAAGGGCCACGCCGCGTGGGAGTCCCAGAGTCGTCGCACGATTCGCTCGGCGGTGCTCGCGGTCGGCGTTCTCGTGGTATTCGGCTCGTTACTACGCAGTGCCGACCCGATCTTCGCGAGCTTGGTCGAACTCCCGGACTTCAAGCTCGACATCGCCCTTAGTCATGTGTTGGTTGCGGGATGGTTCGCGTGGCTGCTCTGCGGTTGGGCTAATGCGGCTCTCGGATCAACGGTCGCTTCGGCGCGCGCTCCACAGCGTCTGCCATTGACGCTCAGCGTGCAGGATCTCTCCGCATCGCTCGGCGTGCTCAACGTCTTGTTCGCCGCCTTCATGGTCGCGCAACTCGGCTGGTTGTTCGGCGGGGAGAGTTTCCTGCGAGCGCGAACGGGCCTCACGGCCGCTGAGTATGCGCGCCATGGCTTCTTCGAGATGGTGTGGGTGGTCGCGTTGGTGGTTCCGCTGCTTGTCTTCACCAGGGCGGCGTTGATCCCGAGCCGCGAGGCTGCCCGGCGTCACACGGCGCTCTCCCTGCCCCTGCTCGTTCTCCTGGGCGGCATCATCGTCTCAGCGGCGGGACGCATGCAGCTGTACGTACACTTTTACGGACTGACGGTCGACCGCTTCTACCCACTCGTCTTCATGGCGTGGCTGATCGTAGTGCTGGGCTGGCTCGCGCTGACGGTGCTGCGAGATCGTGGCCGCTCGTTCGTCGCGGGAACGGCGGTATCGGCGTTTGCCGTATTGATCGCGCTCAATGCCGCCGCGCCCGACGCGATTGTGGCGCACTTCAACGAGAACCGTGCACACCAGGGAGCGGAGCCGCTCGGCGCGGACGTGCGACACATGAGTGAGCTCAGCGGAGAGGCCGTGGAGACTGCGCTCCGCCTCACCCTGGCTCCGCCACGTGCCCCCGCTGGCTCACGAGCTCGTTCGGAGGAAGACGGCGCCCGCTGTGACGCGGCGCGCAACCTCCTGAATCGATGGGGACCGTCGTCGTCGGCGGCTGAGCGCGGTGACGCTGACGCCGCGTGGAGAACCTGGAACATCGGTGAGCAACGGGCGGTGCGGGCGGTGGGTGCGCGCACCGTTGCGCTCCTGAAGCTGCGGTACAACGCCTGCAAGAACGTGTCGCGTGCCGAGCGAGTGATCGACACGCCTTAGGCAGATGGTGCGGACGCGCGGCGTGATGTCTTCACTTCAACCGGTCCATGTGGCGACGTCCTTCGGTCGTGGACGGCGGTTGCCATAACCCGCCTGCTCTACGCGCTTGCCGTACCGCTCCTGCTGTTCCTCCGCTAAGGCGTCCGCCGCCGCGCCGTAATGAGCGTGGCGATTTCGTCAGGGCGTGGATTGATGAAGTCGAGTCGTACGCGTCCATCCGGCATTGTGGTCACCGCCGCGGGGATGGAGCTGTTGGTGAGCATCCAGCCCGCCGGCAGCACCACGGCATTCGACGGACGTCCGAAGCTGCGGTCCCACACAAGTTCGTTGCCGGCGAGCCTGAACCGCGCCGTATCGGTGTATGTCTCGTACATGCGTATCCGCAGCGTCGTGCCGGCCTGCACGGCCGGAAAGCGGAAGACCACCACTTCCGTCTGCGGCGTGACGTCCTTCACGTCCAGCTTCGCGCGCGTGATGGCGTCTCCCTTCAGCGTTTCCCACGCAAGCGACTCGCCGGTGTCGAGATTCACAGCGTGCGGCGCCGAGACGGTGCTACCGGCGCGAACGACGTTGAGGTAGGTGCTCGTGCCGGGCCGCGACTCGGTGTAGTCGTGATACAGATCGAAGGCGCCCGTCTCGGGCTGGCGCAGGTAGTAGACGATCTCACGGTTCTGGTGCGCTCGCTCGTCGAGTCGCGCCGCCTCGCTCGACCGCGCGGCGCTCATACCATGCGCAGGCACGGCACGCATCGTCACCGCCGCCTCGGACGGCGTCTCGTTCCAGAAGCTGATGCCCACACGTCCGTCCGCTTCCTGGAGCACCTGCGCCGGAAAGCTCGATGACACGAGCTCGTAGCCCTGCGGCAGGACCACCGCGTTTCGACGGATGCCGAGCGGCCGCGTAAACACGATGGTGTCGCCGCGGGTGAAGTAGCTGAGGGAGTCCTGGTAGGTCTTGAGAATGAGCACGCGCGCTTCGCCGCCGTCTGCCGGAACGGGATGCGAGAGCTTCACCCGGATGTAGGTCTGCGTCGTATCATTGCTCCGCACACCGCCCGCGCGCGCGTCGGCTGCGCCCACCACGTCGAAGGCCAGGGGCTTGCCCGTCGCGCGGTCGCTCACGCTTTCATCCGTGGCGACGCTGCCTTTGCGAATGGGATTGAAGTAGTAGGTCGCACCGGCTGTGGTGGCCGTCACTTCATAGGTGATGCGGAAATTTGCCGACCCGGGCGCGAGCAGTTCGTAACGGGTATATGCATCGGACTCGGTCTGCCGCGGAGGCGCCTGCGCGGGAAGCGACACGCTGACGCCCACGGCCATGGAGGCGAGCAAGGCAGCCCTCATGTGCGCGGCTACCGGTAGTTGCCGAACTGCAGTTGCACCCCGAAGTCCTTCGACTTGAGCAGTGCGATCGCCTCCTGGAGGTCGTCGCGCGACGGTCCGGTAATACGCACCTGCTCGCCCTGGATCGACGCCTGCACCTTCTTGAGCTTCGCCTCCTTGATCGCGGCCGCCACTTTTTTCGCGGTCTCGGGATCGAGCTCCATCTTGAGCTTCACGTCGCGACGCACCGTGTCACCAGCCGCCTGCTTGATCTCTCCGATGTCCAGGTTCTTCACCGGCACCCCGCGCTTGATCAGCTTCGTCTGCACGATGTCGAAGAGCGCCGTCATCTGGAAATCACTGTCCGCCACGAGCGCGATCAGGTTCTCGGCGCGCTTGAAGTCGATCGTCGCCTTCGAGCCCTTGAAGTCGTAGCGCTGCACCACCTCCTTTTGCGCCTGGTTGATGGCGTTGTCGACTTCCTGGAGGTCGACGCCGGTGGTGACGTCGAATGATGCGGTGGTGGCCATGGGCTGGTGGTCTGGTCGGTAGCGAAGGATGCAGCGTTTCAGCGTTTCAGCGTTTCTCAAGCTAGCATCGTTCGAAGAGCCTTGTTCACATTCAACTGAATCGCTGAAACGCTGAATAGCTGAATAGCTATGTATCCGCGCTGAATCACCCCAACGCTCTCCTGATGATCAACCCGATCGAAGTCGCCGCATAGGGCCCCTGTCGCTTGCGCAGGTGCTTGTCGGGCGTATACGGCCGCTGATCGACGAACCAGTCGAGCGGGTGTGTGCCAATGGTGAGGTCAAGCGGCTCGACGTCGTGCCCCGCCGCACGCAAGCGGCGCACCATGTCCTCGATGTCCGCGCGACGGAAGAGCACCGTGCGCCCCTTCGACACCGTCGACGTATTCGACGTGAGATTGAACTCCGTGGTGTGCACCGCGACGCCGCCCGGCTTCAGGCAGTCCATCTGTCGCAGCACGAACTGCGTGCCGAGCTCGATGCAGCCGCAATGCTCGAATGAGCACGACGACCAGGTGAAGTCGAAGCCCTTGAGCTCCGTCGGAATGGCATTCATGTCGACCGACTGGAACGTCACGCGCTCCTTGAACACCATCGGATCGCAGAGTCCCCGACGATTCAGGACATCCACGGTACTGGACCACTCGCCACTCTCCGCCCAGCCGGCGGCTCGGCGGTCCGTTGCCCCAAGGTCGGTCGCCACGATGGTGCACCCCTGCGCGGCGAAGTACGACGGCAGCGCTTCCTGCCCGACAGCGAAACCAAGTCCGCGTTTGCCAGAGGCGAGACAACCGCGCTCGTGCAACGCCTGCATGAGATATCCGAACTCCCACTGCTTGCGATGAAAGCGCCACACCTCACCGATCTCGCCGAGCCAGTATCGAAATGCGGCGGAGTCGAGTTGCTCCGCGGTGCAGAGGCTCGAGACTAATCGAGCGGGAAGATCGAACGCCGGACCGCCGGGGAAAGCGAGGCGGGATTCCGGCGCGCGCTGCGACGGCGTCGCGTAAAGCGCGAGGTCGCCCGGCTGAACGACCTCGACGTGAATGCGCGGAAAGGGCCGGAATGTGCGGCGCAACGCCATCCACGCGCGCCCGAGGATCCACATGCTCAGCGGCCCTGATTCGACGGATCGGGTCCGGCCCGCATGAAGACGAGCGACGTCTTCGCGACGTGCCGCAATGGCAATTCCTTCGCGAGCTTGTTCAGCGTGCGGAACACGCCGGGACTTCTGCGTGGTCCACGATAGTCGTGCCAGAAAATGAGTCCGCCGGGTTTCACCATCCGCAGGGCCTTGCGACTGTCACTTTCGACATACGATGCCGCGTGCGCGCCGTCGATGAAGATGAGGTCGCACTTGCCGAGGTACGGCGTCTCGTCGAAGGCCTTGCTGTCGGCGAACAACTGGGTCACTCGGCCCTCGACCGCGGTGGACTGGTAGTAGAAGGCGCTGAATGCCGATTCCTTGAGCGCCGCAATCCGGTCGCCGCGCGCATCGCCCGCTCCGTCGACGTACGTCTCGCGCTGATCGGGTGGAAGGGTCAACGTCGTCACCTCCGCCGCCTCGGGAGCATTCCGAGCCAGCAGGTACGTCGTCTTCCCTGTGCACGTCCCGAACTCGAAGATGCACATCGATTGCTTCGCGACGGCGCTGAGCACCCATGTCTCGAAATCGCCGATCCCCCCAAGCACGTTGAGCTCTGGGAGGAAGATCGTCTCGGCGCCGACAGGCGGCCCGAGCTCCCCAGGCGCCAGCGAGGGATCGATCTCGCCGGCGGAGACCTTGCTGATGGGCCACGTGCGCAGCAGCCCGGTCTGTTCGAACTTCGCGCGGTAGTGCCGGAGCTGCCACAGTGCCGCAACGAGCAGGACGACGAGCACGATGGAAAGCGTCGTGCCAATCACCCCAGATAGCTCTCGAGCGCACGGGCGCGCGACACGTGGCGCAGTCGCGACAACGCCTTCTCCTTGATCTGTCGCACGCGCTCACGCGTGATACCGAGCAGTGCCCCAATCTGTTCAAGGGTCATCGGTTCGGCGCGATCACCGAGGCCGAAATACAACCGCAGGATCTTGGACTCCCGTTCCTTCAGGTGTGCGAGCGCCTCCTCGATCGACTCCGTCAGCGCCTTCTCGAACGTGAGCTCGTCCGGCGTCGGATTCATGTTGTCCGGCAGGTAGTCGAGTAGCCGGTTGTCTTCGCCGGGCGTCATCGGCGCATCGAGCGAGAGGTGTGTCTGCGAGATGGACATCGTCTTCGCGACTTCCTCTTCGGTGATGTCCATCCCCTCGGCGATCTCGGCATGCGTCGCTTCGCGCCCGAGCTCCTGGAGCAGGAAGCTGGCGCGCTTGCCGATGCGGTGCAGCGTGCCGGCACGATTCAGCGGCACGCGCACGATGCGGCTCTGCTCTGCCAGCGCCTGGAGAATCGCCTGCCGGATCCACCACACGGCGTAGGAGATGAACTTGATCCCCTTCGTCTCGTCGAATTTGTGCGCGGCGCGGATGAGACCGAGGTTGCCTTCGTTGATGAGATCCGAGAGGGCGACGCCCTGGTTC
>JALYVY010000164.1 GCA_030852985.1 Gemmatimonadota bacterium | reverse complement strand
CATCACGACCGGCCGAAGAACAGCCGACGTTCGTCCCGGATCACGCGAATGGGATGTACACCCAGGGTGAGCGCATTGGATGGACGGTCGCGCCGCCCGCGACGCCAGGCGCGCGAAGCTACACCTACACCATCAGGCGCAACGGCGGTGACACACTCTCGTCGGGCGCGATCGACCTCTCGCGCGGACCCGCCCGTATCGAAACGAGCAGCAGCGAGTCGGTGATGCTCGTCGTGGACGTGAAGCCAGTCGTCGCCGATCGCAACTTCGGCACCCGCGGCACCGGCGGGCCGGGACGCGTGCTGCTTGGCGCCGCCGTCGATCCGAGAGGCATACGTGCTGCCGAGCCTAAGCCGGCGGATTTCGACAGCTTCTGGAATGCCAGGCTCGAGATGTTGAGCGCAATCCCGATGAGTCCCGTGATTACGCCCGGCGAGAGCAACAGGCCGGGGGTCGAGTGGTCCACCGTGCGGTTGAACAACATCAACGGCGCGCATGTCTACGGTCAGCTCGCAAAGCCCGCGCGCGAAGGCAAGTTCCCCGCCCTGCTCATCTACCAGTGGGCGAGCCCGCCCTATCCGCTGCAGAAATCCTGGGTCACCGATCGCGCGGCCGAAGGGTGGCTTGCGCTGAACATCGAGCCGCACGACGTGCCGGTCGACATGCCGCAGGCATTCTACGATGCGCTGCCCGCGCTCATAAAGAGCTATCACCTCATCGGCCAGCGCAGTCGCGACGATAGTCACTTTCTCCAGATGTACCTCGGCGCGTATCGCGCGATCGAGTACATGGCGACGCGCCCCGATTGGGATGGACATACGATCGTCGTGATGGGCACGAGCATGGGTGGCCAGCAGAGCTTTGCCGCCGCGGGGCTCAACCCGCGAGTCAACGCGCTCATCGTGAATGTGCCCTCCGGTGCGGACGTGACCGCAACGCTCCACGGCCGCGGCTCCAGCTACCCAAACTGGAACGTCGTACGGCCGGAGGTGCGCGAGACCGCACGCTACTTCGACACGGCCAACTTCGCCGATCGCATCACGGCGCGATCGCTCGTCGCGATGGGATTCATCGACGACGTCGCGACGCCCGCCGGCGTCTGGTCCGTGTTCAACGGCATCAAGGGCCCGAAGGAAGCGGTGCCGATGGTGGATTCACCGCACAACAACCTTGCGACGCCGCAGTCAGAACGGGCCTTCATGGTTCGTTCGGCCGCATGGCTCGACGCGCTCGTGCACGGGCGCGAGCCGCCGCTGCAGGTGCCATGAGGCCTGTAACGCGCGCCAGCGCGGAACGCGCTGTGCATTTGACGTGCACATGACTGATCAACTTCCCGACGATCCTCGCCTCACTCGCGTCCGCATGCTGGCGCGTGTCCTCGACAGCGCGGTGCCCGTGCCGGGGACATCCTTCCGCTTCGGCCTCGATCCCGTGCTCGGCCTCATCCCCGGGCTGGGCGATCTCGCTGGTGCCGTGCTGTCCGGGTACATCGTGCTCGCGGGCATACGAATGGGCGTGTCGCGATCCGGCGTCGTGCGCATGCTCGCCAATGTCGCCATCGACTCGGTGGTCGGATCGGTTCCTATCCTGGGCGACCTGTTCGACGCTGGATGGAAGTCGAACAATCGCAACGTGGCCCTGATTGAGCGCCACATGGGAAGCCCCGGCTCCACGCGTACCGCGAATCGGTTTGTGGTCCTTGGCGCGGTGGTCGTCCTCCTGTTGCTGCTCGCGCTCGGCATCGCCGCGACGATATTCGTGTTTCGCTTCCTCATGGCGCACATGCGCTAGCCCGTCCGCATCGCACGCTGCTGCGCGTGAAGTGCGCGGCTGCATTGCCGAACTGCGGCGACGTGGAGACCGGATTCGAAGCGCCGCTCAGCGACAAGCTTCCGCCACCAGCGCCGCCATCGACCTCCGCGGCGCGACAGCGACGGGATCAAAACCGAAGGGCCTGGTGCCCGCTGTTCAGCTGCACGCTACGGCCGTTCCACACGAAGCGCCCCGATACACCCGCCGGTAGCGTGACGTCGGCCCGCAAGCCGGTTGCTCCGCTACGGACGAGCACCACGTCGATGTCCCCGCGCGGATGCGGCACGCGTCCGCTGGCCTCATGCAACGGTCCCAGCGCTGGCGCGATGAGCACCGTGCGAAAACCACGCGATGCCGGCCGAACGCCGAGCACCGTGGCGAGCAATCCATAATTCGGGTGGGCCGACCACGCATGCGAGTCCGATCGCGTCGGCTCTGGCTTCTCCGGCGCCGACGTGAGGCCGAGTGCGAGCATCGTGCGCCACGGCGCAAGTTGCTCGATGTAGCGATCGCCAAGTCCCACCTTCTGCAGCGCCTCGAGCAGGTAGAAGCTGAAATAGTACGACGAGGGAATGAGCGTGGTATCGGCGAGCACGCGCTGCATCAGCGCGCGCTGCTCCGTCGCGGGTACCGCGTCGGCAAGGATGGCGAGCACGTTCGTCTGCTGGCTATACGCGGCTGAATCGGGCGAGTCGCGGAAGAGCTGCCGCGCGGGATCCCACGCGCGCTTGCGCGTCGCCGTGCGCAACGAGTCCGCGCGCGCATGATACGAATCGGCCAGGCCGCGCACGCCGAGGTCGCGCTCGAGCGCGGAAGCGCGGTCCAGCGCATACGCGAGAAAGAGGCTGATCGTCGCCGAATGACCGTTGTCCGCGCCCGCCGGCACGCCACGCTGCCACTTGTCCGCCCAGTCGACGAAGTTCCAGTAGGGCATTGGGCCGAGCATGCCGGTGCTGTCGACGTAGCGGCCGTACCACGCGAGTATGCCGTGGATGCCGGGGAGATACTGGCGCACGAATGCCGCGTCGTCGCGATGCATGTGGTAGTCGTGCACCATGGCGACATGCACGAGCGAGAAGGGCGGAATGAGCTGGCGCAGCTCCGACGGATAGCGGCTCGCCGTAATGCCTTCCGGAATGCGCGAGTCGTCGAAATGCGCAATGGCCTGCCGCATGAGCCGGTCGTCGCCCGCGACATATAGCGAGATGAGCGCCTGGATGCGCGTGTCGCCGATGTACTGCAGCTGTTCGTAATACGGCGTATCCATGTACGTCTCGAACGCGCCGATGCGCGCGCCATTCCAGTTCATCTTCCACATGTCGGCCAGCCACGGCAGGTCGCTCGCGAAGCGTCCGCGTTCCACGAAGGGATACGCCGTGAAGATCCCGTGCAGGTCGTGAATACGCAGCGACTCGCCTCCGGTCTCGAAGTCCACACTCACGTAGCGGCCGGAACGCCAATAGAGCGTCTGGAAGCGGCGGTGCGCACCGCCATCCGGACGGAACCGATCGTGGATGCCCCGAATGACACGGCCCGTCACGTCGTTGCGATTGCCCTTGCGCCCCGCGGAATCGACGGCCGCCTCCGCGTAGGTGGTCGTGATGCTGCTCCCCGCGCCGCCGCTGGTTTCCAGCACCGTGTACGCGCTCGTCGTCCGTCCGTAATCCAGCAGGATCGACGCGCGGCTGTTCGCGGGGATGAGCACATCGCTCGTGCCCTTCACGAAATCGTCTGTCGGTGCGACACCAGTCGCACGTCGCACGCCCGTAAAGCGAATGATCGACTCTTCCATTGGCGGAATGTTGCGTGGCTCGAGTTGCCATCCACTCGCGTCGCCGTATCCTCCGCGGCCCGGTGCGGCATGCAGGTGCACCTGTCCCACGATCGCCCCGCCTCCTGTTGCATCGCGGGCCGCGCCCGGTGCGGGTATCGCGAACCAGTCGGCGTCGGAGTAGCTCACCCCTTCCCAGCCCCACGGATAATGCGCGGCGTCGACGGACTCACCCTGCGGGGCGGCATAGTACGCCCCGCGCACATCCTGCGCGGTCACGCGCACCTCGGCATACGCCGAGTCGAGCAACAGCTTCCATCCGGGCCCGGTGTTCACGACCGCTTCGTCGGGGCCGTTGCCCTGCAGCAGGAATCCGCTGCGTACGCTGTGCTGCGCAACCGGATGATGTGCCCCCCAGTTCCACACGACGGCCGCGATGACGTTCGTGCCCGCGTGTAACTGCGGAGCGAGATCCACGGTCTCATAGCGCCAGCGGAGGACATCAGAGCGCTGTGGACCCGATGACACCTGCGTGCCGTTGACGGAGAGCCGATAGCGGTTGTCCGCGGACACGTGGACGATGAAGCGTGCGGGCGCAGCGCCCAGGTTCACGGTGCGACGCGCGTGAAAGACGCCGAAGGATTCCGGAGCCATTCCTGGCGGCGCAATCCAGACGGCTTCGGGCGCGCCATCGAATATGCGCGGCCCGATCACAGCACCCTGTCCGGCCGCGGCGTGAATGACGATCAACAGCAGTGCAACGACTACGAGCCCCTGGCGCATCCTCGGCAATGTCATGGCACCAACGTGCGCCGGGCCGACCTGACGCGCCAGCGTCGCGCCCGCTGAATCCTCCCGGTGAGGTGGCGCGTACGTACGTCGTCGGCGCACCAGCGCTTTCGCTTGCGTTGCCGCTTCCAACCTCTTGGTGCCCTGCGGCATCCAACAGGAGCCTACTCACCAGGAACTCCGAGACATGCGCCGTACTCGCTGCATTGCTGTCATCCTCACCGCCGTTGCCCTCTCGACCGCGGGTAGACCGACCGCGCTGGCCCAGCGCCCTGATTCGGTGAGCGGCGCGACGACGATACGCCCCATCGCGAACGCCGTGCGGCGTACCGGTCCAATCGTGGTCGATGGACGCATCGACGAAGACGCGTGGAAGTCCGCCGAGGTGATCGCGAATTTCCGGCAGCTCCAGCCTACCGAGGGAGCTCGGGCATCACAGCGAACGGAAGTCCGCATCCTCTACGATGACCAGGCCATCTACATCGGGGCGCGGCTCTACGATTCGCTCGGCGCACGTGGCATTCGTGCGCCGCTGGCCCGGCGCGACCAGCTGCTCGACGGCAATGGCAACAACGGCTCGTTCAACTCACTCACGACCGACAAGCTGGCCATCGTGTTCGACACGTACCACAATCGCATCGACCGGGCATGGTTCGAGATCAACCCCGCCGGTGCGCGCGGCGATGAGTTCAACGGCGACCCGTCGTGGGACCCTATCTGGGAGGGCGCCACGCACGTCGATTCACTCGGCTGGACCGCCGAGATGCGTATCCCGTACTCGCAGCTTCGGTTCTCGCGCGATTCCGTTCAGACCTGGGGCATGCAGGTGTGGCGCTATGCGGACCGCCTGAACGAGCGCGACATGTGGTCCTTCTGGCGCCGCAACGAGTCCGGCGGTCCCGCCTTCTTCGGCACGTTGAACGGCATCGAGATCGGCGCGCAGCCACGGCATCTCGAGCTGCTGCCGTATGTGGTCTCGCGCGAGCAGTTCAAGTACGCCGCACCGGCCGATCCCTATCACAAGGCCGCATCCGGCCGAGTGAACGCCGGCGGCGACGTCAAGTACCTGCTCACGTCGAACCTGACGCTCGACGCCACCGTCAACCCCGACTTCGGCCAGGTGGAAGTTGATCCGGCCACGATCAATCTCTCGGCCTATGAGACCTACTACGACGAGAAGCGACCGTTCTTCATCGCGGGCAGCAGTGCGTTCAACTTCGGCGGCATGAACTGCAACTTCTGCAGCAATACGTCGGGTCTCGGCGCCTTCTACTCCAGGCGCATCGGGCGTCCGCCACAGCTGAATGGCTACGTCGACAATGCTTCGCGGTACGCGAGCACCCCTGACAATACCTCCATCCTTGGCGCCGCGAAGATCACGGGACGCACCGCGGGCGGTTACACGATCGGCTTGCTCGATGCCGTGACCAACCGCGAGACGGCGACGTACCAGATCGGTGGGTCGGGATTGGAGCGCACACAGGAGGTGGAACCGTACGCGAACTACTTCGTTGGCCGGGTGAAGAAGGACCTGAACGCGGGCAACACCACCGTGGGCATGGTGCTCACCTCCACCGCCCGACAGCTGCGTGATACCGTGTTGAGCGGTCGGCTGCGCAGTCATGCCGAGGCAACGGGTATCGACTTCCGGCACTTCTGGAAAAATCAGGAATACAGCTGGATGGGCACGACGCTGGTGTCTGATGTGGGCGGGTCACCGAGCGCGATCGCGGCCACCGAGCAGTCGAGCGCGCACTACTTCCAGCGGCCGGACCGCGCAGTGTCGAGCGACGGCCTGTTCGATACGAAGTACAATACGTCCGCGACGAGCTTGCGCGGTTACGGCTTCTACACGCGCCTGGCGAAGCAGAACGGCGACTGGCTCTGGGAGACGGCGCAGAACTGGCGCAGCCCCGGCTTCGAGACGAATGATCTTTCGTTCCTGAACCGGGCCGACTACAAGTGGATGAATGCGAACGTCGTGAGGCAGTGGACCACGCCAACGCGCTACTACCGCAGTCTCACCCTGCTGGGCGGCGGGCAGCAGCAGTTCAATTACGATGGCGATCGCACGGACCTCCAGTCGCAGGTGTTCGGTGCGATCGAGTTGCCGAGCTATTGGAACCTCCGCGCGTTTACCATCCATCATCCGACGGTGTTCGATGACCGGCTCACCCGGGGCGGTCCGGTCGTGAAGCGCGCGGGCTACAACTTCTACTCCGGCGAGATCTCCACCGACGCCCGGCAGAAGGCCGTCTACGACATCTCCGTCTCGTCATCGCGCGGCATCGACGCGAACACGCACGGCCTGAGCGTGAGCCCCGGAATTGCGCTCAAGCCCGCGACGAACGTGTTCGTGAGCCTGTCCCCAACGTTCAATGCGGACGAGGATGTGGCCCAGTACGTGGAAGCCGTGGCCGACCCGACGGCGACGAGCTTCTCCGGCACGCGGTACGTATTCGGCTTCGTGAAGTCGCGCACGCTGTCACTCGACACCCGGATCAACTGGACGTTCACGCCCGACCTGACGCTGCAGTTGTATGCGCAACCGTTCATCGCGAGCGGAGCGTACCTGAACTTTCGAGAGTTCGCGGCGCCGCGGACCGTGCAGAAGCTCGTGTACGGCGCGGACGTCGGGACCATCAGCTTCGTGGGGGGCGCGCCGGGTTCCGGCGGTACCTACACGGTCGACCCGGACGGTGCGGGACCGGCGAGTGCGTTCTCGTTCGCGAATCCGGATTTCACCGTGCGCTCCTTCATCGGCAACGCGGTGTTGCGCTGGGAGTATCGGCCGGGCTCTACCGTGTACTTCGTGTGGACGCAACAGCGGACGGGCTCCGACGCCGTCGGGGCGTTCGACTTCACGACGCAGCGCACGGCGCTCTTCCGCGATCGGCCGACGAATGTGTTTCAGGTAAAAATGAATTACTGGGTGGGGCAGTAACGGCGAACCACTCAGCGACTGCGGCGAAAAAACGACGACGACAGTTGGCGGACTAACGGAAAAATGCGGACATCGGACCTGGACATCGGAACGGCGATCCGCTGTTTCGGTCCGGCTTCCGCAGTTTCCGCATCCGCCAGCCTTCAGCACCGGCGATCGGGTTCCGCCGCCAGGTAAGGCGCGCAAACTGCATGGCAGAGCACGCGTAGAACTGCAGTGCTCGCGACCAACGGTGAGAGGGATGAAAGGATTCCGTCCGACGAATTCGCATGCGGACTCGACAGATACCGGCTGGGCAGAAGGTATGGCCATCGTGCGCGCGCGCGGGGTCGAGGGAGGCGTGGCCTGGTTGAATGCACGCACCCGGTTTCGCTTCACCGGCGTCTACCGGGTAGATCCGCCGAACCTTTGCAATGTCGTCCTCTTCGATCGCGAAAACCCCAGCGTGAACGTCTCTGGCGAGGTGACGCTCCTCGAGGACACGTACTGCTCGCTGGTGTACGCGTCGGGAGCCTTTGCTACGCCCGACGCCCGAAAGGACGAACGCCTGACGGCGCACGCCGCGCGAGATTCGGTCATCTCCTACGCCGGTGTCGCGCTGCGGCTCGCGAACGGTCACATCTGGGGCACACTCTGTCACTTCGACTTGCGCCCGCGGTTACTCGGTGAAGCGGAACGCCACCTGCTCGAGTCCGTCGCTCCGGTTTTCATCGATCTGCTGAAGCCCGTAGATCAGACGAAAGCGCCGTTCAACGCTCCGTCTTCCAAAGCACCTCGAGATTCTGACGGACCACGAATGTGAAGATCTCGCGGGCGGACTCGGCGGCGATGGTCCGTGCGGCCGGAATAATGCGCCCCGGGATTCGCGTGGCGCCGAGCTGTTTGCGCACCCCTTGCGTGACGTAGGTCGGGGCACCGTCCGGGATGTTGTTGAGGTCATCCTTCCCGAAGACGATGATCCGAAGATTGTCCACCCCCGGGATTGAGGCGTAGAACTGCCGCAGTATCTCGCCGAAATGCGCCGTCGCCACGACGACGTACACTGGGCGACGCAGCAGCATCGTCCATTCTCCCTGCCGTAACTCGGGGCGGACCGCAATCACGATCACGTCCTTCTGCAGCTCGCGTCCCAATTCGGTGACCCACTGCTCGTGCGCGCTCACGGTGACGATGAGATCAGCGCGGCGAACCGCGAGCGGTGCGGGGTTCGCGCCGCGCGCCACGTCCGACAGCACCCCTTCGGAGTCGAAGCCAAAATCGTCGCGCAACTCCCGACACAGCCCCTGGATCTGATCCTCGGTCTCGGCGATCACCACTGAGCGGAGACGCAACGTCTCAACGCACCTGGGGAGGAGCTCGATGAGCTCGGCCGCGGCGATCCCCCGGTTCAGGGCCCCCGCGAAGATCTCTGACACCCACGACTCCGAAATCGGAGGAATTCCGCCGGGGCCATTCTTTCGCAGGGCGATGTACACGCCGCCACGCGGCCGCAGTTCGACCAACCCCTCCTCCTGCAGATCCTTGTAGGCCGCAATAGCCGCACGATAATCGGCCTTGAACTCCGCGGCGACCTCGCGCGAGCCCGGGAGGCGGTCGCCTGGCAGAAGCGTTCCCGCCTGAATGCCGCGCAGCAGTCGACCTCGCATCGCGTCAAGAATGACGTCGCGCGCCTCGTCGCTCATGAGCTGCTGCGGGTTCGTGTGGGCAATGCTCGTTGGTGATGGATAGGTCTGGACGGCGACGCTGGAGTTGGGACTATTGCATTTCTGGTGCTTGTGACGCAACCAGAGCTGCAGATGGCCCGCTTCTGTTCGCTTTTCCTGAACAGTGGCTCGCTTCTAGCATAGGTTAAGTGCGCAACCGCACGGGCTCTCACCGGGCGGTCGGCGTGCATTGAGCCGGCCTGAATGCGCGCCACAAACCTGCCGGACGTGGAGAAAATAGGGATGTCTCTAGAAGAGCGCACGGTCGTTATCGACCGAGCCGACACGTTGTTCAGTTCCACCACGCGACGGAATTTTCTCCGCACGATGGGTGTCGGTGGAAGTATCGTCATGCTGCCCAGCCTGTTCGCCGCCTGTAATAACGACGATCCCGGAATCACGGGCACAAACAACAACACCACCTACACGCTTAACCTCTCGGACGATATCGGCATCCTCAACTACGCCTACGCCCTCGAGCAGCTCGAGGCGGCGTACTACACGGCTGCCATCACATCACCGGGTTTCTCCCAGCTCAGCGCGGACGAGAAGGAAGTACTGACCGACCTCCAGAAGCATGAAGTCATTCACCGCGAATTCTTCAAGAAAGTGCTGGCCGACAAGGCCATTCCGGCGATCAACTTCAACACCACCACCGTCGGCACGCTGACGGCCAGTCGCGCCGTGCTCCTGAGCACCTCGCAGCTGTTGGAAGACACCGGTGTGTCGGCGTACAACGGCGCCGGAAAGTACCTCAAGAGCTCGGCGTACCTGTTGCTCGCGGGCAAGATCGTCTCGGTCGAGGCGCGCCATGCGTCCGCCATCCGCGACATCCGCGACGGCGCGAACGGCAGGCTCTTCGCGGGCGATGATGTCGTCAACACCACGACGGGCCTCGATGTGAAGGCCGAGCCGGGTACGGTTGGCGGTGCCGTCAATAGCCTCAAGGTGATCCTGGGCACCATCGCTATCG
Organism: Gemmatimonadota bacterium; assembly: GCA_030852985.1. Lineage (GTDB taxonomy): Bacteria > Gemmatimonadota > Gemmatimonadetes > Gemmatimonadales > Gemmatimonadaceae > AG11. Next base: position 287 of record JALYVY010000164.1, on the reverse strand, counting down.
GTACCCCGCCGGACGCCACAAAGAACACCCCCGACGCCCCCGCACCGACCCCCGTCTAACTGCCGCTGACCTGGAGATTTGTAGAAACATGGAGAATCAGCCTATTCTGGAAACGATCGATCCGGAACTCATGGATCGACTTGCCATCCGCCGAGCGGAGGTCGACCGCGGTTCGACCCCCAGCAAGGGAGTCATTGCGGCGCTGGCACTCGGTTCCGTGCCCATCGCGCTTGCCGCGCTGAGCAAGGATTTGTACGCGCAGGGTATTCCGACCGCGATCAAGAACG
>JALYVY010000373.1 GCA_030852985.1 Gemmatimonadota bacterium | reverse complement strand
ACAAAGTCGTCCTCGAAAAACGGACGTGGTCCGACAAGCGACATCTGTCCGGTCAGCACATTCACGAATTGCGGAAGCTCGTCGAGGCTCCACTGCCGCAGGAAGCGACCCACACGAGATATGCGGGGGTCGTTTGGAATCTTGAACAGTCGGCGGTCGCCAGAAGCATTCAGGTGCTCCAACTCGACCTTCTCGCGATCCGCTCCCGCATACATAGTGCGGAACTTCAGCATTTGAAAGCGACGTCCGCCAAGGCCGACGCGCTCCTGCTGAAAGAAGATGGGACCCGGCGAGTCGAGTCGAATTGCCAGCGCCACCAAGGCGCACACCGGAGCGCCCGCGACGAGCGCCACCAACGATCCCACCACATCGACACATCGTTTCGCCAGAAGCTGCGGTGCTTCCAGCTTGGGAGCCTCGGATCGCATGAAAGAACACGGGCCACGCCAAACAAAGCTGGACCGCACCCCCTGTACGGTCTGAGCTGGCGCCGCCGCAAGGAATTCACAGCCGGCACGCAAGCTGATCTCGGCAATTCCGGCCAATTGCACGCTGTTCACCTGGCCGTACATGATGACCGACTCGGCGCGAGTGCGGCGGATGAGGCGCGCGAGGTCCCGCATGCGCGCATCGGAGTGGCGCCAATCCATTACCATGGATCCGGCGATTCTATAGCCCGCCTCGGGCGGAAGCAGCGCGGGAGTGCCGGCATCCGCCGTGAGCACGATGGCGGGAGCCAGGCGGCGCACTTCAGGTACTAATCGCACAACAAGAGCAGCCGACACCAAGCGCATGGCGCGAAGCGCGAGTGATGCCGCCAACAACAGGATGGCCGCCAGCGGAATGGCCAGCAGCGCGTGCGCGCTCCACACCGAAGGCCAATAGACGACAATAGCTCCGAGTGCCGCACCCGTGAGCAATCGAAAATGCAACTGCGACGGGCTCGACCTTTGATAGTTGCCGGTGAGCGCGAGACACACGAGCATCGCGACGCATACCTGCCCCACGCCGACGGTGGGGAACACGATGTCCTGTCGGGAAGCGGCGGCGCGCGCCGCTGCGTTGACCGTCGCGCTCACAGCAGCAATTGCGATGCCGTCTCCCGCCACGACGTACAGCGATCGCTCGACCAGGCGTGCGAACTGTCGTCGGGTGTTCCCGACGCGCGACTGGTGCAGGGCAACTTCAGGTTGCACCAGGGTCGCGATCTCGCGGTCAGCCGGGTGCGTGATTTCCGCACTCGTCCGGATACGATTTGCCACTGGCTCGAAAGTGTTCATCCCGTGTTGCCCACCCTCAATCGTATAATCTCGTCGTAATGATACCGGCCTGTCCGGGCGGGAGGGGCAAATCGCAAAAGACCGGCCCAAGGGCACTTGAAAGAACGAGCTTCGTGTCCGTCGTCACGCTCTTAAAGATACCCGCGTGGGGCCGATCCGGCGACATTACCCGAGGATTGTCGGAAAGGAGAGTGCATACCGGGCCTGCCGCTCGAGCGAGTCCTCGCGATGGCGCCTGCGCACTTGTGCTGCGCATCACGATGCGCGGTCACGAACCGACAGCAACTGCCAGACTTCCGCCTCCAGTCCGCGACGAAAGCGTTCCGGCGAGAACCGGCTGCCATTGGCGCGTAACCCCGCATCATCCCAATCGCGGCCGAGCGCGCGCTGGACGGCGGCCGCCAGCGACTGCGGAGTCGGGTCGTCAAAGAATTCCGCGGATATGCCGTCGATCATGGTCTCGCGAGCCGCGCCGCGTCCAAAGGCGACCACTGGCAGCCCGTGCGCGTTGGCCTCGACGGGTGCGATGCCGAAATCCTCCTCCGCGTTGAAGAGCATAAGGCGACAAGTTTCCATGAGTTCGCCGGCCCGCTCCTCGCTGACTTCCCCGAGGAAGCGCACGGTCGGCCCCGCCATACGTTCGAGCCGGCTGCGTTCTGGCCCGTCGCCTGCCACGACGAGCGGATGGTGCAGGAGATTCGCAGCCTGGATCGCAAGGTCCACGCGCTTGTACGGCACGAGGCGGCCCAGCGAAAGCAGATCATTGCCGCGAACGGCGCGGGTGAGCGAGCGCACCTTCGGACTGACCGGCGGGTAGACGACTCCGGCGTCCCTTCCGTAGCAACGGCGAATACGTTCGGCGATGTAATTGGAGATGCCCACGAAGCGGTCGACGCGTGCCGCGCTCCGGCGATCGATGCGCCGCAACACGGGGCCGCCCATCCGCAACACCCCGCCGATGACGCTCGACGCTTCCGCGTAGGTGTCTTCGAGGTCGTAGAGGTAGCGCGGCGGCGAATAGCAGTAACAGAGATGCGGCGTTGCCGGGCTCACGCGGAGGGTCTTGGCGAAGGCATGCGCACTCGAGATCACGAGATCGTACCCCGACGTGTCAATCGAGTGAAAGGCGGCGGGATAGAGCGGCAACAACCACCGATGACGGGTTCGAGCGAACGGGAGTCGACCGAGCCACGTTTCGCGTGCGCGGCGCGTGGTAGCATTGAGGTCCTGTCGCCCTTCACCCAGAATGCCCACGCGCAGGTCGGCGTTCGGAAAGAGATCCATCATTTCCGCCAACGTGCGCTCTGCCCCGCCCCAGGCCACGATCCAGTCGTGGACGATCAAAACACGCAGGTCGCTGAGCCTTCTCGTCACTTCGTGCCCCAGTGCTTCATGACCAGTTCCAGCGAATCATTCCCTGACGGTTGGGAGATCCCCAAGTGCATTCGGGCACGGCGCGCACGAGCCATCCGTTGGGCCGACGCTGCGCCGGTGTCAAGAATACCGCGGGTGGGTTTGGACGAAACTCGAAGCACCGCTCTTGAACGCGGAGCGATGGCTATCACGCATGATAGTGGCGAGAATGAGCACGAAGAGCAGACAGATGCGATGCGTGGATCCTCATGAGCGCGCCAAAAAGGTAACACGACGCTCGAGTCTCGTGTCACAAGCGCCGACGGGGGTGGGGCCGGAAGATTCCGTGTCAGCGACTCGGCGGCAAAGCGGCCTTGCACGTGGTAGATTCACGTCGCACGGGTTACACCCCGTTATGAACGTCCCCCGAGTTCGTAGACACCAACATACCCCTGCTATGTTCAGGGGCGAGGTGTCACATGACGGCAAGACGCAGGAAGCAGCA
>JALYVY010000163.1 GCA_030852985.1 Gemmatimonadota bacterium | reverse complement strand
GCGGCGTGCCACCAATGCATCTCGAGATGTGACTTTCCGTACCAGCTATTGAAGGTCTCGCCGGTCTCCTGCGGCGGCATGGTGCCGGCGCACTGAATGGCGGTGAGATATTCCGACAACACGATGCGTCGCTCCAACTCCGTTGCGCGCGGATCAGTGCTGCCGGAAAGGTCGAGCGTGCCGCCGGTGGTCCAGAACGACTGCCAGTGCCTTGCGGTTGCCGCATGTGTCGTTGCGACGTCGGGCAAAGCGCTCGGCTCCGCCGCATGTGGTTGCGTCGATGTGCTATACAATTGCGGCGCAAGCTCGATACTGAATTCGAGTACACTGGTTCCAGGTGCTGGGTCGATCCTGATTTCATGTGCCGCGACCCTACGGAATGCGGCTCCATCAGTCCAGGCGGCCCTCACGAAATATTCGTCGGCGTCGAGTGTACGATGAATGTCGGCCGAATGCCGATCGCTGCGCGTGACATCTGTCTTGTGCTTATCCGGATGGGACCAGTCCGCCGGATCACCCGTGTGCGTGACACCACCATACGGGAACGCAATGCGCACGGCGATGCGCGAAGGATCGAGCCCGTCGCCCTCGACGCGCACGGCAATCATGTCCCGCGTTGGATGCACCGTGGTCGTGACGCGCACCTGCTTCGCGTCCATCGTGAAGCGACTGTGGATCGTGCCCGTCCACAGGTCGAGTCGCTGCTCCACGTCGGCCAGCTCCGAAGACTTGACCGCCGAACCGTCACCATGCCTCAGCACGAACCCGATGCGCGCCAGCGACAGTCGATGCGGATTCTCACGCAGCCACGTGCTCGCCGGTCCGTTCTGCGCGCTGTCGTACGACACCTGCCTTCCGTGAGCATCATACAGCGCCAGCGACTGCTCGAGCCGATACCCCTCCGGATTCGGAAAGGAGTGCCATCCCCACTCAGCTTGGGTCGCGAGTGGAAACTCCTTGTACTCATCGGCGAAGGTCTGCAGCCCCGTCGCATCGATTGTGTACGCGAATCCGCCATTGCCGACACTCAGCGCCGAGAATGATTGGAACACGTGGACAACCGGCGAATGCCGCGCGAGTCGTGCGCGTCGATCGACCTTTGCGCCGTATCGTTCGCCGGACCGACGCGCTTCCGTATGCTCTTCCCCGCTGAGCACGATCCCCGGAGCGATTGCTGCCGCAACCAGTGGCGCGCTGGCAGCCTGAAGGAACTCACGCCGATTGATCATCTGGGCTTACGCTGTTCGGGACAACAGCGCTTCCGCCGTCGGCCGGTCGGTGATGAGCACATGCACAATCCCCGTCTTCAACCCGGCGGCAATCGCCCCGGCCTTATCGCTGCCCCCAGCCACCGCCACGACGCGCGTCACCTTGCGAAGCTGCTCGGTGGTGATGCCGAGGATGCGGTCGTCGAGCGCGGTACGGACCGGGCGTCCGACCGCATCGAAGAATCGCAGCGCGATGTCGCAGACCGCGTTCCCGGCGCGAAGCTCCTTGCGCGCCTGCTTCGAGAACGAATGCCCATCATTCAGCACCTCGTTCGACGTCAGCGACCCGAGCCCGACGAACACCGTGTCGAGCGCATCGAGCTCCGTCAACGCAGCCTTCACGTGTGGATCCTTGCGCAGCACGTCGCGAACGGCCGCCGTCGCCACCACGCCAGGTGCTGGTAGCAGCACGGCCTGCGCATCGAGCAACTGCGCAAGTCTTCTCACCAGCTCACCGCCATTCTCGGCCGCATCCGGCGGGCCGAGTCCGCCCAGGATCTGCACGACACGCGCATTCGTGGCCGGCATGTGAACCATCGCCTCCACCATCGCGCTCAATGTCGTGCCCCATGCCATGCCGATTGTCTCCCCCGCCGCTGCCGACCGCGTGAGGAATTGCGCCGCCGCCGCGCCGAGCTGGTGACGCAGCGTCTCAGCTCCCTGTCCCGCATCCCATTCGATCACCCTCGCCGACTGCAGTCCATACGCATCCTCGAGCCGGCTTTCGAGGTCGAGATGCAAGCCGCGCGGCGGAGTCACCGTGATCTGCACGTAGCCAAGATCGCGCGCCTCCTGCAGGAGTCGCGATACCGTCGGCCGCGAGAGCCGCAACCGTTCGGCGATCGCCTGCTGCGTCTGGTCGCGCAGGTAATAGAGCGCGCTCACCTTGCCAAGCAGGTAGGCATCCGGGGGCAGCTTGGGTCGCGCCATTAGCCGGGTGACTCGCTGATGATGACCGTAAGCTCTTTCGGCCCATGTGCGCCGATCACGAGCGCCTGTTCAATGTCAGCCGTCTTCGATGGACCAGCGACGAAGCTGCCGAATGGCGACACGCGGACGTTGATGCGCTGGTAGGCCTCATGGAGGTCCGCCACGATTGCATCGGCGGAGACGACGATGATCACGCGCTCGGCAAGAAAGAGCGCGGCACGGTGATACGAGTCAGACGTCGCAAACCAGAGTGCGCCATTCTCGGCAACGCCAACCGTCGCCTGGCAGATGAAGAGCTCGAGCGATGCCAGCGCGCGTAGATCGGAAGACGTTGTGACGGTCGATACAACGCCCGGAAGCAGCGAGAGCAGCTCTCGTGCATTTCCGCCAGCGTGGTTTACATGCGGAGACGGATCGCCGTCGCACCGGAGTGCCACGGCGCCCGATGCGGCCACCGAATGGGCGAAGCGCGTTACAAGGTCGTCGGTGCCGGCGTACGGCCGCTCGCGCTCGTAGCGACCCGGTGCGTCGATCGCGGGCGGTAAGGCCGCGCGCACAGCGCGAAGGATTTCATCGCGCGCATTTGTGGCACTCATTGCTTCCCCTCGGGACGTTCACGACGATACCAGGTCCTGAAGCTCTCGCGTGGCGGCACAGGCGCCTCGCGCGTGCGTCCCCACACGCCCGCCGCCATGCGGGCGAGCGCGCCCGGCATCATGCGCAGTCCCAGTCGGGCGACCGCGCCCGCGAAGCGAAAGAGCTTGGGTCGATCGAACAGCAACACGGATGTCTTGATCGCGACACCCTTGGTGGTTGACGAATAGCCAGCTTCGGTAACCCGCTGCCGCCAGCGAAAGAGTTGTCCGTCGAGGTCGATCTTCACAGGACACACCGCGGTGCACGAGCCACAGAGCGTGGACGCGAATGGGAGCGACGCATACCGCTCGAGGTCGAGGCCCGGCGTGAGCACGGAGCCGATCGGCCCGGGTACGGTCGAGCCGTAGCTGTGGCCTCCCGACCTGCGATACACGGGACACGTGTTCATGCACGCGCCACAGCGGATGCACTTGAGCGAGCCCCAGAATTCCTCGCGCGCGAGCTGTCGCGTGCGACCGTTGTCGACGAGAACGACGTGCAGCTCCTGGCCCTTGCGCGGACCGTGAATGTGTGAGCTGTACGACGTGATCGCCTGCCCCGTGCCGCTGCGCGCGAGCAGACGGAGAAACACCGGAATGTCCTCGAGCCTTGGAATCATCTTCTCGATTCCGACCGACGCGATGTGAATCGGTGCGAGCGCCATGCCGAGATCCGCATTCCCCTCATTCGTGCACACAACGAATCCGCCCGTCTCGGCGATGGCGAAGTTCATTCCGGTGAGTGTCGCATCGGCCGCGAGAAACTTTCCGCGCAAGTGCTCGCGCGCGGCTCGCGTGAGTGCGATGGGATCATCCATTCCTTTCGGTGTGCCGAGGTGCTCGTGGAAGGTTTCGCCCACCTCGCCGCGCTTGAGGTGAATCGCCGGCAACACGATGTGGCTCGGTCCTTCCTTGCGAAGCTGCACGATGCGCTCGCCAAGGTCCGAGTCGACCACGTCGATGCCCTTCGACCCGAGGTAGGGATTGAGCCCGCACTCCTCGGTGAGCATCGACTTGCTCTTCACCAACCGCTTTGCGCCCGCACGCTCGAGGATGCCGTGCACGATGCGATTGTGCTCGTCCGCATCGCGCGCCCAGTGCACGTGCATGCCATTCTCGCTCGCGTTTGCCTCGAACTGCGTGAGGTACTCGTCGAGATGGGTGAGCGCGTGTTCCTTGATCGCCGATGCACGGACTCGCAACTCTTCCCAATCGGGAACCGCACCCGCGGCGCGGTCACGCTTCTCGCGAACGAACCAGAGCGCCTCGTCGTGCCAGTCGGTTCGCTCGACGTCAGCGTTGAAGATGGCGGCCGCGGCCGGATGGTCGACACGCGCCGGTTGTCCCAGCACAGGAAGCTCGAGTGCGCGCTTGCTCATGACTTGCCCGCAGTGCCTGCGAGCACTTCGGCGACGTGATACATCGGCACGCCGAGCCGCTGGCGGCGCGCCAGTCCGTCCAGGTGCATGAGGCACGACATGTCGGGTGATACCACCGCTGTCGCGTCGTGTGCCTTGTAGTCGCGCAGGCGATCGCGTCCCATCTTTGTTGAGACATCCGGCTCACCAACGGCGAACGTCCCACCAAAGCCGCAGCATTCGTCGGGGCGCGACAGCTCGGCGATCTCGAGCCCCTTCACGGCGCCGAGCAGCGCGCGGACCTTGTCGAACGGGTGGATCTGCAACTCACTCGGCTTCGCCAGCCCTAGTCCGCGCAGACCGTGACAGCCGATGTGGACGGCGACACGCTGCCTGAACTGCGCATCGAGCGCCGCGAGGCTCGCGACGCCCACTTCATCATGGAGGAACGCGCAGAACTCCGTGGTCCGGTCGGCCACACGCACTCCTGCGGAGTCGGCTTTGCCGCCGTGCGCCACCACCTCGCCAGCATGTAGCTTCACGTGCACCGCACAGCTTCCCGACAGCACGACAATCCTGTCGTACTCGGCGTACACATCCACGAACTTGTCGAGTGTCGAGTGACCTTCGCGCGCATAGCCTGCGTTCGCCGACGGCTGGCCGCAGCACGCCGCGCCCTCGGGGACGTCCACGTCCACGCCAAGGCGCTCGAGCACCGTGAGCGCGGCGATCGCGACGTGCGGATAGAACTGGTCGACATAGCAGGGGACGAATAGCGCAGTCTTCATCAGAAGCTGAAGCGGTCGATGTTCGACTTGTTGAAGATGAACGGCTTGCCCAGGCGGACCTCGTCGCCCACAACTTCGAACGTGCCGAGCTTGCCGGCGTCGAGCGAGGTGGCGCCGGGCTTCAGCTCGCCGGTGGTAAGTGCTTCCGCCGCGCGAACGGCAAGTGCGCCAAGATCCATGGTGTTCCACAGTACTATACTCTCGATGACGCCCGACTTGATGTATGCGCGGCACATGTTCGGCAGCGATAGTCCGGTCACCTTCACGTCGGTGCGTCCGGACTGCTTCACCGCTTCTGCCGCTCCCGGCACTGCCGGCGCCGCGATGGCCATGATGAGCTTCACCTTCGGATGGACCTTCAGCACCGTCTGCGTCTCCGAGAACGCACGATCGCGATCGCCCTCGCTCGGCTGAATGGCCACGAGCGTCATGCCTGGATACTTCGCGGCGAGCCGTTCCTTTATGTACTTGATCCACTCATTCTGGTTCGCGGCGCTCAGGCTGGCGGTGATGATGGCGAACTCGCCCTTGCCGCCGGTAATGCGAGCGGCTTCGTCCATGAGTGTGTAACCGATGCCCTGCGGCGTTGCCTGGTTGACGAAGAAGTCGCGCGCGTCCTTCTCCGCGTCGGCATCCCAGGTGACGACCTTGATGCCCTTGGCTCGCGCCTTTCGCAGCACGGTGGAGATGGCCTCCTTGTTTTCCACGCTCACGGCAATCGCGTCGACGCCGCGTGTGATCCACGCCTCCACGATTTCATTCTGCTTCGCGGGATCGAGGTCGGTTGGGCCGTCCCACAGCAGTTCGACACCGAGCGCCGATGCTGCTGAGTCGGCGCCCTTGCGTGCGCTGATGAAGTACGGGTCGCCCTTGGCTTTCGGCATCATTGCGACAACTGGTCGATGCGCGCTCGGCTGCGCACCCGCCGCCGTTGTGCCGGTTGCCATGCCGGATGCGCCGGCTTGCGGCATCGACGACTGAGCGACACCACCAACTGATCCGCGCAACGACTGCACGAGCATCCAGTTGCTCGCCGCCACGATCAACGCGCCGGCGAGAATCACCGCGCTCAGAAAGCCTACCTGTGAATTCCGCACTTCGTCCTGCTCCGTTGCGATGGTGAGTGTGGGTTTCGTCTTCGACTGCCGAGTGAGCATGTCGACGGTAATCGTGCCGATGAGAAGCCCACCTGTAAGAATTCCCGCGAGCTCCGCCGGCTGTCCCGTGAGCCGCAAGCCATTCTGGAGGAGCACAATGCTGAACAGGCCGAGCATGGTGCCGAGGATGGTGCCGCGTCCTCCGAAGATCGATGCGCCGCCGAGCACGACGGCGGTGATGGCCATCAACTCGTAGCCAGTGCCGGCGTCTGATTTTGCCTGTCCAAGATGCGCGACGTAAATCACCGCGGCGAGGCTGGACGCGAATCCCGAGAGGACGTAGACCGACGCCAGCCGACGCGAAACGGGAATGCCTGCGAACCGCGCTCCCTCTGGCGAATGGCCGATTGCGTAAAGTGCTCGTCCCACACTCGTGCGATGGAGCCACCACGCAGCGCCAACTGCGGCAGCGACGAGGATGAAGAGCTGCGTGGGTATCAGTCCGCCGACGTAGCCTTGTCCAAGCGCCAGGAAGGCCGCGGGAAATCCCGAATAGTGCTGGATACCGCCCGTGAGTCCTTCCGCGATGCCGCGAAAGAGCGACAGCGTGCCGAGCGTGACGATGAGCGGTGGGAACTTGAGTCGCGCGATGAGGACGGCATTGAGTGCGCCGCCCACGAGCCCGACCATGAGCGTCATCGCAATGGCGACGACCATCGGCAGGCCGGCGTCGTGCCAGAGATAGCCGAGAACGATCGCCGCGAGTCCCATCATCGAGCCGACGGAGAGGTCGATGCCGCCCGTGACGATGATGGGTGTCAGCGCGAGCGCGAGCAGGCCGATCTCGACGGCAAGGCGGGTGATCTCGAATGCGTTGCCAAGCGTCGCGAAGTTGTGGCCTTCGGCGCTAAAGACCACGCACTCGAGAAGGATGACGAGCAGCAGTACCCACTCGTTGTTGGGGAAGATTCGCTCCGTGAGCGGAGCGCGCTCCTCAGCCGGCTGCAACTGCGCCGCTGCGAAGGTTGCCACGTGCCATGCGTGCGAGCGTCGCGTCGGCGACGAGCGCCGCCAGTATGATCAGCCCCTGGATCGCCTTCCCCCAGAATGGACTGATGCCGACATACGTCATCGCGGTGCCAATGGCACCGAGCAGCAGCACGCCGATGAAGGTGCCGAGCACCGAGCCACGGCCGCCTGTGATCGCGGTGCCTCCGACCACCACCGCCGCGACAGCCTGCAATTCCAGGCCGAGTCCCGTGTTGCTCGGCACCACATTGAATCGGACGGCATTCAGCACCGCGCCGAGTCCGACCAGGGCGCCCGTAAGTGCGAAGACGCGGAAGATCATTCGCTTCGAGTCGATGCCGGCAAGACGTGCCGCTTCTTCGTCGGAACCAACCGCGTAGAGGTTTCGTCCGGAGCGCAGGTGGCGTAACGCCCAGGCGGCTGCGCCGAGAACCGCGATCGCGATCAGGATGATGAACGCTTGTGCGGCCGAAGCCGAAAGCCCGAACCACTGAAAGTTCGCGGGCAGGTCCTGCACCCAGGCGCCTTGTGTCGTCCAGCGGAGCGCGTCACGCCACGCCACGAGCATCGCCAGCGTCACGATGATCGACGGCAGCCCGAGTGTGCCCACGAGGTAGCCATTCAGCGCGCCCATCAGCGCGCCGATGCCGAGCACCAGCACCGGCATGATCCAGATGGGCACACCGGCCTTCGCGAGCATGCCAGCCGCCACGCTGCACACCGCGAACTGTGAGCCAACCGAGATGTCGATCTCGCCCGCAAGGATGACCAGCGTCATTCCCAGCGCGACGGGAAGGATCGGCGCGTTGTTCAGCGCCAGGTCGCGGAGATTTTCCGGACTGAAAAACGCTGGTGCGATGGCAAGCACCGCAAGGAGCACGACAATTAACGCCGTCGCTGGCGGGAGCTCGCGTGCGTGTCGGCGCAGGAAGCTGTTGCCGCTCATGACTCGCCACCACGCGCGAGCGTCGCGAACTCCTGCGTATGCTGGCCCAGCGCGCGCGCGAGCACGCGCTCAGGCGTGGCGTCGGCGCGGTCGATCACGCTGACGATCGTGCCGCCGTGCATGACGGCGATGCGGTCGCTCATGCCGAGGATTTCCGGCAGCTCGCTCGAGATCATGAGGATTGCGACCCCTTGCTCCGCGAGGCTCGTCATCAGTTCGTGGATCTCCGACTTCGCGCCGACGTCAATCCCCTGCGTGGGCTCGTCGAGTATCAGCATCGCGGGCTTCGTCAGCAGCCAGCGACTGAGTGCCACCTTCTGTTGGTTTCCTCCCGACAGCGTCGACACCAATGAGCGAATCGATGCCGTCTTCACGCCGAGCCGCTGTGCGTATTCAGTCGCCAGCGCTCGCTCGCGACCGAAGTCGAATGCCCCGAAACGCGACAGATTCTCCAGCGCCGCGAGCGTGATATTCTCGCTCACCGGCATCTCGAGCACCACGCCGTGCCGACGTCGATCTTCGGGGACGTACGCGATGCCGTTCCTGATTGCATCACGCGGCGATGCGATGCGTACCTGCACTCCGCGCACGGCGATGGTCCCGCGGTCGGCAGGTGTAAGTCCGAAGATCGTGCGCGCCAGCTCCGAACGTCCCGCGCCCACGAGCCCCGACAGCCCGACGATCTCGCCGGCCCGCACCACGAGATCGATGTCGTGGACACCCGACTCTGTACAGCCAACACCCGTCAGCTCCAGCACCGCGTCGCCGATCGGCACCGTGCGCTTCGGAAATACCGACGACAGCTCTCGACCCACCATCATCTGGATGAGCTGCTCGCGATTTACGTCGGCCATGTCGCGTGTGACGATGGTGTTGCCGTCGCGCAGGACAGTGACGCGATCGGCAATCGTCGGTAGCTCCTCCAAGCGGTGCGAGATGTAAATCATGCCCACGCCGTCAGCGCGCAACTCGCGAATCACACGGAAGAGGTTATCCGAATCATCGCGCGACAGCGACGCCGTGGGCTCGTCGAGGATCAACACCCGCGCATCGGAGCCGAGCGCGCGTGCGATCTCGACGAGCCGTTGCTGCGCCATGCCGAGCGAACCGGCGTCCGCCTCGGGGTCAATGCGAGCGCCAACGCGCTTCAGCAGGCCAGCCGCACGTCGACGACGCGCATCCCAGTCGACTCGCCCCCATCGGCCGACCCTCTCGACGCCGAGGGCGATGTTCTCTGCCACCGTGAGCTCGCTGAACAGCGCGGGCTGCTGGTAGATAGCCGCGATGCCGAGTGTCTTGGCGAGACGCGGGTCCAGTCGTCCGAGGGGCTTGCCGTTCAGCGCGATCTCGCCGGAGTCGGGCTGCACGGCGCCGGTGAGGATCTTGATCAGCGTGCTCTTGCCCGCGCCGTTCTCGCCCACGAGTGCGTGCACCTCGCCCGCGCGCAGCTCGAGCGACGCGTCCGCCAGCGCTTGCACGCCGGCGTACGCCTTCGTCATGTGCGTTGCGCGAAGCACTACTTCAGGAGTAGGCAGGCGTGTTCCTCAAGATCCACCATGAACCGGCTTGCGGTGCAATGGGGCAGCAGCGGCTATGTCGGCACCGGGCTGCATTTTCTGCACGAATGTGCAGGAACGCCCCTTCTGTTCATTCTTCGATACTACGTCATGGGGCGCGTGTGACGCCACACGGGCTGAACTAAGCCAGTACCTCGAGACCATGCTTCTGGACAAGGGCCAGCAGCTTGAGCGCCGGACCACTGGGGCGCTTCGCACCGGTCTCCCACTTTTCGACGGTGCTTTCGCTGGTGTTCAGGTAACGGGCAAAGACAGGCTGACTTACGTGCGCCCGTTCCCGGAGTGCTTTGATCTGCCTTGGTTCGAGGGACGTGGGCACGCTCAGACATGAGGCGTCAAAATCACGCATTGTGCTCTTGCTGATCGCGCCCACCTTGTGCAGCGCCGCCGCCGCGGAGTGGATCGCCTCGAACGCATCGCTCTTGTACTTACGCCTCGTCGCCATTGCAAATCTCCGTCAGGTCCTTGTCATCCAGTAGCCGTGCCATCTGTCTATCGGTGAGGCCCTCGTATCCTTTGGCCAGCACCCGGAATGCTCGCAGTTCGTCTTGCTCGATGTTCTCGCGGTCCTTCTTCGCGAACAGGTAGACAAACACCCAGTAGCGCCCACCCTTCGCGAGAATGATGCTCCGGTGCATGTTCTTGTTCAGCCGCTTCTTGAATAC
>JALYVY010000372.1 GCA_030852985.1 Gemmatimonadota bacterium | reverse complement strand
ATCCAGTTCTGCTTCGTCCGCACGACACCGGCGATGCGCTTGTTCTCACCGCGCTCCATCAGTCGGCGGTGGATTGCCCTGATCTCCCTGGGGCTGAACTTCTTCACGACTGCCGCCTGATCGACCGCCAGGGTCATCGCGTCGACGTTGGCGAGAACTTCACGTGCGGTCGTCCCGACGTGCTCGCCGGAATCTGCCTTCGCTTCCGCTCGCGCCAGTTCGCGAACCCCAAGCTGCATCCCCTCCACCTTCGACGACGCGATGGACTCCGTCCGCAGCAGCAGCCTGGCGAGTGGCGCGAGCGCGGGGCCGGCAGTCTCGTTCAGCGCGCGGATAGCATGCTCTGCCTCGGATACCAGGCCAGCAGCGGTCCCCTCCAGGATTACTGCGAGTCTCGCCAGTTCGATCGGCACGAACGGCCGGTACAGGCACGCGCGCTTGTATTTCGGCGGCGCGTGGAGAGTCGGGTCGTATTGCCACGTCCTTTTCAACAGCTCACCGGGCAATGCGCACCTCGCTCCATGTCCTGGTTCACGCGGCTGCACTGGTTCGCAGTCTGGCTATTCAGTGAATGACGAGCGCGTGGCTGGCGTTGAGGCACTTCGATGCGACGCTTGAACCTCGCTATCCCGGAATAACAATAGCCTTTAGTTTGATATAGTCAATAAACCATACTAACCCTGATCGTCGTTTCTTCGACCAGGAGCAATGAGGCGCTTGGCGCGCCAGCGAGCAGTCAAGCGCACGTGGGCTCGTTTCGGTGCGGCTCAAAAGCTCTTGCGATCCACCTTCGTGATATGTGTGTCCTCGACGGGGCTGGATTGCAGGACGCGGACGTCCTCGACGTCGCGCAACACGAACGTGGGAACGTCCGCGGACTTCTGCGAATGAACGCCGCGAAATTCCGCGTCCTTCACGTCATCGAGCACGAACGCAGGCCGAGTCTCGGCACCCTGGAAGCTCACGTCCACGCCATCCATCCGGAGCCCTTGCACGTGACGCACATAGAACCCGTACGCGGGCAGGAGACCGAACATGCTCGGCTCCGGATAGACCTTGCCTTGCTCGGGCACGGCGTACGGCTCGTGCGCGACCACTGCCCCGCCAGACGGCTGCCGCACCATGTCCGCCGGCTGCGCCGCGACCTGCGCCATGGTGAGACCCCCTCGGTACTGGATGCGGATGTTGCTGAGCCGCACGTCCTCGATGTTGTGGCCGGGCACGCCGACGATGCTCGACGCATACCGCGGATCGACATCCGACGCCACGACATTACTGATGTTCACTCGGCGCAGCGCCCCGATATCGGTGCCCTTCGGCCCCCGCTTGCGACTGCCGAGTCGCAGGAAGAGCGGCGCGGTCCACACGTGACGCATGGTGAGGTTGGAGATGGTGACGTCCTCGATTATCGCGCCGTCGACCGTCTCCAGCGCGAGGCCGCGCGAGTTGTCGAACACGACGTTGGTGATGGTGATGTTGCGGAATGGCCCGTCCGACTCCGTGCCCAGCTTTACGCGGCCGGTGGGACCGTCCCGGTTCGAGCCGCCTTCCACGAACGGGCGATACGTCCCATCCAGCACCGAGCCCACCTCGTAGCCGCTGACGATGCTGTTCGCGAGCGTGACGTTCTCCGTGCCGCGCAATTCGCCGAGTGCGAGGGACGTCTTGAGGACGATCGCGTCGTCGCGGGGAGAGTTGACGACGGTATTCGAGATGCGCACCCACCGACAATCGTCGACGTCGATGCCGTCGCGATTAGTATCGATGAGGAGGTTGTCGATCGTGAGGTTATCCACCCCCGTGGCGAGCACGCCGAAATGCCCACCCTTGAGGATGGTGAAGTCACGGAGAAGCACGTTGCGCGCATTGACCAGCGCAATGGCCTTGTTGCCCACGCGCGGCATGTCGCGGCCGACACTGCGATTGAGCGCGCCCCCGTCGATACGCCCGGATCCAAGAATGGCGACGTTCTCGACATGGTCGCCCCAGATCAGGCTGTTGTGCCAGTGGCTGTGGCCGTAGTCCTGATACGTCTTCTCCAGGGCTGGTTCCGCCGCGTCGTACCCCGGTGCGTCGGGGCGCTCCTCGGGCGAGGCACCAAGCAGCGTCGCTCCGCGATCGAGGTAGAGGGCAACGTTGCTCTTCAGGTGCACCGAGAAGGTGGAGTAGGTGCCGGGCCCGAAGTACACCGTGCCGCCGTGCGCGGCCGCCGCCGCGTCGATGGCGCGATTGATGGCGTCGGTGTCGAGCGAGGCACTGTCCCCCTTGGCTCCGTACGCGCGGACGTCGAAGACGACAGGCGATGACGGTCCCGCGAACGCAGTGCGTACGGGCGATGTCTGCGCGGACACGGACAAGGCCGACGTAAGGCAGACGAGCGCTATGGAGGCAACGCGACAAAGGGGATACATGTGCGACGGGAATGAGGGAGAGGTCATCACGGGTTAGCACGGCTTCATGAAAGTCTTCGCGTTTGCGTCCAGGGCAGATGCGCTCAGTCGGCGCGCTGAGGCGATATGGTGAGCTTCACGTTACTCCGCGGGCGTTCGAACGCGTAGCACGCCGCAAGTTGTTGCTCGGCACGCGCGAAGTCACTCCAGTCGATTGATGTGGCCCACCGTTGCGCGAAGTCGAGCACCGCGATCAGCACGTTCGGATGCTGCTGCCGGGAAAGACTTCGCAACCCCTGCAGGTACTCTTCGTGGTAGACCGTCGGGATGATGATGCGCGTGCTCCCGCCAGCAACGAGCTCCGCATTCATGTACGCGCGCGCCAGCCGCCCGTTGCCGTCATCGAACGGGTGGACCTCGCTCAGGACGAACATGATCGCTGCCGCGCGCTGAAATGGTTGAGCGAGCGCACGCACGAGATCGAAGCCGATGCGGAGCGTCCCGTGGATGAATTCGGGCGCCACGAAGTGTGTATCCCCGGCGCGATTGGACTGCTGCTTGAACTCGCCCGGTCGCAGTCCCAAGCGCCGCGCCATGATCGTGCGATGCGTCGCGCGCACGTGGTCCAGGAACACCTCGAACGACGGCAACGCCGTCACGCTCCGCGACATGGCCGCTCGGCTGCCGACGACCGCGTACGTGCCCAGTACATCGTGCGCGTCGAGCGGCCGCGCTGCGGGAATGCGTCCGTCGAACACGATGGCTC
>JALYVY010000371.1 GCA_030852985.1 Gemmatimonadota bacterium | reverse complement strand
GGTCGTGATGATGACCGTGGTGTCCGGGATGTTCCTGGCCCTCACCGGGCAGAAAAGACCGGCACTCCTGCTTGTGGCTGCCACGATCGGTGGTCTCGCCCTGAACCTGGTACTCAAGCTTCACTATCACCGCCCCCGGCCCCACATCTTCAACTGGGGAACCAACGGTGTGAGCAGCTCGTTTCCATCCGGTCACGCGATGAACTCTGTCATAGTGTACGGGACCATCGCCTACCTTGCCTGGCGCCTGTCGGACAGGCGCTGGCTACGCGCCCTCACGCAGCTGCTGGCAGTCCTGGTGATCATCGGAATCTGCACCAGCCGCGTGTATCTCGGGGTTCACTACCCTTCCGATGTCCTTGGTGGAGCGATAGTTGGCGCTGCATGGGCGGTGTTCTGCATGGCCGCCCTTGAAGCGGTTGAGCGACTCAGAGGAATTCGCTCAGCTCGAACCCAAACAAAGGCTTCGAGCTGAGCGGACGGTCGTTCTAAGGCTACCGACCAACTCCCGAAAACACCACCTGACCGGTTGGGGCGGGAACGCCCCCGTCAGGCTCCTCGGTAACAGCGATCCGGCTGAGCATGCCGGGCTGCATGGGGTATTTCGCGGTCATGACCGCGGAGCCGTTGGAGTCGGGCATGAAGGTGCCGGCGGAAATCGGCGCCGCAACGCCGCGGGCGATCAGCCACACCTGGTACGTGCGCCCGGGCGGCGGTGCGTGGATGTGCGACGCGTACATGATGAACATCTGCTTCTTCTGATCCCAGAAGATACGAGCCATCGGATCTGCGGACTTGTAGGAGACGAGATCGATCACCCGAGTCTGCATCCCTGTGAGCGCCGCGATCAGGCTGTCCTTACGGGCCACGGTTGCACGCAGCTCGGCGACCTGAGTCACCAGAGCAGTATCCGTAGCCGACGCCGTCGGGCCGAATTCGGTTTTCCGCGCCGCCTGCCAGTCGAAGATGCCGAAGGCGGCGATGACAAGTCCCGCAGCCAGTGCGAGTCCGCCCAGAACGCGTCCCCACTTCATGCGAGCGGGTGGCTCGAATGGAATTGCGGGCGTACCCGTGATGGGACGCGGCGACGGCGCTGAGCCTGGCCCGCCCGAACTGCGGGGACGCCGAGCCGACGCCGCGGTCCCTGCCGAACGCGTGAGCCGACTGGCGGCGGCGCCTTCGGTCTGGGCAGCCGCGTCCCTGGCGACTGGCCGGCCCACATGAGTGGCGGCAGCGCGCGCGACCAGCCGCGAGCGAATTCCGGCGGAGCGGCCGCGATTCATCACAGCTGACGGTGCCAGTCGAGCGAGTTCCGCGACCACGGCTTCCATCGCCGCGAGATCCGCCGACACGACCGGATCTTCGGCAGCGGCGGAATAAAGCTCCGTTTCCTCGGTAGCAGAAAGAGCGCCGAGTGCCGCGGCGCCTACGTCGTAGCGAGCCTGGGGCTCACTGGGCGGCAGAGACGACTCGGACTGACGACCGATTTCTGCGTCGTCTGCACCACCTTCCGATGGCGTGCCGTTGTGAATCCTGATGTCGTCGCTCATGCGGCACTCTCTCTAAGACCAACCAGCTTGTCACGGAGCTTCTGCATTCCAAGACGCATCCGCGTCTTGATGGTACCGAGCGGCTCACCCAGGAATTCCGCGATCTCGGACTGGCTCAGCCCGCGGAAGTAAGCGAGCTCGAGTGCGCGGCGCTGATCTTCAGGCAGCTGCGTGAGCGCGTCGTACACCATTCTGCTGCGCTCGGCGCCCTCGGCATCCTGGGAAGGATCGGACCCCGGATCTCGAATCAGGCTCAGATCGGTCGTCACGTCCTCGCGACTGCGCTTTCTGCTTCTGAGGCGATCGAGGGCACGACTGCGGCCAATGGTCAGAATCCAGGTTCTGACGGTGCCACGCGAAGCGTCGTACGACGACGCGCGTTGCCACACCTGCCAGAATGTCTCCTCCACCACGTCCTCCGCACCATCGGCATCTTTGAGGAGATGAGCGACCAGCGAGTACACGACCTGGGACCAACGGTCATAAAGAGTCGCGAGCGCGCTTTCATCACCCTCGGCGATTCGCTTCACGACGGACGGATCATCCCCCGGAGCAGCAACGGTTGCTGGTCGATTGGAGTACGCCTGGTCCTGGCGCGTCGGATTCATTAGGGCTGAATCTACGCGCCGCGCGGCACTCCGGCCATTGCGAAAGACAGTGACGGAAGGCGTTCGATTGGCGTCTTTCCGATGGGCTCCAACGTCAGCGCACAGGCGCCCCTCAGGCACCATGAACCGGAGGACGGTCACATATGGCAAAGATTCTTGGTTTTACCGGGTCCTTCGTTGGCGGAACCGTCGGTTGGTGGCTGGGCGAATATGTCGGAATCATGACCGCGTTCGCGCTCTCGATGGTCGGCACCGGCGTAGGTATTTACATCGGCCGGAAGATTGCCGCGGACTACTGCTGACCGCACGGTTCCGCTCAAACCAATCAAAGCCTGCGGCTGTAGATAGTGAGACATGAGCGAGTTCCTCGTGTCTTTGCGAATGTTTTGCTGGGCCGCCGTCGCGTTTGCCGTACCAGCGCAGGCGCAGCGGGGTTTGCGCCAGGCTCATTCCCGGCCGCGGCCGGCCGTATTGATAACCGGCGCGTTTCACGAAGACGGTGGCTGCGAAGTATTCGCGGATGGCATCCCGGTGTTCAGCGCGCTGGACAGTGCTCGCACTAGCTACATCCGTGGCGCGATGCTGAACACGGCGCCATCTGGCTTCGAGACACATGAGGTCTGGTGCGCGCCCCGCTCGGACGATCAGCCCATGCCACCGCTCGACGCGCGGGAGCGTGCGTTCGTGATCATCGCGTTTCCTCCAGCGGGAACGCTTCTCGCCGCACGGACCTATCTTGTGCGCACGGGAATGGCCACACCTGCGACCGCGGCGCGGCAGGCGAACGCGGCGCTGTTCGGCATGAGTCCGCCCAGCGCTGCTGATTCGACGACGATCCGGATCGGCATGGTCTATCTTGCTGGAACGCGGGGCAGTTTCACGGTGACGCGAGCAAGCGAGCTACAGGTTGTGGGAACGTTCTCGATGCATGGCCAGCGAGCGCTCTCAATGTGAGCGCGCCATCTGGACCGTCTCAGTACTTGGTCAGGTAGTTGTCCAGC
>JALYVY010000039.1 GCA_030852985.1 Gemmatimonadota bacterium | reverse complement strand
CGACGCTGCCTACGCTCCATCCGCCGAGTACGTCAGTGGCGTAGTTAACATCGAGGTAAACGCGACTGGTGCCGATGAGCAGCGGTGGCAGCAACGCGAGTACCACCGCGACTTCATCGTCGAGCATCTCCTCACGCCAGAGTACGTACGCGAGGGTGCCGAACACCGCCGCGGACGACGCTGCGTGCCCGCTCGGGAACGAGTACGTCTTCTCGCCGTGGAGGGCCGCGCCGGCGGGACGCTGGCGTCGATAGATTCGCTTGATCAGCAGAAAAAGCGCGAGCGCCGTTGCCGGCGCGAGCAACACCGTGCCGGCGATGGGAAGGTTGCGCCGCCCGCGAAGCCACGCGCCGGCGAGAACGCTGAGCGGAATGACGACCGAAGGACCGCCGGCGCGGGTCGCTGTGAGGAAGACGCGATCGCCGATGGAACTGTGATGGGCGAGAAACCAATCACGAATCGGCTCGTCGAATGGCGCCGTTTCCTTCGAGAAGACATCTTCGCCGAGTTTGGCGCACGCGGCCAGAGCGACAGTGGACAGGCCGATGAGCAACGCCGTGTGCGGTGCGAGCCCCTCGGGGCGACGTCGGATTCGCGGCGCTCGCGCCAACATGTGCTCCGCAGATGAGAGACCGCCTCGTGCCGCCATGTACGCGCTACCAGGATGGGGTGATTGCCCAGGTGAGTGCCGTCCCATTCGCCGTAGGCACGATCGTGGCCGCGAGGCGGACCCGATCCACCAGATTGTCAGGGCGGTCGTGGTTGAACTTTACAAACTTCAGGCCACTGATCGTCCCGATGAGCTTTGCGAGCATCACGCCGCTTGTGCAGTGATTGGCATTGTCGAGTCGCTGGAGGGCGACCATGCATCGTCATTGGCGCGCACTGCGCCACACATTCTCGATCAGGGCGACAGCGAGCAGCGCGAACAACACCGTACCTCTCCACGGTGGCGGGATGTTCAGCGCCGGCGCGAGCAGCCAGGCCAAGCCCAGGCAAACGACGATCGCGACGGTGAAGCTGATGTCCTCGACGAACAGCCCCCATACCTCCGCCACTGCGCGCAGAATGGCGCTCATGCCGATTCTCCCGCTCGTGATGGTTTACGACCCTTGGCGAGCGCAACGCCAAAGAGCGACGCAATCAGGAATCCCGCCACCAGCGCGACCAACGCGAGATCTTCGCCCGGCCATGGGTAGGCGAGTCCTTCGCCAATCCAGAACACCCCGAATGCCGACAGCAGCACCCCGACGGAATACTTGAGGGTGTTCTCCGGCACCGAGGCGAGCGGCTTGCGCAGTGCGATCCCCGCGAGCACCACGAGCACGCCGGCGAGCAGCGCGCCGAGCGCTGCGGGAATGAGCTGCCCTCCAACGCCGGTGGCGATCACGATGAAGATCACCTCGAGCCCCTCGAGCGTAACGGCCTTGAAGGACGTGAGAAACGCGACGCGATCAATCGCATCGGTACGAGTGGTGCCGGTCGAAAGCGCCGCGGTTTCCTTCGCGTAGATGACAGACTCGTCGTGCAAGCCGATCACTCCCGCCGAACGGAGCACGGCCTTGCGCAGCCAGCGCATGCCGAAGAAGAGCAGCAGTATTCCGACGACGAGTTGCAGGGACGTAATCGGGATGCGCTGCAGCGCTGGACCGAATGCGAGCGTGAGCAACGCCAGGAAGGCGGCGCCAGCGCCAGCTCCAGTCAATGCGGAGCGCCAACCTCGCGTCGTTCCCACGGCAAGCACGATGGTGAGCGCTTCGACGAACTCGACGAGCGACGCCAGGAAAGCAGCGAGGACAGCGGTGCCAGCGTGAGCCCAATTCATAGAATCACCGAGATGGAGTGCGCGACCAACTGGCCGAAAACGAAAAGCTCCCACTTCCCCGTGAGGGGTAAGCAGGAGTCATTGGTCATCGCGAAGGACGACGGTTTTGGCGGACTCCACCGCCATACTGTATCGTCACGGAAGGCAGGGGCCATGCCACGCGAGCGCATCGCGCGTCGTCGGCGGCGTCAAAGCCCAGCGCGTTACATGTCGAATTCGTGCGCGAACGCCACCGGAAAGGCGAAAGTCTTCGCCTTCGTGCGACTCTCCATGGCATCCGACACGCGCTCCAGCCGCTTGGGCACACCGAGGATCTTCTCCTGCGCGCGCTTGCCCATCTCGTCGAGGCCGGTGATCGTCTCGATCGCCCAGAACCTGATCTGCTCTTCAACGATCGTGAGATAGTCACGCGGTCCGTAGATCCCCGCGCGACGGATGACGTCCGCCATGTCACGGAAGTTCGGCATGTTCACGCCCGGCATGTCGATCGACGGCATGATCTCCGCCGCCGACACGAGCGCATTGTTCGGGTCGCGCGCGATGACTTCCTTGAAGATCGTCCGGTAGAACGTGTAATGACGCGCCTCTTCCTTCGCGACATTCTGCAGCACCGTGCCGATCGTCGGCTCGTACTTCCCGGCGAGCTTGCCGGTATTCGAGTGGCTCACCTGCGTCGCGCGTTCCTGCAGGGTCGTGTAGACGAACACGCGGTATGGATCCTTGTCCCACGCGGGCTCGAACCCTGCCTTGAGGTACTCGAACTGCATGCGCTCGAGCACGGGGTTGTTCAGGACCTTGCTGTCGTGCATGTAGTCGTGCAGCACCGCGCCGTGACGATCTTCTTCGGCGGTCCAGAGATTCGTCCACTTCGACCAGAAGGTGTCACCGCCAAGGTACGTGGCGAGCAGCCGATGAAAGTGCGGAAGGCCTTCCTCGGTGAGCAGGTTGAGCGCGAGCGCCACGCGTGCGGGAAGACTGATCCCGTCTGCCCGCTTGCGCAGCTCCTTGATGTGCGCGTCCGGATCGGTATCGGGCGCGGCGTCGAGTAGCTCGTGCGGAAACCAGAGGATGCGCTTCGCCTCGTGCTTCACCATCAGGTCTTGTACGACGGGCTCGAGGTCCGCCAAAACTTCGACCTTGGCCAGCGTCTCGTATTCAGGACGTATCATCAGTGGAATCTGGTGCATAGGATCGCGGCTTGGTAGGTCAAATGCCCCGGACAGCCATCGATCGGTAGAAGCAAGGAGCACTCCGCCGCCGCGATTTGCGTCCCCGGTCTCGTCGACGCTTGACTTCCCGTCCTCCATCCTGCCAGTTACGCGCACCTCGCCACGGAGCCCTCCATGCCTACCACACCCAGCAGTGCCGAGCGTGCCATTGCCTCCGAGCTGCTGGCGCACTGGGATCCACTTCGTGTGCGCGAGCTGCCGGGGACGCACGAGGAATACCTCACGCACGCCCACGCGGTGTACGGACTGCTGGCGCGCGGCGCGTCGTCTACGCAGATCGGCCGCTACCTGCACGGTATCGAGAGTGGCGAGATGCAGCATCCGGAGCTCGCGTCGCACGACCTCACGCCATTGCTGGCCGCGCTCCGGGCGATTGACCTCGACGCCTGAGCTCCATTTGCACGTCCGAAGAACCACCGCGCTTCTGCTATTGCTCGTCGGCATGGGGTGCGGTCGCCGCGACGCCCCCGCCTCAGGCGCCCACCTTTCCGGCCAGCAATTGGCGGAGCGGTATTGCCAATCCTGCCATATGGTTCCCGCGCCGGCGCTGCTCGACAAGACGTCCTGGCAACGCTTCGTGCTCCCACGCATGGCGCGAAGACTCGGACTCAAGGGCATCGGGGCAGCGGCGGACGAGGAGCCGTTCGAGACTGGCAGCGGGGGGGCACTGGTACGCATCTCGGGTGTCTACCCCGATTCGGCGCGCATCACGCGCTCGGAATGGGATCGCATCGCCGCCTACTATCTCGGGAACGCACCCGCCAGCCAACCCAGAGCGGCCACTCCTCCGGTTACCGTGGGACTTCCGGGCTTCCGCGTGCGTGTGCCGGATTTTCATGTGCCGAGCCCGATGATCACGTTGCTGCACTTCGACTCGGTGGACCGTCGCCTCTTCGTCGGCGACGCGACGCCAGGTCACAGCACACTCAATACGCTCGATGGCACAGGGCACCTGACGCGCACTATTGGAATTCCGTCGCCGTTGGCGCAGCTCGCCGTGCACGGTGACACCCTGCGCACGGTCTTCATGGGGCAACTGGCTCCGTCGGACGCGCCGCGCGGCGAGGTCGCGTTGATTCCGTCGTGGCTGCCGGGTCGCAACGCCACCATCGCGTGGGAAGTGCACGATCTTCAGCGTCCGGTGTTCGCCTCGTGGGCTGATCTCAATGGCGACGGCCTCGAGGACGTCGTGGTCAGCGAGTTCGGAAATCTCACCGGGCAGCTCGCATGGTATGAGCACCTTGGCAATGGCAGCAGTCGCAAGCACCTGCTCACGTCGCAGCCGGGCGCCATCACGACGCTCGTGCGCGACTTCGACGGGGACGGCAAGCTCGACATCCTCGCCCTTACCGCGCAGGGCGACGAAGGCATTTCGCTCTTTCATGGCGGCGCCGGAGGGCAATTCACGATGCAGCGACTACTTCGTTTTCCGCCGTCGTACGGATCGACGTCGATGCAGGTAGTCGACATGAATGACGACGGACATCCCGACATCGTGTACACCAACGGTGACGCTGGCGATTATCCGGGTCCGCCGAAGCCATACCACGGCGTCCGGATCTTCCTGAACGACGGACATGATCACTACGCGGAGCAGTATTTCTTTCCCATGCCGGGTGCGTACAAGGCCATTGCGCGTGACTTCGACGGCGACGGCGATATCGACATCGCGGCCATCTCCTTCTTCCCGGACTACGCGTCTGGTGCGCCGCTGTCATTCGTCTACCTGGAAAACGTCGGCAACCTGCGCTTCAAGGCGTGGACCTTTCCCCAGGCGGATCGTGGCCGCTGGCTCACAATGGAAGCCGGCGACCTCAATGGCGACGGAGCAGTCGACCTGATCCTCGGCTCCTTCTCGCAGCTCGACACGCGGGGCGACATGAGCGCGAAAGCGCGGTGGCACCAGAAAGACGCCCCCACGCTGATCATTCTCGAGAACACGTCGCGAAAAGGCGCTCCGAAGGGGAAGAAGTGACTCGGCCGCGCGCGCAACGCAGGTAGCGTCGCCCACCGCCGCGCGCGAACTTCCGCACATGGCGCTCACGGCAACGATCTACAACTTCGACGTCCAGCTCGCGGACGTCGATCGCGGAGTCTACGAATCCCTCTCGTTCAAGGCGGCGCAACAACCGTCGGAGACCGCGGAGTACCTGCTGTCGCGCGTGCTGGCCTACTGCCTCGAGTACGCCGAGGGCATCGCGTTCTCGAAGGGCATCGCGGAGCCCGACGTGCCCGCGCTCTCCGTGCGCGACCTCACCGGCGCCCTCAAGGTCTGGATCGACGTCGGCGCTCCCGATGCCGCGCGACTCCACAAGGCCATGAAAGCCGCGCCGCGCGTCGCGGTCTATACGCATCGCGACCCAGCGCGACTCGTCACGCTGCTGGCCGGCGAACGCATTCATCGCTCCGCCGATCTCGAGCTGTATGGCTTGAGCAAGGAGCTGATCGACGGCCTGGTCGAGCGTCTCGATCGACGAAACACGTGGGAAATGTCCATCACTGAGCGGCACGTGTACGTCGCGGTCGGTGGCGTGACGATCGAGGGGGACGTCGAGCGGCATGCACTCGCCTGATGCACGACGACGCGCGATGCTCACTCGGTGAGGATGTAACTCCGCAGCAGGTCGAGCATCCGCTTGTCGGTCGTTGTCGCGTCCTCGAGCTTCGGTGTTTCGATGACCTTCGGAATGGCGGCCAACCGCGGATCGTTCATCACGTGACGAAATGGTATCTCGCCGAGTGAACCTTCGGCGATGAGCTCATGCCGGTCGCGGTGGGATTCGAATGGCGTCTTCGAGTCGTTCAGGTGCATGACCTTCAGCCGATCGATCCCCAACACGTCGTCGAACCGCGCGAGCACTCCCTCGTAGTCGTTGATGAGGTCATAGCCCGCGGAGAAGACGTGGCACGTGTCGACGCAGACGCCTACGCGATGCCGTTGCGCCGCATCCACCTGTTCGATCATCGTCGCGAGCTCCTCGAACGTCGAGCCAAGCGACGTGCCCGAGCCGACGGTGGTCTCGAGGCACAGGATGGCGTCGCCAGGCACCGCGGCGAGCGCTTCGCTGATCGCGTCAGCATTGCGTGCGATGCCCGCGATGCGCTCGTCCATGAAGTTTCCCGGATGCGACACGAGGTATTGCAATCCGAGCGCATGACACCGGCGAAGCTCATTCTGGAATGACACGATCGACCGGGCCCGCAACACGGGATCGGGGCTTGCGAGATTGATGAGGTAGGAGTCGTGCGCCATCGTCGCGGTCGCATCGACGCCCACCACCGTGAGGCGCTCGCGAAACGACGTGCACTCTTCGTCCGCGCAATCACGCTCCGCCCAGCGGCTCGCCATCTTCGTGAACAGCTGAAGTGCCTTGGCGCCGATCTCGCCCGCGCGCGGCGGTGCTTCGGGAACACCGCCCGCCGCGCTGACATGTGCGCCGAGCAAGGCCGTCGGTTTCGGTTGCTTCGCCGCGCGACGCCGCGCCGGCGTCATCGTTCCAGCACGGGAGCGCCACGCAGCACACGGCCACAGTGGGGACAATGGATGTCGCCCGCCTCGGCCAGCGCATACTCGAAGTCGCGTCCGCAGGCGCACTGCGACTCGAGCGCATCATTCCCGCAGACGATGCAGAACTCGTCGGCGGCATCATAGGCGCGAAATCGTCCGCACACGCCGCAGCGACGGGTGATCATCTCTCTTACCGCGACCCGCGCAGCCAGCCTTCCGGATCCACGGCGTTGCCATTTGGCGGCGTGCGGATCTCGAAATGCAGGTGCGGCTTCAGGTCGGGATCCGAGATGCCGACGGTGCCAATCAGGTCGCCCTTCTTCAGGACCGTCCCCTTCCTGAGCGACGGCGGCACCGAGTTGAGCGACGCATAGATGGAAAAATATCCGCCGCCGTGATCGAGAATGACCGTGAGTCCGTAGGTGCCGAGCTGGCCGACGCTCACGACTGATCCCGCTGCCACCGACTTGACCGGCGTACCGAGTGCCGCCGCAATACCAACGCCGTTCCACCGGGTGGTGGTGTTGTTCGGGTTGATCACGCGCCCGAACCGGAAGAGGAACGTACCGTCGACCGGCCAGTCAAGCTTGCCGACATCGGTTGTCCGCAGTGTGCTCGCAGCGCGCGGTGCATTCGGCCGCGCCGACTCGGTGCGACGACGATCGGCCTCGATGGCAGACAGCACGCCGCTCAGCCGTGTCTCCGATTGACGAATGCGCGCCAGGCGCTCCTGGATCTGCGTCGTTGTCGTCTGCGCTTGCTGGAGGCTGGTCGACCGCATCCGCCCCAGGATCGACAGCCGCTCTTCCTCGCGCAGCTTGTCGCTGCGATTCTCCTCGACCGCATCGCGCAACTTCACGAGGTCCGCACGCTGCCGCACGATGTCGTTCCGCAGGATCTCGACACGCTTCACGAGGCTCCTGTCATGAACGGCCAGCTCGTGGAGGTACTTGTAGCGTGCTACGAGTTCGCCAAACGAGCGCGCGGTCAGCAGCGCCTCGGTGGCATGCAGCGGCCCGCGCTTGTAGATGTCCACCAGCCGCTTCGAGAGCGCCGTTCGCCGGTACATGAGATCGCCCTCGGCCATCGCGACCCGGTTGGTCGCCTCGGCGACATCGTTGGTGATGGCGGCGAGCTGCAGGTCCAGCGTCTTGAGTACCAACTCGGTCGCCGCGCGCTGTGCCACCAGGTTTGCGACCTCGTCGCGAAGGTCGTGTACGCTGCCCTGGAGATTCGCCATGCGTTGCTCCAGGTCCGCACGCTCGCGTCGGACGCGATCGAGCTCCTCACGCTGGGCGCGAAGTCGCGCGTCTGCCGCCTGCGCACGCACCACACCGGGCAGCGCCAGCAGCGTGACAAGCAGCAGCACCCTCAGACGCGGCGTAGATGCCTCCCGACAGAAAAGGCGCTGCCCATGAAACCGATCATCGCACCGAAGAGCAGGCCGAGGAGCGTAACGCGTGCGTCGAAGAACACCGTCTGGATGAGGTACCGGTCGATCAGCGTCCGTGCGCCGTAGGTTAGCACGAGCGCCAGGATTCCGCCGAGCACACCCTTCGCCACGCCTTCGATGAGGAAGGGGCGCCGAATGTACGAATCCGTCGCGCCGACGAGTCGCATGATCGCGATCTCCTTCGCCCGCGACAGCACGGCCATCCGGATCGTGGCGCCGATGATGATGACCGATACGCCGGCAAAGGCGAGGCCGAGCACGACGCCCGCGATGCCCGCGATGTTGCGCAGCCGGTAAAGCTTCTCGATCCACTCCTCGCCGTAGCGAATGTCGTCGACGAAGGAGAATGCCCGTACGCGAGCCGCCACCCGCTTCACGGTTGCCGGATCGCGGAAGCCGGGCTTGAGCTGGACGTCGATGGACGCGGGCAGCACCGCGCCCTCGAACACGTCGCGAAAATCGCCAAGCTCCTTCTTCGCACGCGCCAGCGCGTCGTCCTGCGACACGACGACAGCGTTCCGCACCTCCGGATACGCGGCAATGTCGCTGGCCGCCTGCGCCATTGCCTCCGGTGCAGTGCCATCGGTAACAAACGCGCGGAGCTCGACCCGATCTTCAAGCCGGTCGAGCGCGTCGCGGATGTTGAGTGCAACGAGGCCGAAGAGCCCGAACGCGAACAGCGAGAACGCGATCGTCGTGATGCTGAGCGCGCTCAGCAACGGCGTGCGGCGGAAGGTGATGAGCGCGTCGCGAATGGTTCTCTTCATTGCTCGCGCTCCGTGCCGGGCTCCGTTTCCCCCGAATCGAACACCACGGCGCCGCGGTTCATCTCGACGGTGCGATACTCCTGACGCCGAATGAGATCGAGGTTGTGGGTCGCCATCAGCACCGCGGTGCCGGCGGCGTTGATGTCGCGGAGCAACTGGAAGATGCCGCGCGTCGCACGGTCATCGAGGTTACCCGTCGGCTCGTCCGCGATCAATACGAACGGATCGTTCACCAGGGCGCGCGCGATGGCCACGCGCTGCTGCTCCCCGCCAGACAACTCACGCGGGTACGCCGTGCCCTTGCCCGCGAGACCCACCTGCGTGAGCGCACGCGCGACCTTCGTGATGATCAGCGGCCGAGGCACGCCGGTGACTTCCAGCGCGAACGCGATGTTCTGCTCTGCCGTGCGATCTTCGAGTAGCCGGAAGTCCTGAAACACGATGCCCAGCTTGCGCCGGAGGTTGGCGACGTCGCGATCGCGCGCCGACACGGAGCTCGTGCCACTTACCCGCACTTCACCGGAGGTGGGTCGCTCCTCCATATACACCATCTTCAGCAGCGTGGTCTTGCCCGCACCGCTCGGCCCAGTGAAAAAGACGAACTCGCCCTTGCCGATGTGCAACGTGACATCGTCGACCGCCGTGCCCGTACGAGGATAGGTCTTGTGGACGTGTGTAAAACGGATCATGCGTGCATCTAGAACGCCGTCGTCCCGTCGTCGATGAGCTCTACGACCTTCCAACTCGAGCCGGCCGTGACGGTGTCGACGATCGCCTTGAGCAGCCCGATGAGAATGGGTCCGAGAAGAATGCCGGCCAACCCGAACGTATAGACGCCGGTGATGAGGGCCACGAACATCCAGTAGAAGTTGAGCACCCGCGACCGGTCAGCAGCGATCTTCGGCCGGAGATAGGTCGAAATGAACACCGTGTTCACGAGCGTGCCGATCACGATCATGGCGATCGCCTGGGGAACGGCATCGCGGAAGATGACCAGCCAGATGGCGACGGGGACATACACACTCCACGACCCGACGATCGGGAAGAACCCGATGATGAACGATACGACGGCAAGCGCACCGGCGAGCGGAACGCCGAAGGCCAGGTTCATGATCAGGATGATGATCGACTTCATCGTCTGCGTGAGCAGCGTGGAGTAGATCGCGCCATACAGCACGCCCCGCACATTGACGTCGAGCGCACGCCGGAGCTCGGCGTATCTGGGCGGAATCTTGCCGGCGAGATAGCTCCCGACCTTATCCGCCTCGAGCAGGATGTAGAAGGCCGTGAACAGGAAGATCGTCGCGGAGATGGAGAAGCCCTTGATCGCCGACCGTAGGAGCAGCGGAAGCTTCGTTCCGTATTGCGTCGCTCCCACGACAGCCTGCCCCAACGCGCCCGCCGACTTGGCACCCTTGAACAACGGAATACGCTGGACCGCCGCATCCACCTTCGCGACGATCTCGTCCTGGTGCACGCTCGCATAACCGACAACATCCGCCAACTCGCTATAGCTGTAGGCCAGGACGATCAGCACCGGCAGGATGACTGCGAGCAGCGTGAGGATGGCCGAGAACGTTGGCCGTCCGGTTTTGCCGACAATCCACAGATGCAGCGGCCGAATGTAGAAGCCGATGATGAGGCCGAGGATCGCGGCGATGATCACCGACTTGACCATCCAGAGGAACAGCCCCAGCACCACTGCCCCGAGCAGCACGGTGATGAAGATGCGCCGCACCTCCGGCAGCGTCAGTTCCGCGATGCTCGCGTTGCCTCGACGCTCGACGCGACGGCGTTCGCCTGGTGCGGATTGGTCTGGCAGAATGAGATCGCTCATCAGTGCAGTGCCTGCTCGAGGTCCGCGATCAGATCACTCATATCCTCGATTCCCACGCTGACGCGAAGGAAGCCGTCCGGAATGCCGAGCGCAGCGCGCTGCTCGGAGGTGAGGTGCGTGTGCGAGGTATATCGCGGCTCGCACACCAGTGAGTCTACACCGCCGAGGCTGGGCGCGTTGCGAATGAGCCGAAGTTTCCGCGTGAACCGGTCCGCCGCCCGCGCCCCCCCGGTGAGCTCGAGCCCAAGCATGCCGCCGAATCCGTCCATGTGGTGAACGGCCGCGGCATGATCGGGATGACTGGGCAACCCGGGATAGTGTACCACGCTCACTTCCTTCCGCTCGTCCGCCCACCTGGCAATGCCCATGGCATTCTCGTTCTGCCGCTTCACCCGCACATCCAGCGTCTTCAATCCCCGCTCGAGCATCCAGCACGCGAACGGATCGGGCGCCTGCCCCCAGAGTATCATCTTGCGCCGCACTTCTTCGATGTAGGACGCCGTTCCCAGCACGGCACCCCCGATCACGTCATGGTGGCCATTCAGGAATTTCGTGGTGGAGTGGATCACGACGTCCGCACCATGCTCCAGCGGACGGAAGTTCACCGGACTCGCGAAGGTCGAGTCAACGACGAGCGCCAATCCATTTTCCTGGGTGAGATAGCTGAGCGGACGAAGGTCGACCACCCGGCACGAGGGATTCACCGGCGACTCGAGGAATACCGCGCGCGTTTCCTTGCGCAGCCCACGCCGCCATGCGCGTGACTCGTGCGGATTAACGAGCGTTGAGGTGATGCCGAGTGCGGCGAACTCGCGGGTGATCAGCTCCTGGGTACCACCGTAGATGCTTTTGCTGGTCAGCAGGTGGTCGCCGGGTCGCAAAAGCGCGAGCAGTGCGCAGGCCGTGGCGCCCATGCCGCTGGACAGGACGAGACACGCCTCCGCGCCATCGAGCGCCGCGAGTCGCTTCTGCACGATTTCCGCATTTGGCGCATTGCCGTAGCGCGGATAGCGCAGGGTGCCGCCGCTGCCTGCCTCACTGTTGAAGTTGACGCTCTGGAACAACGGCGTGACAACGGGGCTGTCAACGACGTGCGCATCTTCGCCGGCATGAACGGCAAGCGTCGAGAGCGCGTAGGCGCGTGGGCGCCGGGGTGTGGACATGGGCAGCGGGGAAGGACGCCGCGTCAGGCGAAGAACCCGCGGCGCGTATGGGAATCGAGATCCGGTTTGGTCACGAGCACCAGCTCCGACACGCTCGCACCGGCGACGTCGCGCAGGCCGCAATCGCCGCGCTTCACCGCGTCGTCGACAACGACGGTTGCAAGCTCCTGCCGCCGTGGCCCCTGCACCCACGCAAGCTCGCCGTCGATCAGCAGGCGCGCGCGCGCCTCATCCGAGTTGAGTCGCACCTGCGGCCCGCGTTCCGGATCCGTCGCCCGCGTGCCGACGAATGCCGACACACGCAGTACTCGGCTCCGCGCACCCTCAGGCATGTGCTTCGCCCAGGCCACCCACCGCGATGTAGCCGTCGTCGAGCCGCATCAGGAGTCGGCGACGGTGCAGGGCGTCGAGCATCTGCGCAGCGTCGGCGGGGAGGGAGCCCAGCGCCATGGCGAGATCCATCGCCCCCGCGCGGCCGAGCTCGTACACCTTCTCCCAGACCGCGCGTTCGCCGTCGTTCACCATGCCGACGATGCGTGCGCCGTCCTCTGTCTCGAGGACCAACGCGAGGCCGTGCCGCTCCAGCACCGTCTCGATCGCGTCCCAGTGGTCGTCGGTCACGCCGCGAAACAGGAAGTACGCTTCGTGGTCCGCACGCTCCGCGGCGACGTACCGCAGCAGCAGCTTCGCCACGACTTCATCGGCGCACGAGAAATCGATCATCCCCACGTGGGAGAAGTCGATGACGGTGAGGGTGCGCTCACGCGAGGTGGCGAGGAGCGCCTCGATCTGCGTCCGCACGGCGGCGCCGGTGGGACGCGTGACCAGGTTGGAATAGAGCTCGCACGACAGCGTCTGCCGCAGCACGGAGCTCAAATCGATATGCATCATTATCGCGGGGCCCCGGAGACCCGCTCGGGTATCGTGACTTGAACCTGCGACCCCGGAAATGGGGCCAGCTTTTCTGTTAACGGAACGTCGTCGTCCCAACTCGGGACGATGGCAATCTTGGCGGTGCCGCTGCGGACGCTCACTTTGCCATCCCAGCGTGCGATGTAGCGACGCACCCCCGCAAGGCCTTGCCCGCGCCCGGGATCGCGAAACCGGCTCACGCCCCGGATCACCGCCGCTTCCAGCGCGGCCGCATCGTCCCAGCGGTCACTGCGGACGAATCCCGGCGCGCTCTCCAGCGTCTGGCGGAAGCCGAGTCCCGCATCGCACACGGCGATGACGACGACCCGACGGCTCGCGAGCCGCTTCCGGTAGGTATACGTCTGGACGGCGACGTAACCGCCGCGCCCCGCATGCTCTATGATGTTCTGGCAGATCTCCGAGAGCGTCATTGCGAAGCCGACCGTGGCCTTCGCCTCGATGTTCAACTCCTTCGAGAGAATCTGTGCGGCTTTCTGTTGAATGCGACCGACGACTTCGTGCACGTCCTCGCTCTTGGCGATCTGCGTGATCTCGAGCAACACGCTCGATTCACCGCCGCGCCCCTTTGGCACCGAGCCGTGAATGTCGTAGACCTCCTCGGCGTGCTTGAAGAAGCTGGTACGCGCCCAATACGACGCCGTGTCCTCGGCTTCCGGCGCCGCGAAGCTCGCACGCTCCTCTCGCGACTGCCCGAGCGCGAGGAGCGCCGTCAAGCCGTAGGGAGACGCCCACCGCGTGTGCCGCGCATCGACGAGCAGCTTGGCGTCGTGGGGGACCGACGCAAGCTGCTCTACCACCTGCTCGAACGTGTGATCATCAAGCGACGGCGGAACGGTGATGACACTGGTCACGAGAGGCTGAGTTCTCCGCGCAGGTGGGCTGCGAGTCCGCTGGCGCCGCGGTGTTCGACGTTTCGGGCGGCGGCACGAGCGGCCGCGATCATCGCATCGCTCAACTTATCACCGGCGAGCATCCGGGAGAAATAGGTCGCGCCATAAACATCGCCACATCCCGTCGGGTCACCGGCGTCAACTATTGCTTCAGCAGGGATCCGTGCGGTGCGTACCGCACCGAGGGCGCCGGTGCCACCACGAGGGCTCGTGGACAACCCGCTACGAGGGGGAAGATCACATATTGTTTCGAAGCCCGGAGAAGCCACATAGATCGACCCACGCTTTCCGAGTGTGACCAGGAGACACGAAACTCCCGCCGCAAGCGCCGTGGCCGCCAAACTCATGGAGTCGGGCGCGAGCGTTGCCATCTCATCTTCGTTCATCTGGAGGAAGTCGAAGCAACCGCACCATTCCGCGACGTTGGGAATGGCGCGCGGCGTCCGCAGGCCATCCGGCGCCACCGCCCAGACCTTCATGTGAAGGTCACAGTGGATTGGACCGGCAAAATAGCTCCGCAGTATCTGCGCGGTCTCCAGGTCGAGCTCCCACCCACTCAGGAAATTCACGTACAGGGCATCAAGGCGCGCCTCGTCGAGCAGTGGCTTCAAACCCACCCAGCTCCACGCCGGAATGGCACCCGTGAGATGCTCGGAGCGCCGCTCGTCGTCGAGATAGCGCAGTTCGACGCGATGTCCCGGATACGGCACTTCCACGAGCGCCGCATCGGGCGCGATGTGCGTCAACGTCCGAAGAAACTCGCGCGCACGCGCGGCGAGATCATAGCCGATCTTGAGGACGGGAACGATCTCCCACTCATCCGACAGCGCCGCGTCGAGACCCGCGAGCGTGTACGTGATGCCGCCCCATTCCTCGACCGGCAGGCTGCGCACATCGCGACCGTGGATGACGTCCCACACAAACGAACCGATCACGCCGACGCGCTTCTTCTTCGCCGTCACAATTTGCGCGCGCGCACTGGCGAAAACTCAACAGCAAAACAATGAACCACGGAGGACACAGAGCACACGGAGGACTGCGGAAGATCACTAGGGCAGCGCATTCCAATGCTGTTCCTCTGTGTCCTCTGTGTCCTCTGTGGTAAATGCTCCTTACCTATCGCCGAAGAGCCGCGAGCCGTCACACGCCGCCGAGATGCTGCTGCTTGAAGCTCGCCACCGCGCCCACGACGCCCGCCGTGCCCGGAAGGGTGCCTGGCACGATCTTCACCGCGCGCACGGCGGGGCTGAACGCGCGTCGCCGCACCTCCGCCCGCAGCGGCACGAAGAGCGCATCGCCCGCCTCGGCCACGCCGCCCGCGAGCACCACCGTATCGGGGTTGAAGATGTTGAGCAGGTTGGCCACGCCGGCGCCGAGATAGCGCGCCGTGTCGCGCACGATTTCGCTGGCGATCGGGTCGCCGGCCTTCGCGGCGTCGTAGACGATGCGCGCGGTGATGTTCTCGAAATTGCCGCCGACCATTGCCGGAATCGCCGACTCACCTTCCTCGCGCACGAGCACCTCGCGTGCGCGCGTTGCGATCGCCGGTGCACTCGCGTATGCCTCGAGGCATCCGTAATTGCCGCATTTGCAGTGACGGCCATTCAAGTCGATGGTGGTGTGGCCCACCTCGCCCGCCATGTCCGACGCGCCGTGGTAGAGCGCGCCATTCAGGATGAGCCCCCCGCCGATGCCCGTGCCGATCGTAAGGCCCACAACGTTCTTTCCGCCACGCGCCGCACCCTGCCACCATTCGCCGAATGTTGCGCAGTTCGCGTCGTTGTCGAGCGTCGTGGGCAGGTTGAGCCGCGCCTGGATGCGCGGTGCCAGCGGAAAATTCGTCCAGCCGAGATTTGGTGCGACGAGTACGATGCCCCGCTCGCGGTCCAGAGGGCCCGGCGCGCCTACCCCAATGCCGATAAAATCCCCGCGCGCACAATCAGTCTGCTCCATCGAGTCGCGAATGACGTCTTCGACGAGCCCGACAATCCGCTCCGCCACGCCTTCGTCGCCGACGAACGCGTTCGTGGGGATACTCCGCATCGCGAGATGGCGCGTGCCGTCAGACGTCATTACGCCGGCGACGATGTTTGTGCCGCCCAGGTCCACGCCGACGATGTACTGTTCGCGTTCAGTCATGCAGGAAGTTAGGCCACCGGCCGCCGTGTCGAAATAGCCGGCGCACCTCGGCGCCATCGCGGGATCCCTGGGCCTACGGTCTCGTCACGTGCGGTTGCACGAGCGCCGCAATCCCAGCCGCATCGAGATCGCGCATGCAGTTGTGGTGGCCGAGCGGGCAACGCTGGGGCCCGTGCCGATCGCAAGGACGGCAAGCGAGGGCGTCGCGACCAGCCACCGTCGACGCGGGAGCGAGCGGGCCAAAGCCGAACGCCGGCACCGTCGGGCCGAAGATGGCGACCGTTGGCGTCCCCATCGCCGAGGCGAGATGTAGCGGCGCGGAATCATTGGTCACAATCGCCGACGCGCGTGCAATGAGTTCCGCGGACGCCAGCAGCGACAACCGGCCAGTGGCATCGATCGCGTTCGGCGCCGCGGCTACGATCGCATTGGCAAGCTCCTGATCCTCCGCGCCACCGACTATCGCGACGCGCGCAAGTGGCGCCAGGAGCGCCGCGAGCTCCGGATAATACGGCCACCGCTTCGTTCCCCAGACACTCCCCGGGGCAATGACGACGAGCGGCTCGTCGCCCCGAACCCCCGCACTGGCCAACAAGGCGTCGACCGTGGCCTGTTCGCTTACCCCTGGAAAGAGCGAGGGTCTTAACTCCTCCAGCGTCGCCGGTCTGCCATTGGGCCGCGCGAGTCGAAGCAATCGAGCCGCGTGATGGAGATCCTCGCGGTACTGCACTCGCTTCGTATAGAACCACCGCCCTGCCGACGAATCGAAGCCGATGCGCGACGGAATTTGCGCAAGGTAGGCGAGTGCACCACTGCGCAACGACCCCTGGGCCATGTACGCGACGTCGTACTGCGCTTCCCGAAGCTGCCGACCGACCGAGAGAAATCCGCTCAGTCCGCGATCGGTGCCACGCTTGTCGTACACAATGACCCGCCGCAGCGCCGGATGGTTCGCCAGCAGCGCCGCGGATGCTGGCGTAACGATCACATCGACATCGCCGCGCCGGGCGAGCTGCACCAGCAACGGCGTCGTGAGGACCGTGTCGCCGAGGAAGGACGTCTGGATGACGAGCGAGGAGGGCATCGCCGCCGGCGCTGCTAGTCGACCTGGAGAACCGCGAGAAACGCTTCCTGCGGGATCTCGACGGAGCCCACCTGCTTCATGCGCTTCTTGCCTTCCTTCTGCTTCTCGAGAAGCTTGCGCTTGCGGCTGATGTCGCCGCCGTAGCACTTCGCGAGCACGTCCTTGCGCACCGCCTTCACCGTTTGCCGGGCAATCACCTTCGTGCCGATCGCGGCCTGGATGATGACCTCGAACAGCTGTCGGGGAATGAGCTCCTTCAGCTTGTCCGCGATCTTGCGGCCCCAGTCGTACGCCTTGTCCGTGTGACAGATGACGCTGAAGGCATCGATGGGATCGCCGTTGATCAGCATGTCGAGGCGCACGAGGTCACTGGCCCGATACTCGAGCATCTCGTAGTCGAGCGACGCATAGCCGCGCGAGATCGACTTGAGGCGATCGAAGAAATCAAGGATGATCTCACCGAGCGGAAACTCCCAGTCGAACTCGACGCGCTGCTGGTCGAGGTACGTCATGTTCTTGTAGACACCGCGGCGCTCCGTCCCCAGCGTCATGATCGGGCCGATGTAGTCCGACGGCGCCATGATGCGCGCCTTCACGTACGGCTCCTCGATACGATCGATCACCGCCACGTTCGGCATGAGCGCCGGATTCTCGACGAGCTCCATCGTCCCATCGGTCCTGTAGACCTTGTACTCGACACTCGGCACCGTCTGCACGAGGTCGAGGTCGAACTCGCGCGTGAGCCGCTCCTGCACGATCTCCATGTGCAGCAGCCCGAGGAATCCACAGCGGAATCCGAAGCCGAGTGCCGTGGAGGTCTCCGGCTGATAGTTGAGTGACGCGTCGTTGAGCTTCAGCTTCTCCAGCGCATCGCGCAGGGTCTCGTATTGCTGCGTGTCCGTGGGATACATCCCGGCAAATACGAACGAACGAACTTCCTGATAGCCAGGCAACGCCTCGGACGCACGATTGTTCGCGTCGAAGATAGTGTCGCCCGCGCGCGTCTCGCTCACGCTGCGCACGCTCGCGACGACGTAACCCACCTCGCCCGGTCCGAGCGAGTCGGTCTGCACCTGGCGCAGCTGGTTGTAGCCGACTTCGTCGACTTCGTACACCGACTCCGACGCGCCGAACGTGATTTTCGTTCCCTTGCGCAGCACACCGTCGACGACCCGCACGCTTGGAATGGCGCCGCGATACTTGTCGTAGTAGGAGTCGTAGATGAGCGCGCGCAGCGGGGCCTTGTCGTCCCCGACCGGAGCAGGCACGTCCGCGACCACCGCCTCGAGCAGTTCGTGAATGCCGATGCCCGCCTTTGCGCTCACGCGAAGGATGGAATCCGGATCGCAACCAAGCAGGTCCGACACTTCCTGTGCCCGGCGGTCTGGCTCGGCGCCCGGAAGGTCGATCTTGTTCAGGATCGGGATGATCTCGAGACCGGCATCCATCGCGAGAAACAGGTTCGACAGTGTCTGCGCCTGAATGCCCTGCGATGCGTCGACGACGAGCACCGCACCTTCGCACGCGGCGAGTGAGCGCGACACTTCATACGTGAAGTCGACGTGGCCCGGCGTGTCGATCAGGTTGAGCTCGTACTCCTGCCCGTCGTCGGCGGCGTACGTCATCCGGACGGCATTCAGCTTGATTGTGATCCCACGCTCGCGCTCCAGGTCGAGGGTGTCGAGGACCTGGGCCTTCATTTCACGCTTCTGCAGCATGCCCGTCTCTTCGATGAGACGGTCGGCCAGGGTGGATTTCCCGTGGTCGATATGGGCGACGATGCAGAAGTTCCTGATGTGGTCGAGCTTCATGTAGGCAGGTTTGAGGGGCAACCTTGAAATATAGTCAGACAGTCTGAAAGTCTGACCCGGTGGCGGCTTCGCCGGCCGCCTCGTCTGACAGCGGGCCTTTTTACGAGTCAGACAGTCAGACAGTCTGACACGGCGGCGGCTTCGCCGGCCGCCTCGTCTGACAGCGGGTCAACTGAACTGTCTGACAGCGCGTGCGTTCGCGCGGTCCGCGCCGCAGTAGAATGGTGACGCAACGGAGAGCTCGCATAGCAGCTTCTCCTCATGCAAAGCGCAAAGAACCTTCACGTCTACGCCAAGGCGCTCGAATTGGCCAAAGTAGTCTACGCCATCACCGGTGCCTTTCCCGGCGAAGAGCGCTTCGGCCTCACGTCACAGATGCGCCGAGCGGCCGTCTCGATCGGCTCGAACATCGCCGAGGGCTGCGGCCGAAGAGGCGACAAGGAGCTGACGGGATACCTTCACATCGCATTGGGCTCCGCGAGCGAGCTGGAATTTCA
The DNA here is from genome assembly GCA_030852985.1 of Gemmatimonadota bacterium. GTDB lineage: Bacteria > Gemmatimonadota > Gemmatimonadetes > Gemmatimonadales > Gemmatimonadaceae > AG11. Next base: position 6,701 of record JALYVY010000039.1, on the reverse strand, counting down.
GTGTGAACTCGCCATAGAGCTGGGCTACGTCAACGTCGCGGGCGTGACAGCTGTCCTCGAGCAGGTGGTGGGGATCAAGCGGATGCTGTCCCGCCTGATCAAGGCCATCGCCGAGAAGAAGCCATACCGCGCGACGTCTACCGTGTGAGCGCTGTCAGACTGTAGTTGACCCGCTGTCCAACGAGCCGCCGCGAAGCGGCCGGCGGGTCAGACTGTCAGACCGTCAGACCCCAATTAGCTTTCCCCGCGCATGGAATCGTCCAGCCGCGCAGATCAATTCGATCCGGCTGCGCTAGCTACACTGGGTCACATCGAAGTCGTCGCCCGATGGATCGTCGATGGCTTCCTCAGCGGACTACACCGGTCGCCTCGCAAGGGGTTCTCGGTGGAGTTCGCCGATTACCGTCCCTATCAGCCAGGCGACGACCTCCGCTACGTCGACTGGAAGATCGCCGCCCGCGCCGACCGCTGGGTCGTCAAGCAGTACGAGGAAGAGACCAACCTCCGCGCCACCGTCGTGCTCGACGTCAGCCGCTCTATGGAATGGCGCTCCGCCGCCACCCTCCTCACCAAGCGCGTCTACGCCGAACACCTCAGCGCCGCCATGGCGTTACTGCTCCTCCGCCAGCGTGATGCCGTCGGCCTGATTCGCTTCGACGATGCGGTGCGTTCTAGCGTGCCACCGCGTGCTCGTTCGACCCAATGGCGCCGCATCGTCGCGGCGCTCTCCGAAAAGGCCGGTGGGCGCGCTTCCGATCTTGCCACTGCGCTGAATCAGGCCGCACGCCTCGTCACACGTCGCGGCATGGTGCTGCTCGTCACCGATCTCCTGGTCGATCCGCCTCCCGTGCTTGCCGCCCTGCGCGGATTGCGCGCGGCAGGACACGACGTCGTCGTCTTTCACGTGATGGATCCTGCGGAGCTCGACTTCGGCATGTCGGGCGAAGCGCAGTTTACTGATACAGAGTCCGAGCTCGCGGTGCCGGCAACCGCGGAAGACGTGCGCGCAGCGTACAGGCAGACCGTGCTCGAAGTCATCGCCGAGTGGCGCGACTCACTGAGCGCCATGGGCGCCGCGTACGAGCTCGTGCCCACCGACCAGCCATACACGGTGCCGCTCCGCCGCGCGTTCAATGCGCGCCAGTCGCGCTCATGACGTTTCTGGCGCCGCTGTACTTGTTGTTGGGTGGGGCGGCCGCGGTTCCTCTGCTGCTGCACCTGCTGCGTCGCAACATCACCACGCAGGTGGACTTCCCAGCGGCGCGCTATCTCGCGCGCGCCGAGCAGGAACACAGCCGGTCGCTGCGGTTGCGGAACCTCCTGTTGATGCTGCTGCGCGTGCTGCTCGTTCTCGCGTTGGCGTTTGCCGCCGCGCAACCGTTCGTCGCGGGCCTCGGTGTCGGACACGGGCCCACCGCGGTCGCAGTCGTGCTCGACAACTCACTCTCTACCACAGCAGTCGTCGACGGCGCGCCGGCCTTCGCCCGACTGCGCGACGCCGTGCGTGACGTCGTCACTTCGGCCACACCAGCCGATCGTGTCTGGCTCGTTACAGCGGATGGACGCGTGCGCGGCGGTACGCGCGAATCGGTGCTCGCCGAGATTGCGCGTGTGGCGCCGGAGCAAGGCGCCGGTGACCTGCCATTGGCGCTTCGACGCGCCGCGGCGGCGGTGCAGGGAAGTACGATTCCCGCCCGCGTCATCGCCATTGCGACCGACGGACAACGCAGCGCGTGGCAGCAGGCGCGGCGCGCCGACGTGCCCGTCTCGGTGTTCGTGCCCGCCGGCGATCCGCCGCGAAATCGTGCGGTGACGTCCTTGATTGCGGACCCGGTGCATTGGACGCCGCGAGGGACGATCAGCGCTCGCATCGACGCGTCCGATTCGGTGGGATATCGCGTGGTCCTCGGCAATCGAACGCTCGCGCGCGGGTCGGCCGCGCCCGGCGAACCGGTGCAGCTTCGCCTCGCGCCTCCAGAGCGTGGGTGGCAGGAACTCCGGTTCGAGCTCGAGCCGGACGAATTTACGGCGGACGACACCCGGTACGCCGCCATCTGGATTGGGCCAGCGCCGGCTGTGATGGTCGATGCGTCAGCAGGCGCATTCGCGGGCGCCGCGATGGCATCGCTGATCGCCGACGGTCGCGCGACCTCCGGCGGCAGTGTGCGCATTGCCTCGGCCGATATCCCGGAAGCACTACCTGCGCTGCTCATTCCGCCAACCGATCCCATACGACTGGGCGCAGCCAACAGGAACCTCGAGCGCCTCGGCGTGCCGTGGCGATTCGGGCCAATTGAGTCATCGCCAGCAATTGTTCACGGCGCACGGCTGGATGGTGTCAACGTAAGCTCACGATTCCGCCTCGTTCGCTCCGGCGCCGCACTCTCCGACACGATCGCCACTGCCGCGGGCGATCCGTGGATCGTCGCGGGTCCGGGCTACGTGCTGCTCGCATCGCGTCTCGAACCATCCGCCACGACGCTGCCCTTGCGAGCGGCGTTCGTCCCGTGGCTCGCTGACGTGATCGGTCTCCGGCTGGCTGCTCCAACAGGAGACGCCGGCACGCCCATCCTGACGACGCCAGGCGCAACTCTTCGGTTACCAGAGGGCGCGGATGCCATCGAGAACTCCTCCGGCGTTCGCCGCGCCGTCAGTGGAAATCAGGCTGCGGCACCTGCCGAACGCGGTGTATGGTTCATCCTTCGCGGTGCGAGACGCATCGGCGCCATCGCGGTGAATGCGCCCCCGGCTGAATCGGAGCTTGCACGCCTCTCCGGAGACTTGCTGGCGGCACGCCTCGGCGGACCGCGAAGCCGTGCCGCCACCTCTGGCGGTGCATGGGTGCGAGATACGTTCGCCGCCGGCACCCGACGACCCATCGTTGCACCCTTGCTCATTCTCGCGCTGCTGTTGATCGCCGCCGAGGCCATCGCTGTCCGTACCACTCGCTCCGTCGCCGCTTAAGTGTCACTCCCCAGTCTGCTCGACGCGCTCGAACGCCTTCCGGCCTTTGCACGCGTATTCAATACGCTTCCACAGCCTTCGCGCACGCTCAACGTCACCGGCCTGCCCGGGTCTGCGGACGCCGCGCTCGTCGCCGCGCTCGCACGGCGCCTGCCGACACGCTTCCTCGTCGTCGCCGCCGATGGCCTCCCGCAGGCGGAGCGCCTCCTCTCCGATCTGCATACGCTGCTCGATGAAGCGCCGGTCGCGCTGTATCCGCCACGCGAAGGGTTTGGCGAGGCGGAACCGCACGTCGAAGTCGCGGGTGAACGGGTCGAAACCCTCGAGCGCCTCAGCCGTGGCGAGATCCGCATCTTGCTTACAACGCCTCGCGCGTTGCTGGAGCGTACACGTTTGCCGGGCGCGCTCGCCGAGTTGCGCATCGAGCTTCGCAAGGGGGACGTCCGCAAGCCCCGCGAGCTGGCCGAGCATCTCGAGCGCATCGGCTTCGAGCGCGTGCCGATGGTGGAAGACGTCGCGCAATTTTCGCTGCGTGGGGGCATTTTCGACGTCTACTCCTTCGGCATGACCGACCCGGTCCGCATGGAGTTCTGGGGCGACGAAGTCGTCGACCTCCGTCACTTCGAGCTCTCGTCGCAGCGGTCCACACGCACCGTCGACCTGGCCGTCGTGCTGCCGGTCGACGGACAGGTGAAGGAAGAGGCGACCACCGGTGAGCGGCTTTCGGTGTCGGCGCTCTTCCCGCCCGATACGCTCCTCGTCTATCCAACGGGCTCGCACCTGTTGCCGGAGCTGAAGCGCACGTGGGATGAGGCCGAGCATCATCTCGATCTGGCTCGGCGTCGCGGCGAGAATGTCGATGCGCGCGAAGAGCTCTTCGATGCGCCTGAACGCGCTGCCGCGGCAATGGCCGCCTTCGGATCATTGCGCATCGTCGATCCGGCCGCGGAAGAAGCCGACGTCGCCTTTCCGCTGAAGGCACCGGAGCCGATCGACCGCGACATCAAGCGCCTCCGCCGCCTCGTGCGCGACGGAATCCCCACCGTCATCCTCTGCGACAACGAAGGGCAGAGCGAGCGGCTCGACGAGCTGCTCAACGAGGACACACGCGACGCGTCGCCGGCAGCGCTCGTCGTGGGCGCCCTTGGTGGCGGATGGGTGCTGCCGCCAGGCGATCGCGAGCGCGGGATGCGCGTGCTCACCGATCATGAGATTTTTCGGCGCGAGCGCCGCGTCCGTCGGGCTCGTCGCTACGTCAGCGGCGGCGTCGACTCCCTCGCGCTCAAGCTCGGCGATTTCGTCGTGCACCTCGAGCACGGCGTCGGCATCTATCGCGGCATCGAGACGATCTTCGTCGGCCAGAACACCATCGAGGTCGCAGTCATCGAATACGAGGGGGGCGATCGCCTCAACGTTCCGCTTTACCGCATCGACCAGATTGAACGCTACCGCTCGGCCGATGACGTCAACGATGACGCGCCGCCACCGCGCCTGCACAAGCTCGGCGGCAAGCGATGGGGGCAGCAACGCGATCGCACGCGCGCGGCCATCCAGGAGATGACGCTCGAGCTGCTCGACCTCTACGCACGACGGAAGGTGGCGGCGCGTCCCGCGCATGTGCCCGACACCGCGTGGCAGCGACAGCTCGAGAGCAGCTTTCTCTTCGAGGACACTCCCGATCAGCGCAAGGCGACGACGGACGTCAAGACGGACATGGAAAGCACGCGGCCCATGGACCGCCTTCTCGTCGGCGACGTAGGGTACGGGAAGACGGAGATCGCCGTTCGCGCGGCATTCAAGGCCGTGCAGAGTGGCCGTCAGGTGGCCGTGCTGGTGCCCACCACCATTCTCGCCGACCAGCATGCTCGCACCTTTTCGGAGCGGCTCGCCGACTTCCCGATCAAGGTCGCCGTGATGAGCCGATTCCAGTCGGGAAAGGAGCAGGCGCAGACGCTCGTGGAACTGGCCGAAAAGAAGGTCGACATCGTGATCGGCACGCATCGACTCCTCAGTCCCGACGTGAATTTCGCCGACCTGGGCCTCATCATCGTGGACGAGGAGCACCGCTTCGGCGTGAAGCACAAGGAGCGCCTCAAGCAGCTCAAGCTCGAGACCGACGTGCTCACGCTCACCGCGACACCCATCCCGCGCACACTCCACCTGTCGCTCGCCGGCCTGCGCGACATGACGCTCATGCAGACGCCGCCGCGCGACCGGTCACCGGTGCTCACCTTCGTGGAGCCGATGCTGGACGAGGGCCTCATCGACGAAGGCATTTCGCGGGAGCTCGATCGCGGCGGCCAGGTGTTCTTCGTCCACAATCGCATCGAGACGATCGTTGCGACCGCCGACTACATCCGCCGCATCGTGCCCCGCGCGCGAGTCGCGGTGGCGCACGGCCAGATGAAGGAGCATGAGCTCGAGCAGATCATGCACAAGTTCGTCAGCGGGGAGGTGGACATCCTCGTCTCCACGCTGATCGTGGAGAGTGGCCTCGACGTGCCGAACGCCAACACGATGTTCGTGAACCGCGCCGATCATCTCGGACTTGCGCAGCTGTATCAGCTTCGTGGCCGCGTTGGACGTTCGCACCGTCGCGCGTACTGCTATCTCCTCGTGCCCGACTCTGTTGATCCCGAAGCCGAGCGCCGCCTTCAGGTGCTCGAGCATCACACAGAGCTGGGCGCGGGGTACAAGATTGCCCTCAAGGACATGGAGATGCGCGGCGCCGGCAACCTCCTTGGCGCCGAGCAGTCGGGGTACGTACATGCGGTGGGGTTCGACCTGTATCTCCGGATGCTCGACGAGACGGTGAACCGGCTCATGCGCGGCGACGCAGCACCCAAGCCGCGCCCCGCGGATGTGTCCATGGACCTGCCGGCCTACCTGCCCGACGACTACATCGTCGCGCAAGACGCGAAGCTCGACGTGTACAAGCGTCTCGCCAAATTCGACACGCCGGAGGAAATCGAGGCGCTTCGCGCCGAGTTGCGCGACCGCTTCGGACCACTGCCAGCGCCGGCTGAGGCCATGCTGGCGATGGCGTTGCTACGCGTGACCGGAGGCATTCTCGGCATCGAAGGCATCCTGGTGCGCGGCGAAGAGGCCCGTATTACCTTTAGGGATTCTGCGGTACCGCGCATGAAAGGGCTGTCCGCAGCGTTTCACGAGGTGCAGTTCCAGGCGGAAGTGCGACGTGCGCACCCGCTTTCGCTCAAGCTCACTCGGCTCGGGGGCGCCCTGCTCCTCGATGGGCTCGTGCGCGCATTGCGTGCGGTGGTGTGACGCCCGCTTCATTCTTCCCGCGACAGCTTTCCAATGACTCGTAAACCACTCCTCGTTCTCGCTGTCTGTGCATCGACTCTCGCCGCGTGCAGCGGACTTGGCGAGGCCTTCACGGCACATACGGACGTGGTGGCCACGGCCGCTTCGCAGCACCTCTCCTCCGAGCGTCTCGGCGACATGCTCGGCAAGGCGAAAATGCAGATCCCCATCAACCGGGAAGTTGCCCTGCTGCTCGCGCGCGACATCTGGATTCCATATCAGCTGCTCGGTGTAGCGGCAGCGCGTGGCGATTCGCTGTCCGACAACAAGGCCATCGAGGCCGCGGCCTCCGCGATCCTCGACAACGCACGGCTCTCGCGCTTCATGGAGTCGATCGCAGCCACCATGCCGGTTGCGACCGGATCCGAGGCCACGTACGCGGCGGCGGGTGGCGGCCTCTACTCGGCGCGCCC
>JALYVY010000162.1:7765-10347 GCA_030852985.1 Gemmatimonadota bacterium | reverse complement strand
GACACGACGTCCAGTGCGCCAGTCGATGGGGCTGTTCGTCGGCTATTTCGGCACGTCCCGCCAATACCCGGACACCGCGCATCACACGATCCTCCTCGGCCCCCGCTATCGCGGATTGCTCGACGATGTCTTCCAACGCCGCGTGCTGGCCGACGACTTCTCGCTGTACCTTCATGCGCCAACGCGAAGCGATGCGTCCATGGCGCCCGCGGGCAACGATGCCTTCTACGTGCTCTCGCCGGTGCCGAACCTCAAGAGCGGCACCAACTGGGACGAGGCCGCGGCGCCGTACTTTGACCGCATCCTGGCGTCCATCGAACAGCGGCTGCTGCCGGGCGTGCGCGCCAACGTGATCTCGTCGCGCATGCTGCACCCGGGAGATTTTCAGTCGACCCTGCGCAGCACCGACGGGGCGGCGTTCGGCCCCGAGCCGACGCTGACCCAATCGGCGTACTTCCGCTACCACAATCGCTCCAGTATCACTGGACTGTACTTTGTGGGTGCCGGAACGCATCCCGGCGCTGGTGTTCCCGGCGTCCTGTCGTCTGCCAAATTGCTCGATCGCATCATTCCCCCACCGTGACGATGGTCATCGGCGCGCTACTCATTGCGCAAACAGTCGCATTGGCCGTGCTCATCCTGCGCTTGTTGCCGGGCCGAACGCGCAAGCCGCCGGTCGCGCCGCTCAGCCAGCTCGGTGACACAACGGTCAGCGTGATTGTCGCCACGCTCAACGAGGCGGAGCGCATCGGGCCGTGTCTCGCCGGCTTACGCGCGCAGGGAAACCCGCTGCTCGAAGTGCTCGTCGTCGACAGCCGATCGACTGATGGCACGCGGGCGCTCGTCGAAGCCGCGGCCGCGCTGGATCCCCGGGTGCGCCTCCTCACCGACGATCCGCTTCCAGAGGGGTGGGTCGGCAAGGTGTGGGCGCTGGAGCATGGCATTCGCGCGGCGCGCGGTGAGTGGGTGCTCGGTATCGATGCGGACACCGAGCCCAACCCGGGAATGGTTGCGGGTGCAGTGGCAGCTGCGCGCGCCGCGCGTTACTCCATCGTGTCGTTCGCCCCCAGCTTCACCGGGCAAAGCGCGGGTGAACAGTTCCTTCAGCCCGCGCTGCTGCTCACGCTCGTCTACCGCGGCGGCGTGGTCGGCACGGACGCGAATCCGAAGCGCGTGCTCGCCAACGGCCAATGCTTCCTGGCGCGGCGCGATGCGCTGATCCGTCACGGCGGCTATCGCCCCGCCCGTGCCTCATTTGCCGACGACGTGACGTTGGCGCGGCATCTCGTGCGGCAGGGCGAGCGCGTCGGATTTCTCGACGGCTCGCGACTCTACCGGGTGCGGTCGTACCGCTCGGCCGGCGAGATGTGGCGCGAGTGGGGTCGATCGATTGACCTCAAGCACGCCACGAACCCATGGCAGCAATGGGTCGACATCCTCTTCCTCATCGCCGTCCAGGGACTGCCGCTGCTGGTGTTGATTGCACTGGGCGTCGCTCCCCGTCCGTTGGCACCCGCGCACGCGCGTCACCTGCTGGCACTCGTGAACGCGCTACTGCTCGGCATTCGCCTCCTGTTGCTGTGGCCGTTGTCTGGATCATATGATCGACCGGGATTGCCGTTCTGGCTCTCCTGGTTGGCCGATCCATTGGCCGTCGCGCGCATCGCGATGTCGACCGTCCAGCGCAGGCGACGTTGGCGTGGTCGCGCATATCCTGATGGTGTCGCCTCGGCAGCAACGCTTGGATCCACGAGCGTTTCAGCCTGAAGCGCCGCCGCATCACTCGCTGTTGGTGCCACACATCACATCGCGCGTCGCGCTCCCACATTCCATGAGGCGCGCACGCTCACGACCTGGAAAGCCCGTTTACCCTGATGCGCTCGAATCGTCCTCCCAACGGTGATCGCCGAGGCGGGTGATCCGCATGCATGGGCCGGCGTGTGTGGTGCCAGCTCGAAGACCGCCTCTCCGGGGCTTCACATGGCAGACATTCGGGAGTTGTACCCGCAGCGCGTCGAAGCCGCTTCAGTTGCCTTCGCGCGAGGCGATCGCGCCGAGGCAGAGCGCCTCTACGCTGAAGCACTCGTGATGGGCGAGCAGCATTTCGGCGCAGATGACCCGGCGCTGGCCGTTCCGCTGAACGAGTTGAGTCGACTCTATGTGCGCCGATCCGAGCACGCACGCGCCGAGCCTTTGCTCCAGCGCCTGCTGGGCGTCAGGCGCGCCAGTGGCGAGCATCATCCCGACGTGGCCACCGTGCTCGCCGGCCTCGCGGCGGTGCGACGCGGACTCGGTGATGATGCCGAGGCGGAAGACTTGTACCGTCAGGCGCTCGAGATCCGCGAGCGGGTCCACGCGCCCGACCACATGGCGGTCGTCGTCACGCTAGAGCACCTCGCGGACACCTGTGTCGCACTCCGCAAGTTCCGCGAGGCGAGTGTACTCATCGAGCGCGCGCTCGCGGTTCGCGTGAAAACGCTGGGCGCAGACCATCCATCCGTGCTTGCCCTGCGCGAGCGCTTCACCCACGTGGCGGGGAAGGCCGCGCCAATCCGACCAAGCGCACCAATCCCCCTTCCCGC
>JALYVY010000162.1:0-7755 GCA_030852985.1 Gemmatimonadota bacterium | reverse complement strand
CGCCGACACCCGAGGCGCTAGGCGTCACGAACGAACTCGTGTTCATCTACGAGCCGGAGAAGCCCGTGCGCCGCTCATCGCTGCGGCGCGACCGTGTGATGACCCCGTCATTCTCGGCGGCTGTCGCTGCGGCATCGCTCATCACCGTTCCTGCGCACGCGACTGCTCCAGCGCGTGTGCCCGACCCATCGCCCGTGGCAGCACCGTCCATCGTAGTCGCCGACCCGCACGCGCTCGACGCGGCGATCGTGCCCCTACCGCGCCAACCGGTGGCTCAGCACACCGCGCCGCGTCGCAGCCAGCGCATCGACGCGCCAACACGCGTCGGCCGGCTTGCCGAGAAGCCGACACACAGGGCGAGGCGCTACGGCGTGGCGGCGGGCGGATTGACGCTGCTCGGGGGCGCCCTGTTCTTCGCGAGCTCGCGCCTGCCGGGCCGAGTGACGTCCGTGCCTTCGCCGCTCGCTCGCGCGAGTCAGTCTCTCGCGTCGGTGAGTCCCGCACCCGCCGCGCTGCCGGCCGCAGCGGTCGCCGCTCCCGCGCGGCTCGCGACTGCCCGCGCGGATTCCCTGCGCATCGCGAGCGTGAAAGCGCGAGCGGCCGCATCGATACCGCAGTGGCCCCAACCCGATGCGTTGGTAGAGCAGCGCTCTGCCGTTCCGGTGATGGCGCTCGTGCCGAATATCGGCACCCTGGTGATCCCCGAGACGAGAGCGCCCAACGTTGACTCGGTGCTGCGCGCCGCCACGCCACGGCGCGATGCGAGTTCCGACCAGATCGGAACCTCGGGACGGCTTACCACGCCCGTCCTCGGCGACGACCGCTCGGAGACATCGCCCCAGTTGATCGGCGTTGTTCCCCAGCCGCGCTTCCCCGAGGCGCTCCGCGCGCAGCGGATCGAGGGTGCCGTCGTCGTGCAGTTTCTCGTCGGCGTGGACGGGAGCGTGGACCCGTCGAGCATGAAGGTGGTGCGGTCACCCCACGCGCTGTTCACCGAGGCCGTGCGGAACGTGCTCCCGAAACTGCACTTCCAACCGGGCCGCGCGGCCGATGCGAAGCCACACGCGGAGTGGGTGCAGTACAGCGTGCAGTTCAGCGCGACGAAGTAGGGAGGAGCGACGCGGGGACTCAGACTCCTGACTCTCGGATGGCGGCGACGGACTCCCACGCGAGGGTTTAGGCGACACCCTGGACGAACCACTGAAGGCGCAGAGCTGGAAGCACGGCGCCAACGGTTTGAGCAGGCCGCGGGTGCCCCGCCGACGGACCCCCGTGCCGATCTCGGTGCATGGGGGTGTCGTGGCGTACGAGCTGTTCGCCGGCCACAACCGTTTGCCGGCCTGCGTCTCCGAAGGTGCTTGACCACTTCGCATTATGCTTCGTTTCCGTCCCCCGCTGACCTACGGGTGACCCGCGGTTGACCGCTCGGTCCTACGCTGCACGCCAGAGCCTTCACGTTCAAGGAGACGTCCGGTGCCCCGTGCATGACGAACCCATTAGCCGCCGACAGTTTTCGAAATCGGTCGCGACCCGGATTGCCGCGCTCACGACGCTATCCGTCGTCGTGGAAGCGTGCGCTACGCTGCCGACGGCGGCGTCCATTCACATGGAAACCCCGGTCGGGGACCCGAGCCGGCGGGCCGATCTCTCACGCGCCGACTGGACCACGTGGCGCGACATCGCCCACCTCGCGCGCCTCGCGCCAACGCCGCACAATACGCAGCCATTTCGCATTCGGCCCATCGATGCCCACACGGCGGAACTCGTCGCGCTGAGCGAGCGCTTTCTCCCTGAGGAAGATCACGGCAATCTTTTCGTGGCCAGCGCATTCGGCATTTTCGCGGCGACCATCGAAGTTGCCGCCGCCTCGCTCGGCGTTCGAGTCAGAATCACTCCTGCCGACTCGATCGACGTCGCGGGATTGCACCGCGCGTCGGTGCCGACGGTACTGGGCACTGCGATGCTTCTCGGGGACGTGGTGCCCTCGATCGACGCGGGGCTGCTCGATCTCCGGCGTACGTCGCGCATTCCGTATCAGGATCGTCTCGTCGACGCTGACGTGTGGACGTCGCTCCGCGCAATCGCCGAGTCACGCGGACACCGCCTGCTGGAATACAGCGACCGCGACGTCGTCGAGGCGACACTCAGGCTCAACGTCGACGCACTGATCGACAATCTCGAGCTCGACCGCGAGCGCGAGGAAATCAGGCATTGGTACCGCACGGGCCCCACCCCGCAATTCGGCGACGGCCTCTGGGAGATACCATTGAACCAGAGCGCGTTCGAGATACGCAGCGCGTTCGGTTCTCCCCGACTCTTCCATCTACCGATACTCCGCCAGCTCGCAACGCGCCGGTATCTGGAGACGCAGCGCGGCACGCGGCACGTCGTGCTGCTGTGCGGTAGGTTCGCCACATGGCCGGAGCTCGTCGATGCGGGCCGGGCGCTCTTCGGCATCTGGGCCGAGATGGCCCGGCGTGGGATCTACATGCAGCCCATGGGCTCGATGATCACCAATCCCACATATGCGGCCAGGATCGCGGAACGCTTCTCGGCCGCGGATTGCTGGCTCGTGATGCGAGCGGGCTACAGCGACCTTCCGCCGCGGGCGCCACGACTCGAATCCATCCTCCTATGAATCCGCTCCTGGATCGGGCCTTCGGCTTCGTCGCGAGCAAGGCCGGTGACGTGACCAACGCCTCGTGGCTCGGCTACCGGATGCTCTTCGCGCCCGGCATGATTGGCCCGGCGCGAGGCTGGATCAGCCGCCATCGTGCGGCGGCGGCGTTCTACAATGCGCGGAAGCGCGTGCCGGCGTACCAGGAGTTTCTCGCGAGGTTCGGCGCGACCGATCCGCGTCGCTTCGAGGACATCCCGCCCATGGACAAGCAGAACTACATCGCCCAGTGGCCAATCGAGATGCTGTGCCAGGGCGGCTGCCTGCCACTGCGCGACGCGGTGATCGACGAATCCTCCGGCTCGAGTGGCACGGCGACGAACTGGGTGCGCGGAGCGACGGAGCGCGCGGCAACGCGCCGCCTGATCCAGTACTCCACCCGCGCCACGCTCGGCGACGAGGGATTCATCCTGCTCAACTGCTTCGCGCTGGGGCCGTGGGCAACAGGGATGAACGTGTCGATGTCGTTGGTCGATCGTTGCGTCCTCAAGTCCATCGGACCCGATGCCGGCAAGGCGCTGGCCACGCTGAAGCTGTTTGGACCGAAGTACAAGTACGTGATCGCCGGCTATCCGCCCTTTCTCAAGTCGATGGTCGATAGTGCGGACTTCGATTGGTCCGCGTACAATGTCTCGGCCGTCGTCGGCGGCGAAGGCATGTCGGAACCGCTAAGGGCGGCGCTGGACAAGCGCTTCCGCACGACGATCTCGTGCTTCGGTGCGTCGGACCTCGAGATCAACCTCGCGGTCGAGACGCCATTCACCGTGGCGTTGCGCAAGTCGATCGTGTCAGACGAGCGTCTTGGCGCCGACATCTATGGCAGCGAAGGACTGCCAATGGTCTTTCAGTATGATCCGCTGAACACCTTCGTCGAAAGCGATTTCGAGCGCAGTCTCCTGTTCACGATCAATCGGCTGGAGAACGTGAGTCCCCGGATTCGCTACAACCTCCACGATCGTGGCATCGTGCGCACGGTCGCCGAGTTGGAACCGATCCTGCGCGATCACGGCCTGAGTGCGAAAGAGATGGGACTGAGGACCGGGTTGCCGGTGATGTTCCATTGGGGGCGTCAGGATTCGTCCGTCGCCTTTTACGGATGCAAGATCACGCCGGAGGACGTCCAGCACGCGTTGGTTCGCCTGGCACCATCGCTGGGGTGTGTCGCCAACTTCGCACTCCACCCGTATGAGGACGTCGACGCGAACAAACGGTTGGAGCTCTGGTTGGAAATGGATAACGGGGTGGCAGTGCCCGTCGATAGCGACGCGGCGACGACGGACCTGCTGCGGGAGCTCGCGGTGGTGAATCAGGACTTTCGTGAGTCGGTGAAGATGATCCGGGCGGCGCTAAGGCCGACCGTGGTATTCCACCGCTTCGGCGAGAGTCCCATGTCGGGCCAGGACATCCGGATCAAGCGGCGCTACATCATGTAGTGCGCTCCGGCGGACGTGGAGCTCGAGCTGTCCGCGCGGAGCATCCTCCCCAGGTCTCCTCTGCCAACCCACGGACGAACAGTGCTCTGATCTGATGGTCGTCAGCGCGGCCGTTTTGCACGCCGGGCGCGCGACGTCGCTTCGGAGATGCGCATGGCATAGTCCTCGATGGACTCAGAGGCGGAGCGACTCGGCAGCACGAAGGCCACATTATCGGGTTGGATCGGTGCGTCACCGTCGTCATGCAACGGCTCGTCCATCATCAGGTCGCCGCCTGCGCGCTCGACCGCTTCCTCGAATCGTTCCACCGTCTCCAGTAGCGTGACGAGCTGCTCACCGGTCTCCTGGCCCGTCAAGCTCACGCCACGGTGGCTCAGGCGCTCGGCGACCTGGCTCGCGGCTCGCGCGCGCTCCTCGTCGCCCGGTGCGTCGCCCGTATCGGTCGTCATCACTTTTCACCATCGCCGGTGTTGCTCGACCCAACGGCCTCTGTCTCGTGCTTGTCGCTTCCCATCGCAATCTCCCTGGTAAGGATGTCACGCCGGCGCTGGTGCGCACACGCCGTCGTGCCGACAAGCTACGCCATCCGGCGCCGATGCGCTGGTGCGGGGCCCCGACCTACACGTCTTGTCGAACCTCCTTCGCGAGCCTTGCCTCATTCGAGCCCGGCGCTCTTCTGTTTGAACTGTTGCGAGATCGAGTTCCCCGATGTGCGCGCCCATGAGGATTGCGCCCTTTACCATTGACGTTTCCCCGTCGCGAGTTGCCGATCTTCGTGACCGCCTGCACAGGGCCCGGTTGCCGACGGAATGATGGCGACGATTGGTCATTCGGAACGCCAGTCCACGCTGTGCGTCGCCTCCTCCATTACTGGCAAAACACTTCGACTGGCGTAGCAGCGAGCAACACCGCACGATGCGCGGCTGTTGCCAGCTCAACCGCTGGCATCTTCACACGTATCGCCACCACTCGGTCGTTTACAGCGTCACGCATGACGTCTTACGCACATCGCTACGCGTCAGTGACGTCGCCCATATTTATAGAAGCGTCTACGACAGAGGCCAGGAGTGTTGCGCTGATGGTTTTGACAGTTGTCGTCCACAGTTGAACATCTAAGCGGTATCCGCTCGTGTGGATGAGAGGTCTGTACATTGAACAGCCTATGGCTTACGCCCCAATGCTCTAGTCCCGTTAGGCTAAATGGGCGCGCGTCAACGGCAATGTGGAGATGCACAAGTCAGGCGCACGCAGCGAGACTGCGATCGACAAGGGTTGCTCACTCGGCAGAGGAGGTGGACTGCACCCGGCCGATGGGACAGCACCGACGCCGCGAAGGATTGAAGCTGTACTGAACGTGCCTTTACTGCGGCGTGTCCAGCGGGTGCTTGCTCCGCTCCGAGAACTCATTCTGCAGGCGGAGGCTTTCCTGGTCCGCCTTCACGGCGCGGATCGACTTGACGATGGCATTGATCCATGTCTTGGCCTCGAACTCGCCGAGCTCGCGCGATGCGACGCCGCCTTCACCAGCGTAGTGATTCGGGAATCGCCCATACCACCAGATCCCAGTGTAAAGACCGTCCGGCAGATGCACGCGCCCCTGATCGGCACCCGATTCCTGCGACGCCCGGTCGAGGTGCACGAGGTCAGGGCGCGCGATCATGCTCACCGACGTTTCGCTCTCGCCAGCGTGCATGTCGGTCGCGGGATTTGACTTGTGCTTCGGCTCTCCCGGTCCGCTGCGAGCAAGGCCCTGCACGTACACCACGTAATCGTGCGGCATCTCGAGCTGTGTCTGCGCGTAATACGGCAGCAGGCTGTTGTTGCCACCGTGTCCGTTCACGATGATGATCTTCTTGCAGCCATTGCGTGACATCTCGTCCGTCGTCTCCTGCAACAGTTGCAGTTGCAATCCACGACTGTACGCCACGGTCCCCGGTTCGTGCTTCGCCTCGAAGATCTGGCCGAAGTAATACTCGGGAAACACCACCGCGTACTCCAGCTCCGCGGCATTGAGCGACGCGTACCGCACGTTGATCAGGTCATTGCCGAGCGGGAGATGCGGGCCGTGCTTCTCCATGATGCCGAATGGGAGCAGGCACGTCCCCTGCGCGCGCCCGATCGCGGTGCGGAAGTCGGCTGCGGTCAGTTCCTCCCAGTGCACCGAGAGATGGCCAGGCGCGACCGGCGCCTGCGCCGATGCCGTCGACGCAACGAGTACCGCGAGGGAAAGACAGAATGGCGTGCGCACGTATCCTCCCATGCTGGTGTGCCCGGAAATTGACCGCTGTTTACGCATCATGAGTCGTGGCGCCGACGCAAGGTGCCTTACGCCGGTGGGTCGCCTGCGCGTAGGAATACGCGAGGCCGATGAGTGTTGCCTCGGACCATGGGGCGGCCGAGCAGTTGTAATCCCGCCGGCAGGTGGTCTCGCCGAGAGTAAAGCCCATCGGCACCGTGATCGCCGGATAGCCCGTGCTCGGCGAAAAGAGCTGGCTGTTGTCCCCCGCCGGCGTGTTCAGGTCGCCGACCAAGCGCGGCAAATTGCTCCACGTGGGATAGGCGAGCGCGGTCGGGCGCTGCGAGTCCATCGCCGCAAGCGTGACACTGCGCAGCCAACTCCGGAAAGTGTCGCGCGCGCGGCAACCCGGTGCATCGGGCGACATCGAGTCGGCTTGCGCGGCGTCGAGCCGCACTTGGATAGTGGGATGAAAGCGGCGCGACTTGAAGATCTCCGCGAGTGAGTGCATGGGGATCCGCCCGCCGTTGGAGTGAAGCCACTACGCCAGATCATTTCGGAAGGTGCAGCAGATACGGCATGGCTGCGACTTTGGCAGGGGTGGCGTGTGTGCGGTTGTAGCCACGCGAACACCTGCGACTCGCGGCGGTTGCAGGGTCGCAGGCGCTCGATGGTACAATCAGGTTTCTATGGTCCGTTCTTCAAATAGCGCTTGAATTGTTCCTTCAAGACATCGTCGGTTGGCAAGTAGACGATGACTGCCGGCACCGCATCGGCCTCCCCGACTTGCCGAGCAGGAGCGCTCTGCAGGCGCGCGAACAGGTCAATGGTCGCCGCGTCGGCCGACTGTCCGGCCGGAAAATTACTGCTCACGACTGACACCTTGCCATGAACGTGCGGATCGCGAACTTGAGCGACGGCGAGCATTCGCATAGCGCCTTCTAACCCAAGTGAGGATGCGTTGTCCCGGTTGATGTACACGATGTTCATTCGCTCACGGCGATTGTCGCGCACGATCTTCGCCGAGCGACCACCAGTGACGCTCGTGGGCACAAGTGCGATGATGACCGGATCGCCTTTGTCCTTGACGTTCGCGCTCGTCTGAGCACTCACCGGATTTCCGAAGCAGAGGAGCAGCACGGTCAATATTATGGTTCTCGTGAACCCGGCGCCAAGCGTGTGTGTCATTCCAGTGACCTGGGCTATTGAGAAGTGTTTCGTCGTCATCATTGACAGACCTCATAGGGCTGACCGGACCACGGTTCGCTTAAAGTCCCATCTGAATACTGTATCCAGTAGGTAGTGTAGACGGTGTAACACCACTGTTGCTCCAGAGCACCAGGCGACGGAGCGCTGTAGGTCGGATAATCCACCTGCTGGCCGCCGTTGGGGTAGATGCAGTCCTGGTG
>JALYVY010000370.1 GCA_030852985.1 Gemmatimonadota bacterium | reverse complement strand
GCACAGTGTTCGCACGCGTCTATAACGCGATCGACAGCGCGGCGAATGCACTGCTCGGCCGCTTTTCCACAAACTTCTACGTGACCGGACATCTCGCTGCAGCGTCGCCTGTCGGCGGCAGCCCTGCCTCGCGACGATAAATCCCACGACAGCCGGCGGTGAGCGAGGCAGCAATCGAGAGCTCCACCAACGCGAGTGTACCAAGCCCACGGTAGCCGCGCGGACCTCATCGTCGCGATGGTCAGGGCAACCGAGCTCGGTCGCTCGTCGTCGCGCGCGAAGATTCCTTCAAACTGCGCCTGACGCTGTGCGATCTCGACCGCCCGGAAGCAGCGCTCAGCGGCGGACGAGTGTGATGATGATCGAGGCGACCGAGATGGCCGCGGAAGCGACGAAGGTACTGTTCCGATCAAACCAGCTGCGCTGATCGACAAAGATCTCGTCCCCGGACCGGATGTCGGGAACGCTCGCGCCGTCCAGTGCCGCCCCGCGCGCGATCACCTGCCCGTGGCGAACGATGCGCAGCTTGCCAAGGTCGCCCAGCGGCGATGCGCCGCCCGCGAGGGCGATGATGCCAGCGAGGTTCAGCGTCGGGTCGGCAAGGTAAGGGCCCGGCTTGGTCACCTCCCCCAACACGAACACCCGCCGGAGTGGCACGAGCGAGACAGAAGGCGCCTTCAGCTCACGCCGATACGCGTCGAGGAGTGAGTCACGGAGTACAGACCACGGAATACCGGTCACGCGACGCGCACCGACCAACGGTAGCGTGATCCTCCCGGACTCGTCGACCTGATAGTCGCCATCGAGATCTTTCTCGCGCCAGATCTTCACGCGCACCACGTCGCCCTCCCCAAGCGAGAACGCCTCGGTTGGCGCGGTCGATTGGGCACGGCCACTTTGCGCAGCGAGGGCAAATGCCAGGAACAGGAATGGGATAAGACGGAGTGTCGTCATGGGGATGAGCGGTTCGTGGCCATGTGCGCCCTGCTGGAGAACGGTAATCGCGCACGCCGGTCGCCGTGTCCGCAGAATGACGGAATCATCGCTCCACCATTCCAGCGAGTATTGCGCGCGCACGACTTCCATCGCCGTGCAAGCTGTATCGGAACAGGTGGATTAGACGAGTGGGCCAGAACCATGCAGCAAACAGGACTCGCCAGCGCATCGGATAGCTATCTCGTACCAATCGGCGGCGATTCCGGTCCCTGAGTCGAATCTGCATCGGCGATTCCGGCGCGCCCGCTTTCGGCACACGATGCGCCAGTCGCGCCCCAGGCACCCAGCCCAGCTCCCACCCAGCCCGCACCAGCCGAAGGGAGAGCTCGACATCTTCGACATAGGCAAAGAAGTCCTCACGAAACACTCCCACGGCACGCAACGTCTCGGCACGCAGGAGTAGGCAGCACCCCGACAGGAACGAGCAGGGAATCCACGAACGGCCGTGTACCCCAGCGAGCCGGCTGGCGACCGTCTCATGCTCGGCCTCATGGACCCCGACGGCTCGTGCGACACTCAGGTGGCCGCCCGCGAACCAGACGCGGGACGGGTCGTCGTAACGCGTCACCAGCGGAGAGAGTGCGCCGACGCGCGGCTCGCCCTGCGCGACGTCCAACAGGCATCGGAAACAGTGTGGCGCGAGAACGGTGTCGTTGTTGAGGACGATGATCCACTCCGCGCCCCGCTTTAGCGCCCACTCGATTCCCCGGTTGTTGCCACCGGCGTATCCGAGGTTTGTGCCGGTCTGCAGGTACGAAATATCTGGATAGCGTTGATGGAGACGGTCACCACTGCCGTCGGCGGATGCGTTGTCCACCATCAGGACTTCGAACGATGCGTCGCGCTGCTCTCCGATCGACTCGAGGCAGGCGGCGGTGTCCGCCTCGTTGTTCCAATTGAGGACGATAACGACGGCCGCGGTGGTCTCGCCCATCGTTCAGCGGTACGCCGTGATCGTGAAGTTGCCGACTCCGTGCAGCCGCGACGGAACAGATTCGAAGCCGAAGTTCGAGGCGCGCTCAGCGCCGGCCCCCAGCTCCACGTTGACGCGACTTGTCGGCGGAGTCCAGCGAAGTGTAAGCACGCCGCGGGTTCGGACTTCTTCGGGTCGATCGCTGACCTTCCGGAACACGAGTCCGCTCAGGTTCGTGTTGACGTACGAACCGAGGTACTCATCGTTGCTGCGGCGCTCATGATCCGCCGAGATCGTGAGCAACAGTCCGGGAAGGGTGCGCAGCGTCAACGAGGCATTTAGCGCGCGCGCATCGTGTCCAAGGTCATCACCGAGGATGAAGCGCCGAGCGGCGATTCCGTCGACAATGAGGTGATGTTCATAGAACCGCAGCCCGGTGGTGTGGTATCGAACGCTACCCCACAGCGACGGCGAGAAGATCGCTGGTACGGCGACGCCCACCGAATACGCCGCGTCCTCCGTGAAGACGCTCCCGAGGCGATGGAAATCGAAATCCTCGAGGGCGATTTCACCGAAGAGCGTCACATTGGCCAAACCGGCGAGTCGAAGACGGCCATCCGCGCCGATGAGCTTGTCCGACTGCACGTCGGTGGAGTCTGCGTGATGCCTGAAAATATCAACGACGGGGAGAAGATCGAACACGCGGTTCAGGAACGAGGGGTTCGTCGCTCCTGCACCGCCAAAATGATTTTCAAACGTGGCGCCCAGCTCCAGAACGTTTGTGGGGCGCACGCTGACCTTGTAGGAAACGAGTCTTGAGTGGGAGTTGGCAGCGCTCTGGCCCAGGTCCGCGACCTGGAGTGTGGCGGCCACCAAGCCAGCGCGCCGGAATACGCCCGGAAGCTGGAATGGAAGGTCACTGGCAAGGCGAAACATGTCGAGCGCGGGGGCATTCTCACTGAAGAACAATCCGGCGTTCTCTGCCTGGGCCCAGAGCGTGAATTCGCGGCCCGCCGTGAGTGCGACGTTACCCATCACCCCGCGCAGGCTTCCCGACTCGAGCCGTACGGAGCCTTCCGTCGCCCCATCCCGGGGAAAGTGGATTGCGAGTCGCGGTTGCGCCTGGATCGAGACCGTCGCGAACTGCAGCCAGTGCTGACTTTCAAGCCCGAATGTGCTCCCCGTGGGATACAGGCGACCTTCCCGGTAATTGCTGAGCGAGTTCAGGTCTGCCTCCGTCGCGCCGAGCCCATTGGAC
>JALYVY010000161.1 GCA_030852985.1 Gemmatimonadota bacterium | reverse complement strand
ACCGGCATCGTACGTGTACCGCCCGAGCTCCAGCCCGGCGCTCGCCAACGAATCGGCCGTCAGCAGCCCGTGCGCATCGTAAGCGAAGGTGTACCGCCGACCGCCCAGCAGATTCGCCTCGGTCGGATTCCCCTCGGCATCGTAGGCGAAGCGCTCCATCAGCCCCGCAGCGAATGAGCGGCTCAGAACACGGCCCACGCTGTCGCGCTCAAAGCTCGTTTCTGCGCCGTCCGCGCGCCGCATCCGCACCGGATACCCCAGCGCGTTCCACTGCACCGAGTCCACCAGCCCGCCCTCGGCGCTCGCCACCACCTGGCCCGCCGAGTCGTAGCTGAACGTGCGGCCGAGCCGCGACCAGGCCTGTGCCGCGAGCGTTTGACCGCGTAGATCGTAAGTGGATGTCGCCAAGCGTCCTGAGGCTGAGCGCGAGAGCGTAAAGCGCGTGGCGAGGTCGGTGGAGTCGACAAACAGTCGCCCATTCACTCGCGTGCTATCGAGCAACGTGCCCGCCGCCGTCGCCCCGTCCGTCGACGCGCCGAGCGCCACGCTCGAGCGCAGCACGGTGCCGGTCAGGCTGCCCTCGCGATAGGTCGTCGTCTTGTCGTAGGAGACGGGAAGGCCGAGACGCGGGTCGGGGGCCGCCAGCGTCTGTGACGAGGCGCCGCCCGCGTGGCTTTCGACGGTCGTCCCGTCGCGGCCGAAGATCGTGGAATCGGGGGTCTGCCCCGCGATGCTGGTCGTCTGCGTGACGACCTGGGTGAGCGCACGCTCGACCGTGTACGTCGTCGTCTCGCCGGTCGCGAGGGTGTGGAGCACCGTCGACTTGTCGCTCGTCAGGTAGGCAATCAGCGATTGCGCGCCGAGCGTATCCGCATCCTGCGTGAGGAGGCCGAGCGAGTCGTAGCTGAAGCGGTGCGGCAGGCCGCGCGGATCCCGCAGCGAAATGAGCAGCCCCAGCGAGTCATGCTGCGGCGTCATGGCGTAGCCCGAAGGCCCGGTGAGCTGCGCTGGCGAAGTCCACCGGGAACAGCTGTAGCGTCATCCGCGAGCTCACGGAAGTCGCGTGATCGTGATTGGGCCTCCTGGTGCTCCACCTCTGCGCCCAATGGCAAACCGGACGGAGCGCAGGCCATCGGACGTCGCGAGCTGCGCGGTGAACTCATACATCCGGCTGCGAAGGTGCCAGAAGCGGTAACCCGCCAGATAGCGTAACATGTAGCTCACCTTGTCCGCGTCGAGATTCTCATACCGGAACGGTAACGTCGCGATCCAATCTCGCTCTTCATCTGTCTCAACAAACTGGCCGAGCGGCGGTACCCCGCGACCGGGAAGCAGCGTGACCGTCACCACCGCACACTTGGCGAGCGTGGTCAAGAGGCAATTGACGTAGGACGCCTCACCATCTGGTTCGGTCGGGCTGTTGCTCATCAGGTTCAGTCCATGATGAAGGTCTGCTCACATCGGAGTCGGTTTTCTGTAACGAAGTTCCAGTGAGTCACGATCGCTTCATTACGCCGAAATGGGATCATGAAGCGTGATGGGGGTAAGTCCGGCCGCTCGATGTTCCGCTACCGCCGATCTGTTCATTCGCCGACCGCACGTCAGAACGCTCAGCGGCCACGGTGCGACTCAGCGTCGGTAGATCTCACGCCGATCCGAGGATCTCGAGATGCTAGGTACGAGAGAATCAATATCTTGGTTCTCGCCGGCTAGGGGGAGTGGTCGAGTAGCTAAGCCATTCGGCTTTGCCCTCACAGATCCGTACGGGCGGCTTTCCCGCATACGGCTCTTCGCGAAGGTAACCCCGAGACGGCACATCATGAAAAGCGCGGATGCGTAATACGAGGGCGTGGTAGTGGGAACCGGTTCAAGAGTGCTTCAAATCCTTCCCATGTGAGCCGACGCTGACTCCGCCGATACAAGGCGCGAAACCAGATTCGTCGCACGTGGTACGAGAAGGCTTGCAGCGCCCGGAAGTTGCTCGGGAGGCCGAAATAGGCATAGTGGCCCCGCAGCACCTGACATAACCACCGATGCTGGTCGTGCACCGGTTCATGCCGCCGACGCTTCGCTTCATCGTTGAGCGTCTTGAGCTTCACCGTCACGCGTTGCCGTTGCGTCTTCCGTTTTACAACGAACCGACCGTCCCGAGTCCACCCACAATAGTGCGTGAATCCCAGGAACGCGAAGGTGCCGAGTCGGCGCTCCCCCCGTTGCTGACGAGCCAACGCAGGTAGTCGACCGAACTCGATCACACGCGTCTTCTCTGCATGGAGTTGTAGTCCGAACTGTTGCAATCGCTCCTGCAGATCAATGCGCATCTGCCGGGCATCACGGCCCGTCTGAAAGCCCATCACAAAGTCGTCGGCGTACCGCACGATGCTCACCAGCCCTCGTGCCGTCCGTCGCCGCCAGCGTTGAACCCACAGATCCAAGACGTAGTGCAGGTAGATGTTCGCGAGGAGCGGACTGATGCCCGCGCCCTGCGGCGTGCCTACCGTCGTCTCATGCCACTCACCCTGTTCCATCACTCCGGCCTCAAGCCACTGCGCAATCAGCCGCAGCACTCGTGGGTCGGCGATCCGGTGCGCGACCATTCGCAACAGCCATCCGTGGTCGACGGAATCGAAGAATTTGCGAATGTCCGCGTCGAGTACCCAGTTCACGTGCCGCGTCATCACTGCCGTGTGGAACGCCGTCAGCGCTTGATGCGAATTCCGTCTCGGGCGAAAGCCGTAGGAGAATCCGAGGAAATCGACTTCGTAAATGGCGTTGAGCACCTCAGCCACCGCTCCCTGTACGATTTTATCCTCCAATGCAGGGACACCCAGTGGCCGCTGTCCGCCATCTGACTTGGGGATGTACACACGCCGAACCGGCAGCGGCCGGTAGCGCCCGGTGTGAACCTGTTCGCAGAGGGCCCCAAGATTCCGCCCCAAGTGCTGCTCGTAGATTTGCACCGTCACCCCGTCGACTCCCGCGCTTGCGTTCCGCTTCAGTCGCCGAAACGCACGCGCCAAGGCCGCGACATCGACATGATGGAGCAACGCCGTGAATCGGGCGCGCTTGTCGTGTCGTGCTGCATCGTGCACCCGCTGGAGATGAGGCAGCATGGCAACCCGGCTCAGTGTCCGGACCGTGGCCTCTTCCAGTGGGCTCCCTTCACGCCAGCCCCTTCCCTCCACACCCTCGTTGCCTTCGGGTGCTTCGTTGGTACTACGAGCTGGTCCGACTTCCGACCTCAGCTCAGCGCCACGCTCCGGTCGCCCCTCGCGTTGCGCCCCCATCGACGACCCATCGATGGCCCCGGTCGGATCTCCTGGTTCCCGATGCGAACTTTTCATACGTGATGCCGCCACCTACCCCGACGAAGCGGGACCATCTCGCATAACGATGGTCCACATGCGGCCTTCAGTGGCGGGAAGCACCTCGGCCTTCGCGAGATTCTAGTTTTCGAGGCTGTTTGCACGGCACCCCATATGACCCCTGTCTACGCTTCGAACCCCGCGTTACCGCGACGCCCGCAAGACTCGGTACCGGCCTGTCCGCTACGACGTTAGCCGGGAGGGACTCTCACCCGCAGGTTCTCACCAGTTTCACCAGCGCACTCCCGCGCCTAGTTGACATTCAGGCGATGTCGCGTGTGGTGCGGCTTACGCCGCGGCGGACTTCGTGGTCGAAAGGGTGCCCTGTAAAGCGCGCTTGAGCAAGGGGAGCGCGCGATACTGCTTCACGCGGCGGAATTGGCGTTCGATCGCCCATAACGCGGCGGCGCACCAGCGCAGTTTCTGGTCGCTCGTGCGCCAGCGCGTCACGCGATGCGTCTTTGCCTCGAGCGGGGCCATCACGCTCTCAATCAGGTTGGTGGAGCGGAAGCTCACGCCGAGCTCCACGAACACGTTGAGCCGGTGGAGCGTCAAGGTTTCCTCCAGCCCTTCCGCGAGGCTCGCCGCTGCCGATTCGTTCACGAGGCGCAACTCGGCATGCAGCCGGTCGAGTGCGCGCTTCGCGTCCGCGTACAGCGGATAGGCATACGCCGCTTCCAGTTGCCGCCGCCATTTCGGCTGGTCCTGTTTGGCAAGATAGCTCACCACGTTCTCGCGTTTGTGCCACTGGCAGCGTTGCACCGGCACGTCCCCGAACACGTCGCGCACGGCGGCCCGGAGGCCCTTCGCGCCATCGAGCACGACGAGGATCTGCTCGTCGAGCGGAAAGCCCCGCGCGCCGAGCTCGCGGAGAAACGCCGCGATCACGCGTTTGTTCTCGCTGGCCGTTTGCACGAGCCCCAAGATGCGCTTTTCCCCCGTGGCGGTGACGCCGAGCGCGATCACGAGTTGATCGCCGGCGAACGTCTTCCCATCGAGCACGAGGACCAGCCACTCCACATCGTCGAGCCGCCGCTCCTGGAGCCGGTGCAACTCCCGCGCACTCGCCCGGATGAAGCGGCGCGAGACACTCGACTTCGCGAGGCCGAAGGCCTCCGGCACCGCTTCGGCGGCGGCTTCGTACTCACGACACGAGAGGCCGCCCAACACTTTGCGAAAGAGGCCGGCGTCCTGCGCCCGCGGCGTCTGCAGCGCGGCATACGTCGCGAGGGGAATTTCGCGCTGCGCCGCGGCCTGCTCCGCAGCAGCCGGGCCACCGTCACGGCGCGCGTCGGTTTCACGGCGCTCCACTCCGAGGCCGGCAACCTGAACGGCCAGACGCTCACCATCTTCGCGCTCGGCAGGACCGCGGTAAAGCAGGGACTGCCGGTGCCGGCGTACTACGGCCTGAAGGTGATGAACCCGGATGATTTCGCGAACCCGATCGTCCAGGACAACCAGTACCTTGGATCGGCGTTCGCAACGCGGATCTGGACGCCCGGCCTGAACGTGCACATCAGCCGCCTGACTCTCGACGCCCAGGGTGAATGGCAGCTCGGTGCGCATAACCTGAATGCAATCGGCTACCAGAACGCCAACCTGGCGTCGTGGCAGCCCTGCTTCGACGTCCAAGCGAAGATGCGGACGGCGGCCGCCGGCGATTCCTCCGGACTGGCGAACGTCACGGCGCTCGAACGCGCGCGCTGCACCATCAACACAAAGATCGCCCGCGACTATGCCTACTGGGTGGAGAAGGCTGACTTCTTCAAGTTGCGCAGCGTTTCCATCACCGCCGACCTTCCCGACCGGATTCTGCGCTACGGGGCACACAGCGGTGCGCTCGTCTTCGCCGCGCGCAACCTGTTCAAGAGCACCACCTACACCGGTACGGACCCTGAGAGTTCCGATCAACGCGACGACACATTCGCTCGGCGCGATTACTACGTGTTCCCGACCTCCCGGTCGTTCACGCTGACTCTTCGCCTGGGATTCTGACAATGACGCATAGACAAGTGCTTGGACGATGCCTCGTCGGAGCGTCCCTCCTCGCCCTCGCAGCGGGCTGCGATCTCAAGGTCACCAACCCCGGCCCGCTCCAGGATGCACAGCTGGATGTTGTCACGGCGATGCCGGCGCTCGTGAACGGCATGTCAGGTGACCTGTCCGTGGCCGTCGGCAACTACATCGACCGTGGCGCACTCGCCTCGGGCGAACTGGCTGAAGCTGGTAACTTCGCGGCCGAGCAGCAGTACTACATTGGCGTCATCCGGCCGGAGGACGTCAATCCGGACTGGGCCAACATGCAGCAGGCGCGGTGGTCTGCGGAGGACGGACTGCGGCGCATGCGGCGCGTCCTCGGTGCCAACTTCGAGAGCTACGCGGACACGCCGCGCGCGTACCTCTACGCCGGCTTCGCGAACCGGCTCCTCGGCGAGAACGTCTGCACCGGCGTCATCGATGGCGGCGCGGCGCAGAGCGACACCGTCTACTTCGTCCGCGCGGAGAGTCTGTTCACGCGCTCGTTCACCCTCGCCACGGCACTGAAGAACACCACCGTGGCGAACGCCGCGCTCGGCGGCCGGGCCTCCGTGCGCGCGTGGCAGGGAAACTGGCCGGGCGCCATCGCGGATGCGGCGCTGGTCCCGAACGCCTTCCTTTTCAACGCGATCTTCTCTACCAACACGGTCCGCGAGAACAACGACCTCGCGAACCAGACCGTCACGCGCCGCGAGACGACGGTGTTCGGCACCAGCTACGCAACCGTATTCAAGGATCCGCGCACGCCCTGGGACACGGTGAAGACGACGTCCGGCGCCATCCAGACGGGCCAGGATGGCAAGACCAAGTTCTTCCGCCAGACCAAGTACACGAGCCTCGGCAGCCTCGTCCCGCTGGTGAAGGGCGCGGAGATGCTGGTACTGCGTGCGGAGAATGCGCTCCGCGGCGGGGACATTGCCGGCATGACGGTGCTCATCAACCAGGAGCGCGCGCTCTACAGCCTCGCCGCGGTGGCCGCTCCGGCCACCACCCCTGCCGCATGGACCTTGCTCCAGGCCGAGCGTGGCTCGGTTACATGGTTGGAAGGTCGGCGCCTGTGGGATCTGCGCCGCTGGAACGCGGAAGGCACTAACACTTTCCTGAACGGACGCAGCAAGTGTGTTCCGGTGAGCACGAACGAGCTCGCCGCCAACCCCAACCTGACGCCGTAATCGAAGGCTGGCAGGGACGCCACGGTGCCGTGCATCGAGGGCGTCGCGCTGCTGGTCAGCGCGGCGCCCTTCGCGGGGCGGTCCCGCATGAAGATCCTCGCGGCGCATCTGTGCGAGGCGCCACTCGAGTTGGAGTTGACCCGGTTCGGTAGAGCCCTACTCTCTGTGGAGAGAGGAGAAGTCCCCCGAACTGCTCGTGGCGATTCGCGCGTCGCATGCGCGCTCGGCTGGCACCTACGGGCCGCCACGCGTCCTCGAGGCTCTTCGCGAGGGAGGCCATCACGTGGGACGCAAACGCGTCGCCCGGCTGCTTCGCCACGAGGGGCTGCAGGGCGTCTCGAAACGGCGCGGCGCGGTCCGCCCAGTGCGGACCGCACGGGAAAGCTCGCAAAGCTATCGGCGGGCAACGGAGGACCCGACCTCACGATGGTAGGGCCGTACAGTGGGCCGTGGGCGGTGTTCCAGCTCTTCAACGCCGCCGATGAATGGCGTCAGGTGCCCGCTGGCTATCGCGTTGGGTGGGAGTTGGCGACGCGCGCGCAGCGCGTGACCTTGCCAGGCGGACAGAGTGCGAAAATCGTCGTGCAGATCGACAATGGTCCGGCGGCGACTGTCCTGCGCAAAGGCTTCTTCGCCGGTTCGCAGTGCTCGGGGGACATCGCGCAGTAGTCGCGCAATTCCCCATCGAGCCTTCGCCTATGTCGTGGCCATGCTCATCTCCCGCGTCTGCACGTCGTCCTCCTCGCCCGTAAACCTCGGGATGGAAATCCGGAACGCGGACCCGACACCCGGCACGCTGTCGACCACGAGCGTTCCGCCATGCGCGTCAACGATTCCCTTCACGATCGTGAGCCCCAGACCGACCCCACGTCGGTCGCCGCGTTTCGCCTGCCAGAATTGCGTGAAGAGGTTTGCCTGCTGCTCGGTGGTCATCCCTTGACCCGTATCCTGCACGACGATGCGAACATCCTGCTCGTCGGCGAACGCCTGCAGCGTCACGCGTCCCCCGCGCGGCGTGAACTTGACGGCGTTGCTGAGCAGGTTGTCGAGCGCCTGCAACAACCGGTCGCGATCACCGAGAACGCGTAGCACCCCATCGACGGGGCGGACGTCGAGGACGATTCCACTCGCGAGGGCCTGCGACGCGACTCCCTGCGATGCATCGCGCAACAGGTCGCAGACCATGACCGGCTCACGTTCGATGTCCAGCCGACCACGCTCCGCGCGCGTCACGTCCAGCAGATCACGGATGAGCCGGTCCGCGCGGAGTGCCGAGCGACGAATCGCGCCGATCTGTTTGGTGAGCATGCCCGGATCCACTGGCGGAGCCTCATCGAGGAGCTCGAGGAGGAAGCTGGCACCCATCTGGATGGTGTGCACCGGGTTGCGCAGGTCGTGCGACACCACCGCGAGCACCTCGTCGCGCGCGTGCGTCGCGGCCTGTGCCATGTGATAGAGCGTCGCATTCTCCACCGCCGACGAGACGCGTCGCGCGATTTCCTCCGCGAGCCAGAGGTCCGAGGCATCATAGGCACGCTCCCCCGACGCAAAAAGCAGCGTGCCCATGGGACGCTGCTGTCCCCGCAGCGGCGCGGTCACCACATTCACCATCCCTACCTGCGCAAGGTACGGCGGCGCAAGTTCGATCACGCCCACGTCACCTGTGGCGCGCATGTCGAGCGAGCTGCGCGCATCTCCGAAGAGATCGCAGAGCAACACTTCCTGTGATGGATCGACGTGCAGGCAGATGCTTTCGTGGCCGCCTGCGTCGTGCTGCAGGTACACGACACACGCGTCACCGAGAAGCGGCAACGCCATGCGCATGGCGGCGCGCACGGTCACCTCGTAGTCGAGCGACGACGCGAGCATCTCGCCTGCGTCCGCGACCAGCTGCATGGCATGCGCGGTACGGCGCTGGCTGGTGACGTCCCGAAAAGTCACGACGGCGCCTGCTACCGCGCCGTCGATGAGCAATGGCGACGTCGTGCAGTCCACGGGCACCGGCGTGCCGTCGCGACGCCACAACACGGTATCGTGCACGCGCGCCGACCGGCCGTCGCGGAAGGCGTGGAAGAGCGGGCAGTCCGCCTCGGGAAACGGGGTGCCGTCGGCGAAATGATGGTGCACCAGGTCGTGCATGTTCTGGCCAAGCACTTCCGCCTGCGCGAAGCCGAGAATCTCCGAGGCCGCCGGGTTCACCAGCGTGCAGAGCCCGTGGGTGTCCACGGTATAGATGCCGTCCGTGCTCGAGGAAATCACCGCGGCCCGCTCGCTCGCCGCAATGACGGCCTCGCGCGCGGCGCGGTCAGCGTCCCCCAGCGCCTCGCGCAGTTGGAGTTCGGTCTGGAGCAGCGCACCGAGCTGTCGCAGGGTATCGATCTCCTCGTCCGTCCACTCGTGCGGCTGCGTGTCGATCGCGCAAAAGCTGCCGAGCACCTGGCCGTCGGACGACTGGATGGGCACACCGGCGTAGGCCACGACCCCCAGGTCGGCGACCGCGAGGTTGTCGCGTACCAGCGGATGCTCGCGCGCGTCGGACACGATGAGCGGGGCGGCGCGCGAAACGACGTGCTGGCAGAACGAGTGCGAGAGTGGAGTTTCGCGGCGGCTGGCCCACGGTTCCGGGAGCCCGTGCTGGCTCTTGAAGAACTGGCGGCGGTCGTCGACAAGCGACACGAGCGTCACGGGCACCCGAAGCACCGCGGACGCGAGGCGCGTGATGCGGTCGAATCGCTCCTCCGCCGGCGTGTCGAGCAGCGCCGAGCGTTGCAAGGCGCTCAAGCGCGCTGGGTCGACCAGCGTCGACGCCAACTGCGTCTCGGCGGCCTGGTCAGTCACGCGCGGCACGACCCTTTGACAGCAATGCTTGAACGCGCAACGAGAGAGGAGAAGGCAACGGCGTGGCTGGTCGTATGAGCTTGAGCGCTTCAGATATCTGGCGTGTACGCTGACGCACACAGGCCCGTGAGCAATATAAGAGCATTCGCTCATCAGGCAGTGCGTCGCTCATCAACGGAAAGCGGAACGCTTCATTCGCATGCTCCACTCCGAGTGGGGATACACGCGGCTAATCTCACCAGTCTCGCGCCCACGCTCAACCTGCACTGTATCCTGCGGCTACAACAACCGCGCGACCCCAGGTTCGAAGCGCCGACGGCAGTCAGGGAAGTGAGACTCATCGTTGGTGAGGACTTTCTCCACGAGTTCCACCGTGCTCATCGCGGCGGTCCGGAGGCCCACGAGACAGACGACGTACCACGTGTGCGGATGCGAACAAGCGCCGCTTGGTTGCCCCAGGGTTACCACGAGGACCGCGCGACGCTCTCTCAAAACACATATGTGTTACCTGCAAGGAGCGGGCGACCGGACTCGGACCGGCGACGTCCAGCTTGGGAAGGTGACCGGTCTACGCATTCAGACATCGCTCCACCACGGTACTCGCCCGGACGACGCGCAGACAACACCACTACAGAACGGTCGATCCGGTCTGGAAAACGGACTTCGTGGACCCTCGGTGGACCCCGGCCTCAGTACGAGAAACGTGGCGCGCATCCCGGGAGGTGTGCCTTGGGGAACGTGAGGCTCGCGTCGCCGTACCGGCGAGCGACTGTGGGCCGCGCGAGGTGCTCGGCGGTGAGGATGCGCTGCGACCTCGCTCAGGCCGCCACAGGCTGAAAGCGCCTTACCCGAATCGAGGACGCTCTCCGGCGCATCGCTGCCAGGTCATACCTGAGCTGCATCTCCATCATCGTGTCCATGCGAACCCCGAAGGCCT